>JAJDVJ010000136.1 GCA_022826205.1 Silicimonas sp. | reverse complement strand
GTGCGCGGCAACCTCCAGGTTGATTCCATGAACGACCTGAATGGCGCCGAAGCGCTTGTAGATGTCCTTCAGGACGACTGCTGACATCCATCCCCCTGGTCGGCATGAGGCGCGTGCAATCTATCGTTGACGTCGCCTGCTTCGCAAACTTGTATACAAGTATGCCTGATTCGGCGGAAAGGACAATAGGAAGATTCTGCGGAGGCGGGAAATGCGTGTAGCGAAGGTGCGGATCACGCCAATCGCGGTGCCTGACGTGCCGCTTCTGAACACCAAGGGCGTTCACGGCGCATACTTCCTTCGCTCGATCATCGAGATCGAGACGGATGACGGCATGGTCGGCGTTTCGGAGACCTACGGGCAGGTGCGTTGCCTGTCCGGCTTGCAGCGGGCGGCGGACGCGCTGACGGGCCTGGACCCGTTCAATCTCAACGATCTGGCGCGCCGGTTGTCGGAGGCGCTGCCGGATGCCGGCGGGATCAACGGCCCGACCATGCTTGCGGACCACAAGGTGGTCGACGTCGTCTACGGCGCGTTCGAGATCGCTTGTCTTGACTTGCAGGGCAGAACTCTCGGTCGACCGGTCTGCGACCTGCTCGGCGGAGCCGTGCGCGACGAGGTCGGGTTTGCAGGTTACCTGTTCTTCAAGTTTGCCAAGCCCTCCGATCAGTTCGGTGATGATCTATTCGGTGAGGTCATGTCCCCGAACGCGCTCGTCGAGGAAGCCGAGGCATTCGTGGGAGAGCACGGGTTTCGGTCGCTGAAGCTGAAAGGCGGCGTGCTGGAACCGGAGCTTGAGATCGAGACCATTCTGAAGCTGCGCGAGCGGTTCCCGGATCACGCCCTTCGCATCGACCCGATGGGGGCGTGGCGGGTCGAGACGGCTGCAGGGATCTGCAAAACCCTGGGCGGCATCTTGGAATATCTTGAGGATCCGGTGCGAGGCATGGACGCCATGGCGGAGCTTGCGGCGCAGACGGACATGCCGCTCGCGACCAACCTGGTGGTGGTGGAGTTCGAGCAGGTCTTCGAGGCGCACCGGAAGCGTGCCGTGCAGATCGTGCTTTCGGACCATCACTACTGGCGTGGCGCGACGGGGGCAGTGACCTTGGGCCGGATGGGCGCGGCTGCCGGAATGGGCGTGTCGATGCATTCGAACACGCATCTCGGTATCAGCCTTGCCGCCATGCTTCACGTCGCCTCGGCCACGCCGAACTTGTCCCATGACTGCGACACCCATTATCCATGGACCGCTCATGACGTCGTCGACGGTGAGGGATTTGAATTCAGGAACGGGCGGCTCGCGGTTCCGCGCGGGCCGGGTCTCGGCGTTTCGCTGAATCAAGAGGCGCTGCAGCAACTGCATGCGCTCTATCTGGAGAATCCCGCAAATGATCGGGACGACACGGAGGAAATCCGCCGATACATTCCGGATTATGTCAGAAAGGTGCCGCGATGGTAGTGTCCTTGTTGCCGTTGCCACCAGCCAGGCAGGCAGCAGCGTAGCCGAACGCGATGCAAAGCCTGTCGGGGCGGGAGCGGTTGCGGACGCGAAACGAATGGAGAAGGGGCTGCAGTCGTGGTGCTTGAGGCGTTGAAGCCTGTGCTGGCATCAACTGATTGCTGAACCATCGCGCCAGTGTGGTCGGCCAAGACTGCGAAGTCATCGGAGGGCGGACTTTCACCTTGGTGTCGCAGGCGTTGCCTCTCAGATCGAACGGATGTCAGCTGTCCCCAAACGAATAGTCGGGGAGCGAATCAAAGGCCAATTGAATGGCCTGGCTCCATCCCTTCGAAATGGTTCGGTAGTATGGGTCGCTCTCCGCAAAGCGGCGCGTCGGCCCAGGAACAAGCGTTTCTGCCTCATAGACGCTGACGTCGAGTGGAAGCCCGACTGACAGGTTTGACTTTATGGTTGAATCGAACGAAACGATGAGAAGCTTTATCGCGTGTTCGAAGGAGATGTCTGGGCGATAGGCCCTTGCCAATATCGGCTTTCCGTACTTGGCGTCACCAAGCTGGAAGTAGGGAGTGTCCGGCCCGGACTCAACGAAGTTTCCTTCCGGGTAAATCATGAACATTCTCGGAGGTTCGCCCCGAATCTGTCCGCCCACGACTATGGTCGCCCGAAATGCTGACGACTCCTCGCTTCCTTCAGGACCCATTTCGTGGATCGTTTCGCGCAGGATCTTTCCGATCAAGCCGGCAACCCGGAACATCGAAGGCGCATTGAGGATGGACTGGCTGCCATCGCCCGACTGGGCTTGTTCCTCGATGAGATTGATGACCGATTGGGTGGTTGCAAGATTTCCCGCCGTCATCACTGTGAGGACCCTCTCTCGAGGCACGTCCCAGCGAAATAGCTTCTTGTGTACAGAGACATTGTCGATGCCCGCGTTGGTCCGTGTGTCAGACATGAACACCAACCCCTGATTCAGCCGCATGCCGACGCAATAGGTCATCTCTGGAATCCCTGCTGTCTGGACAGGGACTGGAGGCTCCTTTGCCCAGAAGGAGTCATTGCTGGGTTACCTGTAGCGAAACGCTCATCGTTTCAACTGCATCCCCGCGCCGCATGCCCCGGACGGGCGCGGCATCCTGATAGTCAAGCCCTGTCGCAACTCTTACATACCGCTCGTCGGGAGAAATCCCGTTCGAGACGTCAAACCCAACCCAGCCCAGCCCATTGACATGAATCTCCGCCCAGGCATGTCCGGCCTGTTCATTGCCATGGTCGCCAGACTCCAGGTAACCGCTTACGTAACGGGCAGGGAAGCCTAGGCACCTTGATGCGGCAAGGAAGACATGCGTGTGATCCTGGCACACGCCCTTGCCGGCGGTCAGAGCGTCTTCGGCGCGGGTCGACGTATCGGTCGTACCGGGCTCGTAGGACATCCTGGACAGGACTTGCGCCGACAACGCATGAAGCAACGTGATGTCGTCGCTGTCCGGGGAATCTTTTCGCCACGCAGTGGAAAATTCCTCGGCCAGTTCGTGAATTCCAGGACCGGGCTTGGTTGTATCCGTCTGCCGCAGATACAGCCACAATGGAACATTTCCGCGATGGGTTCCGAAGACTCCACTGGAATCCGTGACCTCGACCTCGCCTTCACAGGTTACGACCACTTCGTTCGTGTGGGCATGAGCGCTGACCAGATCAACCTGGTTGTGGAACTGGTCCGTGAAGGTGACTTCTCTTGTCCCGCCCTCGATTCGCGTGGACCAGGATCGGACTTCCTGCCCCCGACCGCTCTTTGGATGCAGCCGAAGCTGAAAGAGTCCTGTGCGGATTGGCTGATCATAGTGATAGGACGTCTGGTGGGATATCTTGAGCAGCATGCTACGGACTCCGAACCGAGTTTACGAGTGAAACCGGTAATCGGTTTCGATTTGGCCGCCCAGCTTGCCCAGCCTGGAGATGAATTCCTGAATGAAGTCATGCAATCCTTCTTCAAGGACTTCCTTGATGTCCCGGTTCCGGAGGCTGTCAGTGAGTTCTTGCGCCAAGGCCAGGCTCAAGGCAGGATCCGGCAGGTCTGCTTCAAGGTAGCGAAGGTTTTCCAGGATCTGCTTGCAGCAGAACGCCATCGACCGCGGCATGCGGCTGTCGAGAATCAGGAACCTGGCAATTCCGGCCGGATCGGGATCGCCTTCGTTCAGCCAATCATAGGCGTGCTTGGCGGAAACGGATCGAAGAATCGTCTCCCATTGAACATTGTCGATGGGTGCACCAACGTGAATGACGGATGGCAGCAGGACATAGTATTTCACGTCGAGAATTCTGGCGGTGTTGTCGGCGCGTTCCAGAAACGTGCCCAATCGGGCGAAGTTGAACATCTCGTTGCGGAGCATTGTACCGTGCAGGGCGCCTCTCACGTAGGCACTTTGCTGGCGTATCAGGCTCAGGACTTCAGGCAGGCCGTGGTGCGTGACAGGTGTCTTCAAGGCGTTCCGGAGCGACATCCAGGTTTCGTTCGTGGCTTCCCAAACCTCGCTCGTCAGCGCAGTTCGAACGGACCGCGCATTGTTCCGTGCGGCTTCTATCAGCGACATGACGCTAGACGGATTGGTCCTGTCGCGAAGCATGAAGTCAACGACGCCGTCGAATTCATAGCCCGGGTGACGGGCAAGAAACGCATCCGTCGCGCCGGCGGTGCTTATGATCGAAGACCATTCCTCTGCGCCGGACCGCGAGCGGGTAAGGGCGATACGAAGGCCGGCCCCGATCAGCCTGGCCGTGTTTTCGCTTCGCTCAAGATAGCGAAACATCCAGAAGAGTCCGTCAGCGGTTCGCCCCAGGACCATCTCAATCCTCCAATACCCAGGTGTCCTTTGTCCCGCCGCCCTGGCTGGAATTGACGACCAGCGAACCTTCCTTGAGCGCAACACGCGTGAGCCCGCCGGGCGAAATATGTATCCTGTCTGGTGACACCAGGACGAAGGGCCGAAGATCCACATGCCTGGGCGCAAGTCCGCTTCGGGCAAGGATTGGAACCGTCGAGAGGCACATGGTTGGCTGTGCGATGTAGTTTTCCGGCCGGGAAGACAAGAGTTCCCTGAAATCTGCGAGTTCCTGCTTGCTGGCGGCAGGGCCGACGAGCATTCCGTAGCCGCCCGACCCGTGTATTTCCTTCACGACCAGTTCGGAGAGATTCTCGAGCGCGTATGCCAGATGGTCCGGTTCCGAGCAGCGCCAGGTTGGCACGTTGCCCAGGAGTGGAGCTTCGCCGGTGTAGAACCGGATGATGTCCGGGATGTAGGAATAAATCGCCTTGTCGTCGGCAATGCCGGTGCCCGGGGCGTTCACCAAGGTCACGCCTCCGGCGCGGTAGACGTCAAGGATACCCGCCACGCCAAGGAGGGAATCGGGACGGAAGTTCAAGGGATCAAGAAAGTCGTCATCGACGCGCCGGTACAGGACATCGACGGGAACATAGCCGCGGATCGTTCGCATGGCGATTCGCCCGTCTACAACCCGGAGATCCTGACCTTCGACGAGTTCGGCTCCCATCTGGTCAGCAAGAAAGGCGTGTTCGAAATAGGCCGAATTGTGAATGCCAGGTGTCAACACGCCGATGACCGGCCTGCCCTCGCATTGTGCAGGCGGGCAATCAGACAGGCACCTGCGAAGATATTTTGGGTAATCGCTGACCGGCCGCACGCTTACAGCAGAGAAGAGATCGGGAAACATCTGCAGCATCGTTTCCCGGTTTTGCAGCATGTAGGAGACGCCGGAAGGCGTTCGGGCGTTGTCCTCGAGAACGAGGAATTCATTTTCGTCAGTGCGGATTATGTCAGTCCCGACGATATGTGTGTAGACGTGCCCGGGCGGCGTGACTCCGATCATCTGCGGCAAAAATGCTGAATTCCCCTTGATGAGCCTGGCGGGCAACTTGCCGGCCCGGATGATTTCCTGCCGATGGTAGATGTCATGCAGGAATGAATTGATTGCCCTGATCCGCTGTTCAATTCCGCGGGTAAGCTTCGACCATTCGGCTGCTGAAATTATCCGGGGAATGATGTCGAAGGGAATCAGCCGTTCGTCGGCGTCCTTGTTGCCGTAGACGTTGAATGTGACGCCAACGCTTCGGAACAGCGCATCGGCTTCCGAGGATTTCTGCTGAAGGCGCCGGGTATGCTGGTCTTCCAGCCAATGATGGTATCCGGAGTAGGGCCGGCGGACTTTGCCGCCGGCCATGAACATTTCGTCGAACGGGGTGAATTCCTTGTCCATGCTGTTGCCATTTTTGGCGATGCAAGCCGGGAATGCAATCCGTCCGGGTCGCAGGTCAGGCCTGACTCCAAGCGAGCACGGTTGTGCAGGCGACCAAGTTCAGATTGTGGAAGGCACCGCCCGTCGGGAGTGTGATCCGGCGCGACATCAGTGCAGATGCCGCCGTCAAGTTCCAGAGGCGATTCCATGTCCGGACCAGTGCCGACGGCGCAGGAGGGCGAGGCGCAGGGAGATGTCAACTCTCACGAATGGGAGTCCAGACATCATGTTGCACGGTGCGCGGGCCTGTATCGGCTTTTGTTGCGCAATCTGGTATGGTAGTGAGCCCACGACAGAGAGGATCTTCATGGCGCAGTCATTGGCAAGAGCTGACCGCAGGACCAACGCAGACGACGTGTTCGACTACCTGCACGGCGAGATCGTGTCGTTGCGGCTCCTGCCAGGCACGCGGATCAGCGAGATCGAGGTTGCGGGGCAGTTCGACGTGTCCCGCCAGCCGGTGCGCGAAGCGTTCATCCGCTTGGCAAATCTGGATCTCTTGCTAGTCCGCCCGCAAAAGGCAACCATAGTTCGGCAGTTTTCCTCTGAGAAGATCAAGCGTGCGCGGTTCATCCGCATGGCGGTGGAATGCGAAATACTGCGTCGGGCGTGCAGGTCGGCCACGCCGTTGCACCACGAGCGGTTGCGAAAGGACCTGGAAGACCAGCAGGCGGCGATAGAAGGGCGCGACGTGGAGCGGTTCCATGCACTGGACTACGACTTTCACGAGCACCTTTGCGATGCCGGTGACAGCGCTCTGATGATTGGCACGATTGCCGAAAACAAGGCGGCAGTTGATCGCATCTGTGTCCTGAGCCTTTCCGAACCGGCGACGATGGAGGAACTCCTCGAGGACCACACGCTGATCGCAGATGCACTCCGCAGACGCGATGAGAGTGAGTTGATCGGCGCGATCAAGTCCCACTTGTCAAGGCTTGACGATGTCATTGCAGGAATCCGCAATTCGCATGCGGAATTTTTCGAAGACTGAACAGGTTGTGACTTGCGCGGCTTCGCCAGTGCTTGGTGGTGGTTTGGGCATTGCTGGCCCAACCTGAATTGCGGGAATTTCCTGGCAGGCCGGTGCGTCCTTTCGACATCAGGACAGAATCTGACCTTGGACAATCGCCGACCGCTCGTCGGTGCAGGTGTCCGGCAATCCGCTCGATATTTCGAGTGGCAGGGCAGCCAAGTCCTGCAAGGACATTGCGTGTCGTTTCCGCTGGGCAGGTCTTGATGGCTGGCAGCGCTCGTCGCGCTGTTACCCAGGCTTGACTCCAAGCGCTGCGCCCCAGGCAATCGTCGAAAATGCTGCCGGGTCAGCCTGCCATTGGTCTAGCAGGCCGCGCCAACGGTCCATGTCTTCGGCGCTGGCCACGCCGATTTTTTCGGCCGCCGCCATGGTTTGGTCAGAAAAAAACCATCCCTGAGCGAACCCGTGAAAGAAATCCACGTCCTCCTTGGCCGCGAAACACTCGAAGGAGGCACTCACCGCAATGTCGGAAAATCCCGCGGCATGAAGCACGCCCTTGATCTCCTTGCCCATTTCCGGATGCCCGCCGTTTGCGGACAGGAGCTTGCCGAACACCTGCCATGCAATTTCGAAGTCACCATGCCTTGGTTCGGTGAAGCATGAGGACAGGATCATGTCCCGACAGGATATGATCCCGCCGGGTCTCAGGACACGCATCATTTCCGCAACGGCAGCGCTGGTGTCCGGCACGTGCATTACGGTCGCATGGGCATGAACGACATCAAAGGAATTGCTTTCGAAGGGCAGATTCACGGCGTCTGCGACCTCGAATTCTGCGTTCTTGTGGCCGCCGGCAGACGCCGCCGCCCTGGCCATTTCGATCTGGGATTCCTCGATGTCGACGCCGATGAACTCTCCGGGGGCCACGACGTCAGCCAGACCCATCGAAATCGTTCCAGGGCCGCAACCCACATCAAGGAGGCGCATGCCTGAACTGAGTCTCGGAAGCAGTTGAGAAGCATTGTTGGCTGCACTCCTGCGACGCAGGAGCACCTGAAACTCCTCGTTGTAGCCCATGGTGTAGTTCTGTTCTTGTGCTTCGGTGTCTGCTTGTCCGCTCATTTCACGCTCTCGTCAGATTGTTGCATCGTCCGGTAGGACCGTTCCAGATTGCCAGCATCCTTCCGGCAAGGTTCGCGACCGTGTTCGCCAATGCGTGTTCGCGTGTCAAGCCACCGTGGGAAGGTGACCGAGCCCGGCTTCATACAGCACATGTCCGCGCATGATGTTCCAAATCCGGCAAGCGGCTGGTCCCGGCGCCCTTGCCATCGGTCCGATGCATTGCCGCAGTCTCGGCCACGCAAGTCGCGACGGCGGAGTCCATCCACGACTTCGGTCGTGCCGCACATCTTGCGCGACATGTCCTCGCACAGGATTCAGGTCGCCCTGCCTGCCAGCGTCGGGCGGTTGCCGTGCCGGATGGTGTTTGAGGCATGCAGTGAGTCTGACGTGTCCATGCCTGTTGCCCATGGAGATTTGGGCCGGGAACCGCTTGCGTGGCTTGATGCGGAAATTGCTAGGCTCATGGCTGCCAGCGTCCGCTTTGGCGCGACGCCTTCGGCAAATTCTGCGTCCGCAAGGCGGGCTGGACAGCGGTCAGCCCCCGATTTCTTCCAAGCACCGGCTCAGCACTTCAGTCAGGGAGTCTTTCAGGCGCTCGTAGCGGGTGCTCGGAACCGGCGTTGACAGCGCATATATGTCGCCGTTCGAGTCCTTGATCGCGAATCCGAGGGCGCAAATTCCGTCGGAATGCTCGTTCTCGTCCCTGGCCAAGACGCCGTTCTTGATCTGCTCGACTTCATCCAGGATCTCGTCCGGCGTCCTCGAATTCGAATCCCGCTCCTCGACTTCGGCGACGATCAGCCTTTCGGCGTGTTCCCGCTGCAGGCAGGCCAGCGCAGCCTTGCCGTTTGCCGTTGTCGTCAACGGAAACGTCTCCCCGATTCTTGACACCGCTCGAAGCCGTTGGCTTCCCACGATCTGGTCGATGAAAAGCATCTTGTTTCCGTCAAGGACGGCAAGGTCGACGGTTTCGCCGGTCTCTTCCGAAATCCGCTTCATGGCCGGGCGAAGCCGATCCTTCATGTCCGACGCCGTGGCTTGTGCGAGACTCTGGATCTCCGGACCCAGCCGGATTCCACCGTATCCCTTTTCGGTCGAGATGAATCCCTCGACTGCGAGCGCTGCGACAACGCGCTGCACAGTGGAACGGGGCAGGGCCACGCTCTTCGCGATCTGGCCAAGGCTGAGTCCGTCCGTCTCGCGGCCCAGAAGACGGAGAATGTCTGCGGCCCGGGAAATGACCTGAATGCCTTGATTCCTATGCGATGCTTCTCCGTCCAATGCTCCGCCGTCCGCGTTGCCCATTGCTGATTCCGGTTCCGCACAGCCTATCGGCGCAATGGCGGCAACGCAACACTTGACTGCAATGCGATACAAATGTACCATAATGCGGGAACAAAATGCTGCTTTCGGGGAGGAACGATGAGCGTCACCATTCGCGGAATAGATTTCCAGGCAAACGACGACAACGACATGGGGCTGGAGTTCGTGAACCTCAGCCATCGCTACGGCTTTCAGTGTCCCAACTGGCCGTATTTCAAGGATGTGCAGATCGATCGCCAGCACTACATGGCCAAGTCCGGCGTGCTCAGCCAGACCATCACGACCACCATGCACGTGACGACCCACATCGACGCTCCGGCCCATGTGGTCCAGGGCACGCCGTTCATCGACGAGGTGCCGCTGCCGCATTTCTTCGGCTCCGGGCTGGTGGTGGGCGTGCCCAAGAAGAAGTGGGAGTCGATCACCGGCGACGATCTCGAGAAGGCGTGCGGACATGCGATCCGCGAGAACGATGTCCTGATCATCAACACCGGTTGGCACAGGCAGTACGAAGATGGCGACTACTTTGCCTACTGTCCGGGCCTGGTGCCCTCGGCGGCGGACTGGATGGTGGAGAAGGGAATCAAGGTCGTCGGCCACGACACGCAAGCCAACGACCACCCGCTGGCCACCGCGATCGGCCCGCAAAGGAACGGCCCGATCCTGCCGCACCTCGAAGCGGAGTATCGCGACTGGTCCGGCGGCAGCGACTGGAGTGACGACTTCCCGGAATGGGAGCCGGTGCACAACAAGCTGTTCTCGAACGGCATCCTCGGGATCGAGAATGTCGGCGGCGACCTTGACCGGGTGACCGGCAAGCGCTGCACATTCGCGTTCTTTCCATGGAACTGGGATCGGGGAGACGGTTGCATCATTCGCCTCGTCGCGATGATGGATCCCGGGCAGAACTATCGCATCGAGGCCGGGGAGGCGTTCTGATGCTTGTCAAGCGATTTGCCGATGCCAAATCTTATGATGCCCCGAACCACTGGGGCGTCACCGGGCTCAGGCTTCAGGGTTTCGAGGATGGAGGCCCGGAAAACCAGTGGGTCGGCCTGTCCCAGTTCCTGCCGGGCGGCGGAGCCGGACCGGATTCAACGCCGTTCGAGAAAGTCTATGTCGTGCTCGAAGGCGAGATGACCGTGATCGTCGACGGCAAGGAAACGGTGCTGAATCCGATGGACAGCTGCAGGATCGCGCCGGACGAGGTTCGCAAGATCGAGAATCGCAGCAACCACGTCTGCAAGATGATTGTCGTGATCCCGTATCCCGACGGCAAGAGACCGGAGTAGGCCGATGTCACTGGACGATCCTCATTCCCTCTTCGACGTGTCCGGAAAGGTTGCATTGATCACGGGCGCCTCCGGCGCATTCGGCGGAGTCGCCGCGCAATGTCTGTCTGGTGCAGGTTGCAAGGTCGTCCTGGCGGCCGGAAACTCCGCGGCCCTGAGGGATGTGGCGGCAACCTGCAAAGGCGAGACTCACGAGGTCAACGCCCGTCCCGACAGCGAAGCGGCTTGCGAGAATCTCGTGGCGGAAGCAGTCAAGACGTTTGGTCGCCTCGACATTCTGGTCGTCGCGTCAGGCATGAACAGGGTGGCCAAGATCGACGAGATGGCCCCTTCGACATTCGATGCCGTGATGGATGCGAATGTAACGCAGAGCTGGCTGATGGCCCGTGCGGCAGCCGGACGGATGCTGTCTCAGGGAGATGGCGGCAAGATCGTGCTGATGTCCTCTGCAAGGGGATTGCTGGGGCACCCCGCCGGATACACTGCCTACTGCGCCTCCAAGGCCGCGGTGGACGGCATCACCAAGGCTCTGGGCTGCGAACTCGGGCCAACGGGCATCACCGTGAATGCGATCGCTCCGACGGTCTTCCGCTCGCCGCTGACTGCTTGGATGTTCGAGGACAGCGAAGACGCACAGGCAGTTCGAAAGGGATTTCTGGCCCGCGTTCCAAAGGGGCGGCTCGGGGAGCCCGAGGACCTGGCCGGACCGCTTCTGTTCCTGGCCTCAAGGGCATCCGATTTCTACACCGGCCACATTCTTTATGCCGATGGCGGCTACACGGCAGGGTAGGGGGGATGTTCTCGGATCGTCAGATCGCTGTGATCGGTGTCGGCTTGATGGGTCACGGGATTGCCCTGACCTTCGCGAAGGCTGGTTGGCAAGTCACGATCACCGATCCCTCGGACGAGATGCTGCGATCCGCTCCCGACAGGATTGCCGAAAGCCTGCGACTTCTGGGCGCAAGCGAATCAGAAGTCTCCAAGGCCGTCGACAGGATCGAACCATGCGATTCGGTTCGTGCAGCCGTTGATGGCGCCGCTTGCGTATTTGAGGCGGCACCGGAAAGACTCGCGCTCAAGAAGGCGATCTTTGCGGAAGTTGAGGAATTCGCGCCTGCGGATGCGACGCTGGCTTCGAACACGTCCGTCATCCAGATCACGACGATCATGGCGGACCTGAAATTGCGGCATCGCGCGTTGGGCACGCACTGGTGGAATCCCCCACACATGATTCCGCTGGTCGAGGTCGTGAAGACCGAATGGACAGATCCGGACTGCGCCGAGGCCATGCACGAGATGCTCTCGGAGGCTGGCAAGGCCCCAGTCATGGTAGAACGGGACGTGCCGGGTTTCATTGGCAACCGATTGCAGCACGCATTGTGGCGCGAAGCGATTTCGCTCGTGGAGAAGGGCGTGTGCACCGCCGAAACCGTGGACGAGGTGGTCAAGGCCAGCTTCGGCCGCCGCATGGCCGTGCTCGGACCGCTCGAAAACGCGGACCTTGTCGGCATTGAGCTGACCCAAGACATCCACAGGCAGGTCCTCTTCGACCTCGAAGCCGCGCCCGCTCCTTCCCCGTATCTGCAGGAGCTACTCGACCGGGGCCGCACCGGCATGGCGGCAGGCACCGGCTTTCGCGACTGGCGTGACGGAGACCTTGCCGCGACGAAGGCGAGGGTGGCCGAACATCTGACGAAACTTGAGGCAATTCTGCCCGACTAACTCGAACCCAGGGAGGAACAGGAAATGACACTTGCGACAACGAGAAGACAGGTTCTTGGCGGACTTGCCACGACGGTAGCGGCGCCCGCACTGCTGGCATCCACGCGTGCATATGCGGCGAATCCGACGATCAGGGTTGGTCATGTCAGCCCTCGCACCGGACCGTTGGCCGGATTCGCCGAGGCGGACGAACACGTGCTGACGGGCATTGAAGCCGCCTTCGCCGACGGAGTTTCCAACAACGGCAAGTCCTACGGGGTCGAGATCATTTCGAAGGACAGCCAGTCGAACCCGAACCGGGCGGCCGAGGTGGCTGCCGACCTGATCCTGGGCGACGAAGTGGACCTCATCGTGGCCGCGTCAACCCCTGACACGACCAATCCGGTTGCTGACCAGGCCGAGATCAACGAGGTTCCTTGCATCACGACCGACTGCCCATGGCAGCCCTATTTCTTCGGCCGCAACGGCAACCCGGCGGAAGGGTTCCAGTACACGTACCACTTCTTCTGGGGCCTCGAGGACGTGATCGCCAATTTCCTCGATCTCTGGGGCGGCTCTGGCGTGGCCAAGACCGTGGCCGGGCTTTTCCCCAATGATGCGGACGGCAATGCTTGGGGACATCCTGAACTTGGATTCCCAAAGCCGTTGGCGGAGGCCGGGTTCACGCTGGTCGATCCGGGCCGCTACCAACCGCTCAATGACGATTTCTCCAACTACATCGCTGCCTTCAAGGAGGCCGGCTGCGAGATCGTCACGGGCAACATGATCCCGCCGGACTTCGCGACCTTCTGGGCGCAGGCCGCGCAGCAGGACTTCCGGCCAAAGGTCGTGACAATCGGGAAGGCGCTGCTGTTCCCGTCCGTCATCGAGTCGCTCGGCGACCGCGGCGACGGGTTGACCTCGGAGATCTGGTGGACGCCGACGCATCCCTTCAATTCGTCGCTGACCGGCGAGAGCGCGAAGGCGCTGGCTGACGGATACACGGCCGCCAGCGGGCGTCCGTGGACCCAGCCCATCGGGTTCAAGCATGCCCTGTTCGAAGTTGTGCGGGACGTGATTTCCCGCTCTGCGGACCTGGATGATCCGATGGCCATGGTGGATTCGATCAAGTCGACGAGTCTCTCGACAATAGTGGGTGACGTGAGCTGGGCGAGCGGTCCGGTCCCGAACGTCACCAAGACCCCGCTTGTGGCGGGCCAATGGCAAAAGAGGGACGGCGGCTTCGACTTGGTCGTTACCACCAATGCCCATGCGCCGCAGATTCCGGTCGGCGGTGAATTGAAGCTGCTAGGCTAAAGGGGCAGAGGTCTTGTCGGCCTTGCTGTCGGTCTCGGGTCTCAGCAAGTCTTTCGGTGCAGTCGTTGTAGCCGATCAGACGAGCTTTGATGTGGAGCAAGGTGCCGCCATCGGCATTCTTGGACCGAACGGCGCCGGCAAGACCTCGCTGTTCAACCTGATCACCGGTGCCTTGCGGCCTGATGCCGGGCAGATCGTGTTCGGCGGGGCCGACATCACCAACGTGTCGGCAGCCGAGCGCTGCAGGATGGGGATTTGCCGTTCCTTTCAGATCCCGCAGCCTTTTGGCGGCATGACGGTCTTTGAGAATGCCCTCGTGGGTGCGACCCAAGGGGCCGGGTTGAGCGGCAATTCTGCAGAAGTTCATGCCGTCGAGGTTCTGGAAGCGACGGGCCTGCTGCCCAAGGCCAACGTCCGTGCCGGTGCGCTCACCCTCTTGGAGCGAAAGCGCCTGGAGATGGCTCGCGCACTGTCCGCAAGGCCAAAGCTTCTGCTGCTGGACGAGATTGCGGGCGGCTTGACGGACGCAGAGTGCGGAGAACTGATCGATACGATCAATCGGGTGCATGCGAAGGGCACGACAATCATCTGGATCGAGCACGTCGTTCACGCGCTTCTGGCCGTCGTCCAGAAGCTCATCGTGATTGATTTCGGCAAGAAGATCGCCGAAGGCGAGCCAAGGGAGATCATGGGCAGTGCCGAGGTCAAGGAGATCTATCTAGGAGTGGATCCGGATGCCTGATCCGCTTTTGGCCTTGAATGCGCTCAACGCTCACTACGGAGATTTCCAGGCGCTCTACGACGTGGACATGTCCATTGAGCGGGGCGAAGTCGTCTCGATCATCGGAGCGAACGGTGCCGGGAAGACTACGTTGATGCGGTCAATTTCCGGGTTGACGTGGAATGATCCAGCCCAGGTTGTCTTCGGTGGCCGGCCGATCGGCGACCTGAGGGCCGATCTGATTGCGGGCTTGGGGATTGCGCTGGTGCCCGAGGGACGGCAACTGTTTCCGTCGCTCTCGGTCGAGGAGAACCTCGTGCTCGGTGGCAAGACCCGCCGGCCAGGACCGTGGTCGCTTGACAAGGTCTACGACCTGTTTCCGATTCTCGGCGAGCGGCGCAGCCAGGCCTCCACATCGCTTTCGGGCGGGCAGCAGCAGATGGTGGCGATCGGTCGGGCGTTGATGGCCAACCCCGAACTGATCCTGTTCGACGAGATCAGTCTCGGACTCGCCCCGGTCGTGATCGGAACGATCTATGACGTGTTGCCCGGCATCATCGGCGAGGGAATGACGGCGCTTCTGGTCGAGCAGGACATATCCCGCGCGCTGGCGGTGTCCTCGCGCGTCTACTGTCTTCAGGAAGGACGGGTTTCCTTGGAGGGGCGGACGGACAAGGTCAGCCGCGAGGATATCACTGAGGCATATTTCGGAGCGGCGGCGGCATGATCGAATGGGTAAATGCGCTGGTTCAGGGCATCTTGCTCGGCGGCCTCTACGCGCTGTTCGCGGCCGGGCTGTCGCTGATCTTCGGCGTGATGCGGCTGGTCAACATAGCCCATGGCGACTTGATCGTGCTGGCCGCTTATATCGGCCTCAGCACGACCATGATCCTGGGCGTGCATCCGTTCGTCGCCCTTCTGATCGTCATGCCCGTGATGGCCGCGATTGGTTACGCATTGCAGCGCGGGCTGCTCAACCAGGCACTCGGGGATGACATCCTGCCGCCGCTTCTCGTGACATTCGGATTGTCCGTCATCATCCAGAACGCCCTGCTGGAAGGCTATTCCGCCGACCCGCAGAAGCTCAATGGCGGCGTGATCGAGACGGCCAGCATTTCCCTAGGGGGTTTGGCGGTAGGAATCCTGCCGCTCCTGACCTTCGCCATCGCGGTTGCCGTCATCGCCGTCCTGCAGTGGGTCTTCTACAGTACCGGTCTTGGACGTGGCTTCCGCGCAGTCTCGGACAATCAGGAAATTGCCCAGCTCATGGGGTTGAACAAGGCCCATGTCTTCGGGCTGGCAATGGCCTTGGCGCTTGGGGTGACGGCAATCGCCGGCATCCTGCTTGGTGTCAGGACGAGCTTTGATCCGGCAATTGGGGGTGGCCGCCTGATATTCGGTTTCGAGGCCGTCATCATCGGAGGGCTTGGCAATCTCTGGGGCACCTTGGCAGGAGGCGTGATTCTCGGCGTCGCCCAGACACTGGGGGCAAAGATTGATCCGGGGTGGCAACTGCTGGCGGGGCATGTCGCGTTTCTCGTCGTTCTGGCCGTACGCCCCAACGGCTTGTTTCCGAGGGTGGAGCATTGAGCGCCCCTGCCGTCACACGCGCGACGCGGGCTTCGCGAATCGCGACGGTCGTCGCGGCGCTTGGATTGGTCGTGCTCATGCTTGCGCCTTGGTGGGCGGGGCGGGCCGACATGCGGCTCATGGGCGAGATCTACCTGTACCTGTCACTGGCCTGCCTGTGGAACTTGATGGCAGGTTATGCGGGCCTGGTTTCGGTCGGGCAGCAGGCATATGTCGGATTTGGGGGCTACATGCTCTTTGCCCTGACGGTGTTTGGCGGGCTGCACCCGATTGCGGCAATTGTCGCAGCCGGAGGCCTTGCGGCGGTGGTTTCGGTCCCTGTCGCCACACTCATCTTTCGACTCAAGGGAGCCTACTTCGCCATCGGGACATGGGTGGTCGCAGAGGTGTTTCGCCTGTCATTCGCACAGGTATCCGCCCTGGGCGGCGGCTCTGGGTCATCATTGCCGGTAGGCATCGTCAGGTCGCTTTCATCCTCCAGATCGGGTCGCGAAGCCCTGAGCTACTGGCTGGCGCTGGGGGCCGCCGTTCTGGTCATCGGCACTGTCTATCTGTTTCTGAGGTCTCGCAGGGGACTGGCCCTGACCGCGATTCGGGACAGCGAAGCTGCCGCATCTGGCCTGGGCATCGATATCTGGAGGACGAAGCTGGAAGTCTATGTCGTGACCTCCGCGTTGACCGCGGTAATCGGCGGGCTGATTTTCCTCCAGAAGCTTCGCATTTCGCCCGATGCCGCGTTCTCGGTCAACGACTGGACCGCGTTCGTGATCTTCATCGTCGTCATCGGCGGGATCGGAACGCTGGAAGGGCCAATCATTGGCACGCTTGTCTTCTTCGCAATTCGGGAAACCCTGGCGGACTTTGGCACGAGCTACCTGATGATCCTTGGTGCCGTGGCCATCGTCGTGATGTTGAAAGCTCCGAAGGGCATCTGGGGATTGATTCGTGACCGATTTGATCTTGAACTCTTCCCGCTGAGTTATCGTGTTCACCAAAACGGCGGCGAGGGTGGGACCTTGAGATGAACGTTCTCTGGATCATGGCGGACCAGCTTCGGTGGGACTATCTCAGTTGTTACGGAGCCACGCATATCGAGACGCCCAACCTTGACTGGCTGGCGTCTCGGGGCGTGCGTTTCGACAGGGCGTATGTGCAATCCCCGATCTGCGGTCCGAGCCGGATGAGCTACTACACCGGTCGCTACGTCCGCAGCCACGGTTCCACCTGGAACGGATTCCCGCTGAGGGTCGGGGAACCGACCCTTGGGGAGCATCTCCGCGAGATCGGGGTCAAGTGCACTCTGGTTGGCAAGACACACATGACGCCAGATTTGGAAGGCATGAAGCGGCTCGGGATCGAGCCGGAAGGGACCATTGGCGCGCGCGTCAGCGAATGCGGGTTCGAGGTGTTTGTACGCGACGACGGCACCAATCATTCCGATTACCCGTCTCGGCACGCAGAGGACTATGACCGGTATCTGCGTGAACATGGCATGGACGGGGACAACCCCTGGGAGGAATGGGCCAACACGGCGATTGGCCCGGATGGAGAGATGCT
This sequence comes from Silicimonas sp., assembly GCA_022826205.1. GTDB lineage: Bacteria > Pseudomonadota > Alphaproteobacteria > Rhodobacterales > Rhodobacteraceae > JAJEFO01. The sequence goes on along the minus strand of JAJDVJ010000136.1, from coordinate 101,163 downwards.
TTCCGGCTGGGTGCTTGAAAACGCGCCTTTCGCTGCACGCGTGCCGAAGGAACATTCGGAAACGGCTTGGCTCACGACACGCGGCATCGAGTTCATTGAGGGCCAGGGCGATCAGCCTTGGCTGTGCCACCTGAGCTATATCAAGCCGCACTGGCCGTATCTGGCGCCGGCCCCGTACAACGACATGTTTTCGGCTGCCGACCTGCCACCGGTGAATCGCAGCGATGACGAGCGTCGGTCCGATCATCCGTTAATGCAGGCGTGGATGGACATGCGCGTGAGCAAGAACTTTTCCCGCGATGAAGTGCGCAACCTTGTTGCGCCGGTCTACATGGGGCTGATCCGGGAACTGGATGACAATCTGGGTCGCCTCTTCGCCCATCTTCGGGAATGCGGTCGGCTGGACGACACGATGATCGTGTTCTGCTCGGATCACGGGGACAACATGGGTGATCACTGGATGGGCGAGAAGGATCTGTTCTACGACTGCTCGGCCCGCGTCCCCTTGATCATATACGATCCACGACGGGAAGCGGATGCAACCCGGGGAACTACCGTGGACCAACTCGTGGAAGGCGTCGATCTGACACCGACCTTTGTCGAGTTCTTTGGCGGCTTGCCCAAGCCGAACATCATCGAGGGATTGTCATTGCAGTCACTGCTTCATGGTCAGGAGCCTCCGTGGCGGGATTTCTGCGTTTCCGAATACGACTACGCAACGCGCGATGCTCGCAGGGCGGTAGGGGTCGATCAGGGCGACGCCCGGCTGACGATGATTTTCGACGGGCGCTGGAAATATGTGCATGTCGAAGAGATGCGCTCCTTGCTGTTCGACCTGGAATCCGATCCTGACGAATTGGTCGATTTGGGAGGTGACCCGGCATTCGCCGGACAGGTCGAGAGATTGCGCGGACTGCATTTCGAGTGGACGCGGCAGCACCACAACCGGATCACCAAGACGGCGGAAGAGGTTGAGGCAATGACAGACGCCCGAGAGCCGCCCGGAATCCTGATCGGGTACCGGGATCGGGCAGAGCTCGAGTCAGACGGCCTCAGGCTGCCGCCTCATGTGCGACGGTGAAGGCCAACGGGAGCTCCCTGCTTGCCGCCAACAGAATTTCACCGACGCAACATGCCGCACTTCGACAGAGACGAGGCATCGTGTTCTGGTAGTCACGTCGCGTGCCACTTCGAGTTGCGCTGCCACACTGCGCGAGGCGACAGCATCCAACAAGAATGGACGTCGACAGCGTCACGGACGGTCTGCCAACGCGGCGCGATCAGGGGCCATTGATCGCCCGGCGCCTTGGCGAGCACCGACGGACGCGGATGCACTCCTGCCCCGACTGTTGGTGCCGTGCAATGCGTGCTGCGCAGACCGCCTCCCAACCGACGACCGACAAGATTGGCGGGGACATCGCCCAAGGGCGGCGGCCTGCGTTTCTCTGCTATGTCTTTGGCGGTCTTCGGGCACGCCGGAAACTGCCGGGGCCATCTACCCCAAGTCTGCTCCCGGTTCCGCGTCATCCCAGTGCGAGTTCACCGGGAGCTCCTTCGCGCGCTCCCGAACCTCTTCGATTCGCACGGGCATGAAATCCCAGAGGTCGACGCCGACGTTGATCGAGTTCCGTGTGCCAGCCCAATTGTCATGGACATGGCCAAAGAGCTGCAACGCGCCGCGCCGGGAATGGTTCCACGTCACCATGGGGTAGTGGCACAACGTGTTTGCCCGGCTGTTCTTGGGGCCATCCTTGAGCTCGACCAGATGCGACAGGCTGTCCCATGGCAGTGCCTGGGTATGGACATTGTCGTGATTGCCGATGAGCAGGTGCTTGCGTGCACCCGGCAACTGGTCGAAGAGCTCGCGCAACCAGACCGTGTCTTTCGACCTTCTGCCGAACGCAAAGTCGCCGACGATCCAGAGATGGTCGCCCCGTCCCACGCAACACTTGAGGTTCTCCATCAGGATCGCGTCCATTTGGTCGGCGTCGCGAAACGGCCGGTTGCAGAGCCGAATGATGTTTCCGTGGCCGAAGTGAAGATCGGCCGTGTACCAGTGCGCCATCTGTGCTCTCCTATGGGTTGACCCGCGCGGCCGGCGTCGGATTTTTGCGAGAGGAACGCAGCCCCTTACGAACGACGTCGGCATTTCCCGCAACGCGGAGTGTTTGGGCCAGGGAAGGGGCGGGGGCAGTGAAAGCGGCAGCGTTGCAAGCTGTGCATGAACACTACGCCGATGCCGTTAACTTTTCCGCTGGTCGAGGTGAAGAGCGAACCTGCACATTCATTTCGCGTGCGGCATTTTTGCATCATTGGTCCGTCAAGCCGGGCGTGGAAATCTGCATCAGGGCACTTAGGGCGGACCCTGAACGAACGGATTGCGAAGGACTTGAAGAATCGGCAGGAAGCAACATTGGCATGTCTGGGCTTTCTTGAGCGGCAAGTCCTGTCGAAGATCGTCGGGACCGCCGCATTGCATGGGAAGGACCTCGACGAAAGATCGGCGCAGGGAACTTGAGCAAATTCGATCACTTGCGCCTGGGATGGGAAGGGTGACAACAGATGGCTGAAATCGGCCCCAACACGCGGCTTCGCGTTTCGCCATACTACGAGGCGACCGTGAAGGACGGCGTGACCGCCTTTTCGCCTTACAACAGGATGCTGATGCCTGTTTCGTACGGTGACCCGGATGCAGAATACGAACGCCTGATGAACGCTGCCAGCCAGTGGGACGTCGCCGTTCAGCGGCAAGTGGAGATCAGGGGGTCAGACGCCGCGCGTCTCGTTCAGATCGTGTCGGTGCGTGACTTGTCGAGCATCTCAGTCAATCAAGGCATGTACATCCCGATGTGTGATCATCGGGGCGTATTGATCAACGATCCCGTGGTCCTGAAGCTGGCGGAGGAACATTTCTGGCTGTCGATCGCGGACAACAACGTCCTGATGTGGGTGCGCGCGATTGCAAGTGAACGCGGACTCCGTGTCGACATCAATGAGCCCGAAGTCTCGCCGATGGCTGTCCAGGGCCCGAAGGCCGAGGACGTGGTGGCGGCAATCTTTGGCGATTGGGTGCGGGAGATAAGGTTCTTCTGGTTCGCCGATGCAGAGATAGACGGAATTCCCTTGATACTGGCGCGCTCCGGCTATTCCACGCAAGGCGGGTTCGAATTCTACCTGATGGATGGAGCTCGCGGCGTCGATCTTTGGAACATCGTGCGCGAGGCGGGTCTGCCGTGGGGCATCGGACCTGGCTACCCTTACCCGACAGAACGCATAGAGGGCGGGCTATTGTCGTTCGGAGGCGACACCGACGACTTGACCAATCCATTCGAGGTGCGGTTGGGCAAGTACGTGGATCTCGATCTCGATGATGACGTGATTGGAATAAAGGCGCTGCGCGCGATCAACTCAGAAGGCGCGACGCGGCAACTGTTGGGAGTGGTTCTCGACAATCAACCACGCCATCCCGGCCATCCCGTCTGGTACGAAGTCCATAAGGACGGCAGCAAGGTCGGCCACATGACGAACGGCGTCTGGTCGTTTCGCCGACGGACCATGATCGGTTTCGTGCTGGTTTCGACCGATGTTCATGTCGGGGACAGGGTGGAGGTCCTCCGAAACGGCAAGCGGGACGCGGGCACGATCTGTGATCTTCCCTTCCCCAAGTAGGCAGGAGATGCGTTCCAAGAGCAGTTCCACGCCCTTCGAGGGCACTCGAATGTCCGATGGGCTGTTGTCACGCTCTTGCGGAGCGTGCGTCACTGGCTGTGCGCTGCGACTCACGTTCGGGCGCGTTGATGACCTGTTCCGTTGCAATCTTGCATTCGATCCATCGATCGGGAACGTGTGCCAAAGGAGGTCAAGCCCATGAAATCGCGGACCAAAGCTGTCGTGATCGGCGGAGGAATTGCAGGTGTCTCGACGCTCTACCACCTGACGCAAGAGGGCTGGAGCGACGTGGTTCTCGTAGAACGCGACGAACTGACATCCGGCACCACTTGGCACTCCGCCGCGCAGGTGACGAATTTCGGGATGAACCAGACAATGGTGGGGCTCAAGTCGCACTCCATCCGGCTCTACAAGGAATTGGCGGAGGATCCCGACTATCCGATCAACTACCACTACGGCGACGGTGGCATTCGCCTGGCCAACACCGAGGCTCAGATGCAGGGATATCGCCATTTCGCCTCGATGGCGCGTGGCATGGACGTGCATTTCGAAGTGATCGACGCCGAAGAGTGCGCGCGCCGACACCCCCTTATTTCCACGCACAACCTCTTGGGAGGCCTGTGGGACCCGCTCGATGGCGACATTGATCCGGCCCAGCTCTGCCAAGCCCTGGCTCGTCGGGCACGCAGTGCCGGCGCCGAAGTCCATCGCAACACGCCAGTCATCGGTTTGACGCAGAAGCTTGACGACACCTGGACCGTTCACACGGAACACGGCGACATCGACTGCGATGTGGTGGTGAACGCCTGCGGCTATCGCGTGAACGAGGTTGGTGCCATGATGGGCGTCCACCATCCCGTCGCTGCAATGGAGCACCAGTACTTCCTGACCGAGGACATTCCGGCGATCCGGGATGCCGGGCATCGCATGCCGCTCCTTCGCTGCCCGATCAGCGACTACTACTGCCGCCAGGAAAAGAACGGGCTCCTGGTGGGATTCTACGAACAGGACTGCAAGACTTGGGGGCTCGACGGCATCGATCCAAATTTTGCGAACGCACTCTGCCCGGATGATCTTGATCGCGTTGCCGACGTCCTGGAGGGCGCCTTTGCCCGCATGCCGGCTTTGGCCGAAGTCGGCATCCACACCATCATAAACGGCCCCATTACATACTCCATGGACGGTGCGCCGCTCGTGGGTCCAGTCCCGGGCAAGCGCAACGCGTTTTGCATCATCGGCCTTCGGGCCGGATTGGGCGAAGGCGGCGGGCATGGCTGGCTGTTGGCCCAGCAGATTGTTCACGGTGAAGCCTGCTACGACACCTGGGTCATTGACCCGAGGCGGTTCTCGTACCACGCAAACGTGGAACTCACGTCGCTCAAGGCGATAGAGGACTACCAGAACGAGTTTCGGTTTCATTTTCCGCACGAGCACCGGCCCGCTGGCAGGCCGGCCAAAACGACGCCACTGACGACGGTGCTGGCCTCCGAAGGGGCGGAGTTCACCGTGGTCAATGGCTGGGAGAGGTTGGACTACATGAAGCCGGATGCGGAGTTTCATCCGACTCTGAGTTTCAATTTTGACGAGACCTTCGATCTTGTCGGCGCCGAAGTCAGGAACGTGCAGACGAATGTCGGGCTGACGGAGGTTAACGGCTTCAACCGGTTTGAAATCACCGGGACCGATGCACATGCGTTTCTCGACAGGATGATCTGCGGCGCCGTCACGCAGCGGCCCGGCCGTGTGGGCCTTGGATATCTCCTCAACCATCATGGGATGCTCAAGTGCGAGGCCACCATTGCGAACATCCCTGCGAGCGACCGCGGTCCCGCACGTGTATGGTACGGTTCGGCTGCAGCGGCCGAACTCCACGACATGGACTGGCTCAAGGCGCACATTCGTGCGGCTGAAGATGTGCAGATCCGAAATCTGACGAGCGAACAGACCATTTTGGTTCTTGCCGGTCCGAATGCGCGCAGCGTCTTGTCTGCTTGTGCTCGAGGCGACTGGTCAGTTGATGCGTTTCCATGGCTGAGCGTGCGGGAATGTTTCATTGGCATTGCACCGGCGACAGTCTTCAGCATCAGTTTCTCGGGCGAACTGGCTTACGAAATCCACGTGCCGAATCCTTCGCTTCATGCAGCGTACCTGGCGCTGCGCGACGCGGGGGAGGTATTTGCGATGAAACTCTTTGGCGCACGCGCAATCGATTCCATGCGCATGGAAAAGGGGTTCCTGCACTGGAAGTCCGACATACTCACGGAATTCGACCCGTTCGAGACCGGCCTTGAGAGATTCGTGCGATTGGAGAAGGCCGAATTCATTGGCAAGAACAGCCTGGTTGAACGATCCAGAACATCGCCCAACACACGATTGGTGACACTGGAGGTGCACGCCACCCATGCGCCAGCGCAAGGCGGAGCATCTCTCATGAAGGGCGATCAGGTGTCAGGCACGGTGACATCCGGTGAATGGGGCCACCGTCTTGGCCTCAATCTGGCCTACGCCTTTGTCGATCACGATGTTGCCAGGGAAGGTAGCGAATTGCAGCTTGACCTTTGCGGGGAGTTGATCGGCGCAACGGTCATTCCGCACGGGCCTTACGATCCGGAGTTCGCAAGGTTGCGGAGCTGAATTCGCGCATCTGAACCAATCATCGCGCCCTGCGTGTTGTCTGGCAACCGTGCGTCCACGCTTCGCGAAACTCGTCACAGACGCACTTGGGCATGCACACTTTCACTCAGCGGGCATTATAGTCCAATTTCGAGATGCCGTTGCATATAGTTCTGTGAGTTCGATGCAGAATTGTATATCAGATTCAAGGACTCATGAGAATTTCTCAACACATCGCCAATGAAGACATGTCCATTGCGCCTCGTAGTTCAATTTTGGCCCGTCATGGCGCGAAAAGGCACCATGTTTGGCGCATGCAAAAAGATATCCTTACGAAGGGCGGCATGTCTGACATTCGTCCACCATGCCATTGGCAAGCGAGTTCCAACAAATCTGGCAAACGAAAATGCAACAGGTTTGGCGCGGGTTCACTAGCCTATGCAAAAATCGGTGAAGCTGCTGTTGCAGGCTTCCAAGCTGTTCCAAATATCCAATTGAGAGTTCAAGCCGACCTCGGACTGTCGACCAAGGATTTGGTCGTCCTCCTGAAAGTCTTGATGCACTTGTGGGTTCCTGAGCAATTGCCGTTCCCCGCCCAACGATCCCGAGGAGGATAGGATCGAGCCAGCGCAATTTGCGAGACGCAATTCGCGGAAACGCTCCAGACTTCAGCGGAGGTCAGGAAGGAGGTCCGCACGGGCGCAAGAATTGACGCGCCACCGGCAAAAATGCGGGAAATTCAAGCTGCCAGCAACACGCGTCACTCCACGACCGAATAGACACGTCCGCAATTCAGTTTGATGTAGGTTCAACCTGCCGTCCGTCAGGGTCATGAGGTGATTGGGACTGAACAAGCGGGTCTTGGAGGCGAGTACCGGAATCGAACCGGTGTACACGGATTTGCAATCCGCTGCGTAACCACTCCGCCAACTCGCCACAGGGTCCGAACGACGTAGGCTGTATTTCTCGCGAACGCAAGTCGCGAACCCGTTGCGTGCCAGTCCAGGATGTCGAGCGCCCCCATGCAGGCGGACCGGACGCCTGCCCTGCGTGCAGACTGTAGCTCTGAGGGAGTCCTTGCCGAGCCCCTGCATCTGTGCTTGAAAGTACGCTGTGCCACAAAACGAAAGAGCGTGTTGCATGGCCGAATTTGCTCAGCGTCGCATAACCATGGTTGATACGCAGGTACGCCCTTCGGATGTCACGAGCTTTCAGGTCCTTGATGCCATGCTCTCGGTTCCGCGCGAATTGTTCGTGCCGTCTGAGCAGAGGGATGCGGCATACGCAGGTACGCATGTAGGCCTGGGGCATGGGCGTGTGGTGCTTGCTCCACGAACGATGGCAAAGCTGCTTCAGGTTGCGGACGTCCAGCCTGACGAACTCGTGCTCGACGTTGGGGCGGGGCTTGGATATTCGTCGGCTCTGGCTGCTTGCATGGCCGAAGCCGTGATAGCGTTGGAGGAAGATGCCGATCTGGCCCGCGAAGCGGAACGCGCATTGAGCGAAGCATCGGCTGACAACGTGGCCGTAATAAATGGCGCCCTGGTGGACGGTGCCTCGAAGCACGGACCATATGACGTGGTGCTCATCGAGGGTGCCGTGCAGGACATCCCGGACGCCCTCATCGACCAACTTAAAGTGGGCGGTCGCATCGTGGCGATTTTCCTGGAAGGCGCACTCGGCACGGCGCGTGTGGGTTACAAGGACGGGCAAGGCGTGAGCTGGCGGTTTGCCTTCAATGCAACAGCGCCGGTTCTGCCGGGGTTCGAGAAACGGCGCGAGTTCGCGCTGTAGGAGTTGGAGACGCGAGATGTTGGTCTGGGGGAGAAAGGCGGGATTGGCGGCAATTGGCGCAGCGCTGACGGTGCAGCCCTTGATGGCGCAAACCTTGTCGGACGCCTTGGCCATGGCTTATCGGACTAGCGGACTAATTGAGCAGAACAGGGCTGTTCTTCGGGCCGCTGACGAGGACGTGGCGCAGGCCGTCGCGGCGCTCCGCCCTGTAGTGAATTATGCGCTTGGAGCGAACTATTCGGATCGGATGCAAAACGACCGCACTTCGCTTGCAGCCTCCCTGTCGGTTGGCCTGGAGTTGTACGATGCCAACCGACGACAGCTCGGAGTCGATGCGGCGAAGGAGACCGTCTTGGCGACCCGGGCCGCGTTGGTTGACGTGGAGAACTCGGTCCTGCTGAACGCGGTCACGGCCTATCTTGGCGTGCGCCGTTCGGAAGCCTTTGTCGAGCTTCGGAAGAACAACGTGAAGCTGTTGACCGAGCATTTCCGCGCCACTCGGGACCGTTTCGAAGTGGGGGAGTTGAGCCGAACGGACGTATCGGTCGCCGAGGCCCGGCTGGCTGCGGCAAGAAGCGGCCTTGCGGTGGAGGAGGGCAATCTCGCAAGGGCCAGGGAACAATACAGGGCAACTATTGGAAGTTACCCGGAAACCCTGTTGCCTCCCCCCGATCCTCCGAATGTGCCTGCCTCCGAGGAAGAAGCGCGTGCTGTGGCGCGTCAGCATAATCCCCAGCTCAGGCAGGTTCAGCACCAGGCAAAGGCCGTGGAAATTGGCGTCGAACGTGCCGCCCGCCGAAGGCTTCCAGCCATCTCTGGAACAGCCGGAATGGAATTCAACGACGATGGGGAAGGGACAGCCAGTGTCGGAATCCAGCTGAGCGGTCCGATCTATCAGGGGGGCACGATTCCTTCGGCGATGCGAAAGGCGCAGGCACAGCGCGATCAAGTGCGGGCGCAACTCCATACGACAGGATTCATCGTGGACCAGCAGGTGAGCAACGCCTATTCCAGCCTTGCCGTGGCAGAGGCAGGCATCGAGGCATCGGAGCAGCAGGTCAGCGCGGCGCAACTGGCATTGCAAGGTGTGCGTGAAGAATTCCGTTTGGGCGCACGCGCATCGCTGGAGGTGCTGGATCAGGAACAGGAACTCCTTGACGCTCAGACAAACCGTGTTTCGGTCGAAATAGATCGCCACATTGCCGCTTATCAGGTCCTGGATGCCATCGGTGTCCTCACAGCCGAGTCGTTGGGCCTCGACGTTCCGATCTATGATCCGGAAGCCTATTATGACGCGGTAAAGGGCGCACCTACCCGATACGTCAGCCCACAAGGAGAGAAGCTCGACCGTGTCCTGCGTGCCGTCGGTCAAGAGTAGCGGGCGTAGCCAGGCCGTCCAGCTTGGCGGCGGACAGGGGAGCCGCCATTCCGGAAATTGGGGCGGGACCGCCGATGGCGCATGCCTGATTTCAATTCGGATCAGGACGTCCGCACAGGAATTTCACTTGCCGGTCGAAGCCTGCCGTTCTGCGGATGACGAAGCCTCCGCATGATCGAGTCTGCAGAACCTGAAAGGCGCGGTGTCGCGGATGTTCATCGGGCGATGCTAGTCCAGACTGCAGAATTCGTCACAAGTGTCTTTTTATATCAGCATGTTACATATGGAACTTCAAGTCGTTTTTTGGACGGGGAGCCGTGGCAAGGTACCAATGAGATTCGGCACCAGTCTGGTGTGAGCCATGAGGTGGCAGCCGCGACGGACGTTGGTTTCGTCGTTCCCAAGGAGTCCGAGACGGCGGGAGTGCCCGTTGCAGACGACGATTCCTTGAACCGAAAGGTACTGCACCTGGGCCATGAAGGATTCGAGAATGATCTCGACGATCCACTCCCGGACAATGGTCGCAACCTGATTCAGGAAGAGGTCAGGAAAGCGTCATGTTCCAATGCCGGCAGATGGCGGCTGGCGGAGTCCGCCTCGTGAATACTCCCGCTCACCTGATTCTCGGAGCAGCGGCGTTTTCCAGTCCAAACCGAAAGCGAAGCTTCTGGGCTGCTATTCTCGGAGCGCTCGCTCCTGACGTCTCGCTTTACCTCATGGCGTCGGTTTCGATCTTTGTCCTGGGCATCTCACCCAATGTCGTATTTCGAGACTACTATTACTCCGATGCGTGGCAGTCGGTGTTCGCCGTCGACAACAGTTTCGTTCTCTGGGGCGTGTTTTGGGTTGTAGCCCTCTTGCTGCGAAGGCCGCTTGCACTTGTCTTTGCAAGCGCCGCCCTTCTGCATCTCGCGCTGGATTTCCCGTTTCACACCCACGATGCGCGTCAGCATTTCTGGCCGATTTCGGACTGGGTCTTCGAAAGCTCCATCAGCTACTGGGATCGCCACGCACATGCAGGAATTGTCGGCACGTTCGAAGTGGCCCTCTCGGTGGCGCTGTCGATATTCCTGCTGGTGCTGTATCGAAGCTGGATCGTCCGAGGTGTGGTCATCATGCTGCTCGGCGCCGAACTCTTCAGTTCAAGTGTCTGGCAGTTCCTCTGATGGTAGATCTTCCGGCGTTCGGGATGTCTCGAAGTGAGTTGCCAAGACAGTATCGGCGATGGCGTCCGTGCCGGCGCACACCTTGAATTTCGTTCAAGCAGTGAATTTGCCCGCCTCGTCAGCGGCCACAATGCAGATGAGGACATGAATGCAACTGAGTGTTCTCGAGTTGAGCCACGTGCTGGCCAGTCGGACGCAGGGGTGAAGTGCCCGCTTCTGGGATGCGATGCGCGACGCAGAAATGTGGACGGCGCAGAGTCAGACCTTCTCGATCCGTATCGCCACAGGCGAAGATGCAAGCACTCCGGTGCCGTCCATGTTGGCAATGGCCGTGTCCAGCGCCTCCTGCTGCGCCTCGTGGGTGACGATCAGGACCGGCGCCGTTGCTTCCGTGTGCCTGTACTGGCGCATGCGGTTGATCGAGATCCCGGCATCTCCAAGGACAGCAGCAATCTTGGCAAGCGCACCGGGCCTGTCGACGAGTTGCATGCGCAGGTAGTAGGCTGCAGGAGCAACTCCGTTGGTGCGCTCTGCCACCGCAAGTTCGCCCGCAGGCCTTCCAAAGACCGGTCGCGTCGAACCACGGGCCAGGTCACAGACGTCACCGATGATCGCGCTCGCCGTCGGTCCTTCGCCGGCACCGGCGCCTTGCAGCACGACCTGTCCGACGCTGTCGCCTTCCAGCACGATCATGTTCGATGCACCCTCAAGCTGGCCAAGCGGTGAATCCGCAGGCACGAGGCAGGGCGACATCCTCGCTTCGATCCCGTTCCCTGTCCTTTGTGCAACGCCGAGGAGCTTGATTCGAAATCCCATGTCGGCTGCCTGCTCGATATCCTCAATCGAGATTCTTTCAATTCCTTCAATGTGGACCGCGTCGAAGTTCACCCTGGTGCCGAAGGCCAGTGCAACGAGAATTGCGAGCTTGTGACCCGCATCAATTCCACCGACGTCGAGACTTGGGTCCGCTTCCAGGTAGCCAAGCTGTTCACATTCCGCAAAGACCGTTTGATAGTCGAGGCTGGCCGACTGCATTCGGGTCAGGATGTAGTTGCAGGTGCCGTTCATGACGCCCATGACACGGGTGATCTCGTTGCCTGCAAGACCCTCAGACAACGCCTTTATGCAAGGAATCCCGCCTGCGACGGCCGCCTCGTAGCGGATGGAGACCCCGGTCTTTTCCGCTGCCTCGCCGAGTGCCTGCCCGTGGACGGCCAAAAGCGCCTTGTTGGCAGTGACAATGTCCTTGCCTGTCGCGATGGCAGCCTCGATTGCCCGCCTTGCAACCCCGTCGGCTCCACCTATGAGCTCGACGAACACATCCACGTCGTCACGGCTTGCCAGGGAGATCGGATCGTCTGCCCAATCGTAGTCGGCGATCCGGATCCCCCGATCCAGATCCCTGTTTCTGGCCGTGACCGCCGAGATCGTGATTTCCCGTCCCGTGCGAGCCTTCAGGAGCTCGGCCTGATTCTGGACGATGCGGACAGTTCCGACACCGACCGTGCCGAGGCCTGCAATTCCGAGACGTAACGGACTGGACATTGAAGTGACTCCACAATGATCCCGTGCGCGTTAGCCGCTTGGCGGGGAAGACGCAATGCGGCTATCGCGCCAACTCGCTGCGGAGCGCCTCGATGTCACCCGGATCGGCGATCTTGCGCCTCATCGTCCTGGCATGTCTCTGCAATCTGGCTGCACGGGCATTCAACGCGTTCAATTGGTTGCCAACGCCCGGTTTCGCTGCGGACTGCGGTTCGATGACTTCGTCGATTGGCTTGAGTATCGGCCAAGGCGCGTTTTCGTCCAGGCTGGGTGCGCTGTCCGTGTCCGGCCAGTCGACGCAGCCAGCCAGCAACACTGTTGACACGAGAGCGATGCGCATGAACAGGACACTATTTGCGGACGAGGCGAAAAACCAGCGGGCAAAAAGCCGATTGAATCGGGCGTCTGTTCACATACAAGCGGAACGTCCATTGTGCACTGACGTTCAAGTGCGCGTTGCGAATCCCAGGATGCGGGTGGACTTCGTGTAAGCCATACCGGTCCGGAATGCGGGAGAGTGGTGAAACGGAAGATTTCGCGATGAATGACGAGGAAGAGGTCGTGCTCGAAATCACCCCTTCGCCGATGCGTCGGTGGATGGCGATTCTGGCATTGGGGCTCCTCGGCATCCTGATGATCAGGCTGGCGTTCGGAGAGATGCCGGATCTCTGGCGGCTGTTCTTCGTGCTGCTCGGGGCGGGGATCCTCTGGGCTGCGTACCGACTTCGCTTGGCGACCATGGATGGCCTCGTCCTGACCCGTGCCGGTCTGCGGACCATCAGCGGCAGAACTTTGGTAGGCGTGGAAAATGTCGCAAGAGTCGACCGCGGTGCCTTGGCATTCCGGCCCTCGAACGGATTCATGGTGCGCTTGAAGCAGCCAGGGGCTGCGGGATGGGCACCGGGACTCTGGTGGCAGATTGGGCGGCGCCTTGGCGTGGGCGGAACCTTGTCGGGCGGCCAGGCAAAGGCGATGGCCGACTTGCTGGCGGACATGGTCGCGGAACTGGAGGAGCAGGGGACGGACCGGGATTGACTGGCCGTTGTCGCGACGGAGCTGTCGGCTTCAAATCGTCAAAATGACTGACCCGGCCCGGCCTCCTGCAGCGATGACATCGTGCGCCTTCGCGCATTCCGCGAGTTCAAAACGGTCGGAAATGCGGAATTTCAGCGCGTCTCGGCGAAGGAGGCCTGTCAAGTCCCTGATCGTCAGTTCGCGCCGCTCAGGCGACAGGAGATAGACCAGCAGGAGCTCGATCGTCACCGACTTGAACATCAGCGGGTAGAAGGGCAGCGTCGGCGTCATGTCGAGCGCCGAGCCGAAGGCCGCAATCGAGCCGCGCTCCGCGACGATCCGGGCGTTTGTCTCCGCGTTCTTCCCGAACTCGACTTCAACGATGCGGTCGACGAGATTACCTTGGATGCACTCAAGAATCTCGTCGGCCAACGTGTCGCTGGCATAGTCGAAGACATGGGCCGCGCCTGCAGAACGCGCAGCCTCAAGGCCGGCCCTCCCGCGCGCCGTGGCAAGCACACGTGCATCGGACGCGGCCGCGACCTGAATGGCCAAGTGGCCGACCGTCCCAGCACCGCCGCTGACAAGAACCGTCTTGCCCTCGACCGACCCGCCACCAAGAACCGCATGGCAGGCCGTAAGGCCGGGTATGCCTAGAACTGCGCCGGCCTCGAAGCTCACGTTGTCGGGCAGGGCGACTGCTTGGTTTTCGGGCAGCGCAATGAACTCTGCCGCCGTGCCGAAGGCGCGCTGCCATTGCCCGTTCCATGTCCAGACACGTTCGCCAATTCTGTCATTGGAAACATCATCGCCCACGGCCTCGATTACGCCTGCGCCGTCGCTATGCGGAATGATCTTGGGAAAGGGTGGCCGGGTCACGCCCGGGCGTCCGCCTGCGCGCATCTTTACGTCGGACGGGTTGGCTCCTGACGTGTTGAGCCGGACCAGCACTTCGCCGCTTGCCGGCGTGGGCGCGGGGAGTTCCTCAAGTGTCAGAACGTCTCCCGCCGGGCCGAAGTTCTCGTATGTGATGGCGCGCATGCATTCCTCCTAGACCGTCCATGGTTCAGTCACGATCACTTCAGGACACTGCGGCCCAAATGCAAGAAGATTCAGGATGCAAGGGCACGATGCTGTTGCTAAGCTGTAGGCACGATCTGGCGGCGGACCATTGGAGGAACCAGATGGATGCTTCTAGGACAGAGACAACGTTTCGCGAGAGCGTGGACCTGATGTTCAACCGTGCCGTGGCGCTGATGGATCTCGCGCCGGGCCTTGAGGACAAGATACGCGTTTGCAACTCCACCTATACGGTGCGGTTCGGTGTGAAGATGAGGGGAAGCATTCACACCTTTACCGGTTACCGCTCCGTGCACTCCGAGCACTTGGAGCCGTGCAAGGGAGGGATTCGCTATTCGCTCAGCGTTACCCAGGACGAGGCGGAGGCGCTGGCCGCACTGATGACTTACAAATGCGCCTTGGTCGAAACGCCATTCGGCGGCTCGAAAGGAGGGCTCCGCATCGATCCCCGGGAGTACGATGCGGACGAAATGGAACGGATCACGCGTCGGTTTGCCTACGAACTTGCCAAGCGGGACCTGATTCATCCCAGCCAGAACGTGCCGGCCCCGGACATGGGCACCGGCGAGCGCGAAATGGCCTGGATCGCGGACCAGTACGCGCGCATGAACACCACGGACATCAATGCACGCGCCTGCGTGACCGGAAAGCCGCCCCATGCCGGCGGCATCCAGGGCCGGGTCGAGGCGACCGGGAGGGGCATTCAGTATGCGCTAAGGGAGTTCTTCCGCCATCCGGAAGACATGGCCGAGGCGGGTCTCTCCGGCACGCTTGATGGCAAGCGCGTCATCGTTCAGGGCCTCGGCAACGTGGGCTTCCATGCCGCGAAGTTCCTGAGCGAGGAGGACGGTGCCATAGTCGTCGCCGTCATCGAGCACGACGGCGCCCTGGTTTGTGACGAAGGACTTGACATCGAGGCCGTGGGCAGCTGGATCCGGCGCCATGGCGGCGTCACCGGATACGCCGATGCAATCCACGTCAAGAACGGCGGCAAGGTTCTCGAGAAGAAATGCGACATCCTCATTCCTGCAGCACTTGAGGGCGTGATCAATCTTTCCAATGCCGACCGGATCGATGCGGCCATGATCATTGAAGCCGCGAATGGACCGGTGACAGCCGGGGCGGACGAGATCCTGCGGGCGAAGGGCGTGCCCATCATCCCCGACATGTACGCCAATGCGGGGGGCGTGACCGTTTCGTATTTCGAGTGGGTCAAGAACCTCAGCCATATCCGGTTTGGCCGCATGCAGCGTCGCCAGGAAGAGGCGAGACACATGCTCATCGTCGACGAACTGGAACGGTTGAGCGACCATTTGGGCGATGCCTGGTCTCTCATGGGCGATTTCAAGGAAAAGTATCTGAAGGGCGCTGGCGAACTGGAACTGGTTCGTTCGGGGCTCGACGATACGATGCGAGGCGCGTACCAGGCGATGCACGAAACTTGGCGATCCCGGAATGACGTGACCGACCTGCGCACCGCAGCGTACATAGTCGCGATCGAGCGCGTGGCTGCCAGCTACGAGGCCAAGGGCCTCTGAACGCTTGAGCTAAAGGTCCGGGAATCGGGGCAAGATTCAAGTCAACGTCCCGCGGTCCCGGACGCTGCGTCCGGTAGGCGGCCGTGCCTGGCGGCCGGACTTCCGGTTGGTTGATGCGCCGTAGTTCTGGACAAGGCCGCACTGGACACGGATATTTGCACCATGAGTCTCCCGCCCGGCTTCCTCGATGAACTGAAGTCCCGCACCTCGCTCAGCCAGATCGTGGGCAGGAAGGTCACGTGGGATGCCCGCAAGTCGAAACAGAGCAAGGGCGACATGTGGGCGCCTTGCCCGTTCCACCAGGAAAAGACCGCATCTTTCCATGTGGATGACCGGCAGGGTTTCTACTACTGTTTCGGGTGCCACGCGAAAGGCAATGTCTTCACGTTCCTCCAGGACACCGAAAACGTCTCCTTCATGGAAGCGGTCGAGATCCTGGCACGCGAAGCGGGCATGCAGGTGCCCAAGCGGGACCCAGAGGCTCAGCAGAAGGCGGACCGGAGAACCCAGCTCGCCGAAGTCATGAACCAAGCGGTTCAGCATTACCGCTTGAAGCTGAAAGCTGGCGCAGGTGTCGCCGCCTTGGACTACCTGTCAGGACGAGGACTGTCCGAAGAGGCATTGACCCGCTGGGAGATCGGATTTGCGCCCAACGAGCGGCAGAATCTCTTCACGCATCTCACTGGCAAGGGCGTAGGGGCCGATCTCGTGGTCGATGCAGGACTGGCGGTGCGGCCCGATGACGGCGGCACGCCTTATGATCGCTTCCGTGACCGAATCATCTTTCCCATACGCGATCCGAGGGGCGTTGCCGTTGCGCTCGCAGGGCGTGCAATGGATCCGAACGCATACGCCAAGTACCTGAACTCGCCGGAGACCGAGCTCTTCGACAAGGGCAGGTGCCTTTACAATCATGGACCGGCGCGGAGGGCGGCCGGCAATGCGCCGTTGATCGTTGCCGAAGGGTACATGGACGTGATCGCGCTGTCGGAAGCCGGGTTCGAAGCCACGGTTGCGCCGATGGGAACGGCCGTCACCGAGCAGCAGTTGAGGCTCATCTGGCAGATGCATGATGAACCTGTCATCGCTCTGGACGGAGATGAGGCCGGGTTCCGCGCGGCAGGGCGTCTTGCGGAGCTGTCCTTGCCGCTCCTGGAAGCCGGCAAGTCGTTGAGGTTTTGCATGATGCCCGAGGGAATGGATCCGGACGACCTGATCCGCACCGGCGGAACGGCTGCCATGCAACGTCGGGTCAACGAGAGCCTTCCCTTGTTGCAACTGCTGTGGCGGCGCGAGACCGAAGGCAAGAGCTTTGACAGCCCGGAACGGAGGGCGAACCTGGACCGCACGTTGCGGGCCGCGATCGCGCGAGTGCAGGATCCGTCGCTGAGGCGGCACTACAACGACGAGCTCTTTCACTTGATGAGATCGTTGTCTGATGCGCGTCGTCCGGCACGCCGCAAGGGCTTCAGGCAGGGTGCGGAGTGGCCTGGCCAGGCGGCGGGACCGATGGCTGCGACCAAGACGAGTGCGCTTGTTTCCGCGGATGCCCGGGCTCACGAGCACCTGAAAGAGGCAGTGATTCTGGCCAGCCTTGTGACGCACCCAGGAATCGTGCCCCGCTTTGTGGCCGATCTCGAGCAGCTTGACACGACCAGGCCCGAACATGAGGCCGTGCGCAAGGCGCTCCTGCAGGTCGAAGATTCGGGCCGTGAGGCTGTCGAGGCAAATTGTGGTCCCCAAGCCCTTGAAAAACTGTTCCGCTCCCGCCATGTGCGCATCGCGCCCGCCATGCAGCCAGGTGCAGACGAGGAATTTGCCGCCTTGGCCGTGACAAAGGAATTCGAGAACCTTGTCGCCAAGCGTGGTGCGCGCAAGGACATTCAGGAGGCGATGCAGGACATCAAAGGTGACGCCGACGAATCGCTGACCTACCGGCTCAGCGAGGCGGCCCAGACATTGACCGGCTCCGACCGAGCGGCTGCCGAGGATGAGACGGAATATGAAGTCGGTCCGAACGGCGCGCGCATGAATCGGAAAGAAAGAAGCGAACTCGACGCCCTGATTGAGGGACTGAACTACGAGAAGTCGCGTGGCAGGACATAGAGAGACGTCCACGATGTGGCAAAAGTCTCGATCTACGGATAGAGAATCACTGATTCGCGCCAAGTGATTCGCAAGACGCCGAATCACCACAGATTCCCGGGAGTGGCGAATGGCTGCCAAGGATACCAGCGACGAGCAGAAGACAGACGATCAGGAAGGCGAAGTCGTACTGGACATGAGTCAGGCGGCCGTCAAGAAGATGATCGTCGAGGCTCGTGAGAAGGGCTACATCACCTACGATCAGTTGAACCGGGTCTTGCCGCCCGACCAGGTTGCGTCCGAGCAGATCGAGGACGTGATGTCGATGCTCTCCGAAATGGGCATCAACATCATCGAGGACGAAGAGGACGCCGACACGGACGACGACGGCAAGAAGCCGCAGGCCTCTACCGAAGTGGTTGAGACTTCGAGCTCCCGCGAACTTGCGGTTTCCCAAACTGAGACCGAGAAGCTGGACCGCACGGATGACCCCGTACGGATGTACCTGCGCGAGATGGGATCGGTCGAACTCCTCTCTCGGGAGGGCGAAATCGCGATCGCGAAGCGGATCGAGGCTGGCCGGAACACGATGATCGCAGGGCTGTGCGAAAGCCCGCTTACCTTCCAGGCAATCACGATCTGGCGACAGGAGCTTCTGGACGAGGAGATTCTCCTTCGGGACGTCATCGACCTGGAAGCCACTTTCGGGAATTCCATGGACGCGTCGGATGACGAGGATGAGGATGCCGCCGTCGAAGACGCGAATGCGAAGCAGTCGAAGAAAGGCGAAGAGCAGCCGGAGCTCGATGCTGACGGAAACCCGATCCAGAAAGACGATGACGAGGACGACGACGAGGCCGCGAACATGTCGCTTGCAGCCATGGAGGCGGCACTTAAGCCTCGCGTTCTCGAGACCCTGACACAGATCGCAAAGGACTACGCAAGACTGTCAAAGCTGCAGGACAGCCGCATCGCGGCAACCTTGAAAGAAGATGGCAGCTTCTCCACGCGGCAAGAGAACAGGTATCAGAAGCTGCGCCTGGAAATCG
Source organism: Silicimonas sp. (assembly GCA_022826205.1). Classification (GTDB taxonomy): domain Bacteria; phylum Pseudomonadota; class Alphaproteobacteria; order Rhodobacterales; family Rhodobacteraceae; genus JAJEFO01. Next base: position 82,232 of record JAJDVJ010000136.1, on the reverse strand, counting down.
TCGGCATGGTGAACGGGCTGGATCTGCACAACAACCGAATCGAGGCGTTGATGGACCAGCTCTACGGCATCAACCGCCGAATCATGTCGATTGATTCCGCGATGGTGAAGCTTGCCGACCAGGCGCGCATCAACCGCCGCGAATTCATCGACGAATACCGCGGCCATGAGCTCGATCCAAATTGGCTGGACCGTATGGGGGAGAAGTCCGGGCGGGCTTGGCAGACGTTCGTAGAGCGGTCGCCGGAGAAGATCGGGGAACTGCGTGGCGACATGGCCCAGGTGGGCCAGTACGTGGGTGTCGACATCTCCGAGTTCCGCCGCATCGTCTCGCAGGTCCAGAAGGGCGAGAAGGAGGCCCGTCAAGCCAAGAAGGAGATGGTCGAGGCGAACCTGCGCCTGGTGATCTCGATCGCCAAGAAATACACGAACAGGGGCCTGCAATTCCTTGATCTCATTCAGGAAGGCAACATAGGCCTCATGAAGGCGGTGGACAAGTTCGAGTACCGACGGGGATACAAGTTCTCCACCTACGCGACCTGGTGGATTCGGCAGGCGATCACGCGCAGCATTGCCGATCAGGCGCGCACGATCCGGATCCCGGTGCACATGATCGAAACGATCAACAAGCTCGTGCGCACCGGTCGCCAGATGCTGCACGAGATTGGCCGCGAGGCGACGCCCGAGGAACTTGCCGAAAAGCTGCAAATGCCGCTCGAAAAGGTCCGCAAGGTCATGAAGATCGCCAAGGAGCCGATCTCGCTCGAAACGCCGATCGGGGATGAGGAAGATTCCCAGCTGGGTGACTTCATTGAGGACAAGAACGCGATCCTGCCACTGGACAGCGCTATCCAGGAAAACCTCAAGGAGACGACGACACGCGTTCTGGCATCGCTCACGCCCCGGGAGGAGCGTGTGCTGAGAATGCGGTTCGGCATCGGCATGAACACCGACCATACGTTGGAGGAAGTGGGCCAGCAGTTCAGCGTGACACGGGAGCGCATTCGGCAGATCGAGGCCAAGGCACTGAGGAAGCTGAAGCATCCGAGCAGGTCCAGAAAGCTCAGGAGCTTCCTGGACCAATAGGCGGCTTTCCACGGCTTCAGGGTGGTGAGCCAGGTCTATCGAGTCTGTCCGTTGCGTGCCCTGGACACCATTTGAGGCATTCTTCGGAGCTGACTGGCCTCGGAAGGCGCTTCTTCCAGCGCTTCTTGGGATCGATCAAGGATGACAGGGCGGGTGGCAAGTGCGAACGCGGACTTGCCAAACAGAATGCACTCGCCGAAGTTTGCGCAAAACTGAAAGGGTTGGCCGACATGCCGCACGCTGCGATTACTTCAGGATCCGTTGCCACGATTACAGGAGGTGCATCCGGTATCGGCCTCGCATCGGCCGAGCTTTTTGCCGCCGCGGGCATGAAACTTGCCATCGTGGACAATCGCGAAGCCCTGCTGGGGCCAGCTGCCGAGCGGCTGAAGGCTGCGGGCGCGCTGGAAGTCATGGCAGAAGCGGTTGACGTTTCGGACTTGGGGGCAATGCAGGCGCTTGAGGCACGGATTGCCGACCGTTTCGGCGGAACGGACATCTTGATGAACAATGCCGGAATTCAGCCGGGGTCCTCGATGTTTGCGAATGGGGGCGACTGGCGGAGAATCCTGGACGTGAATCTCTGGGGCGTCATCAATGGAAGCCGTGTCTTTGCGCAGAGAATGATCGAGCGCGCCCGGCCCGGCGCAATCATCAACACCGGTTCCAAGCAGGGCATTACGACACCACCGGGAGATCCGGCCTACAACGTTTCCAAGGCGGGCGTGAAAGCCTTTACCGAGGCGCTGGCCCATGAATTGCGAAACACGGATGCCTGTCGCGTGACGGCACATCTTCTCATTCCGGGGTTCGTGTTCACCGACTTGACGCGCCATGGCCGGACCGAGAAGCCGGACGGTGCCTGGACCCCGGAACAGACCGCAAGATTCATGCTCGAGAGCCTGAACAGGGGTGATTTCTATATTCTCTGTCCGGACAACGACGTTGACCGGGCCACGGACGAAATGCGCATGGCTTGGGCAATCGGTGACATCATTGAGAACCGGCCGGCACTTTCGCGCTGGCACGCGGACCACGCTGCCGCTTTCGAGGCCTTTCTCAAGTCGGCATGAGCGAATATCTCCTTACGGTCGTCGTCTCCGCGGATGGGTTCATTGCACGTTCGGTCGGTGAGCCTCCCCAGGCCTGGGCAAGCGAGGAGGAGCAGGAGCTCTTCTTTCAAGACGTGGAGGCCGCCGACTGGTCGATCATGGGACGGCACACGCACGAAGCGGCCGACAGGCCCGACCGACGGCGGATCGTGTTCTCAAGCAAGGTGAGTGGCTGGAAAGGGCCATCTCAACTTTGGGTGGATCCGGAGCGCCTGACCCCGCGGACGCTACCTGGGCAAGTGTGCGAGGTTCATGCCCTTGCCCGCGGCTTGATTCTGGGTGGCACGCGCGTCCATGACTGGTTTCTTGCCCATCGGGCCATCGATCGTGTGCACTTGACGGTCGAGCCGGTCCGGTTCGGCTCCGGGCTGTCCGTGTTCTCGGACGTGCGGAGCGCCGATCCTGTCGAGGAGTTCACAGGTCGGGGCTTCAAAATCGCCTCGGAGGAACGGCTCAACTCGGCCGGCACGAGGTTTCTGGTGCTCGAACCCGCAATCGCCGAGGATGATGAATGATCGGCGCATATGGCGCGTTGAATTGGCCTCTACCCAAAATGATGGCGTTACCCTATAGTGCCTGTGTAGAAGAGGGGCAGGTTCCCCTAGACACAGTCAGGAGGGACGTATTATGCGCTGCCCGTTTTGCGGAAGCACAGACACGCAGGTCAAGGACTCGCGTCCGGCAGAAGATCATGTGGTGATCCGAAGACGACGGTTCTGCCCCGCATGTGGCGGACGATTCACGACTTATGAGCGCGTTCAACTGCGCGATCTCGTGGTAATAAAGTCGAGCGGCAAGCGGGAGAATTTCGACCGCGACAAGCTGGAGCGCTCCATTCGCATCGCCATGCAGAAGCGCCCGATCGAACCGGATCGAATCGACCAGATGATCAGCGGCATCGTCCGCAGGCTGGAAAGCATGGGCGAGACAGACGTTCCTTCAACGACCATCGGCGAGATCGTGATGGAGAGCCTGGATCGGATCGACACGGTGGCCTATGTGAGATTTGCAAGCGTTTACAAGAACTTCCAGGCTGCGGATGATTTCGACAAATTCGTGAGCGAGCTTCGGCCCGCCCAAAGGAACGAGTGACCTCAACCGACGTCCGCCACTTGGCGCATGCGCTGACGCTCGGGCGTCGAGGGCTTGGGCGCGTGTGGCCAAACCCGGCAGTAGGGTGCGTGATCGTATCGGGCGGTCGCATTGTCGGGCGTGGATGGACCGGTGATCGTGGCAAGCCGCATGCGGAGACGCTTGCGCTGGCGCAGGCGGGACACGCCGCCAAGGGAGCGACGGCGTATGTTTCGCTGGAGCCCTGCGCCCACGATGGGAAAACCCCGCCCTGTGCAGACGCGCTGATTGAGGCCGGACTGGCCCGCGTGGTCGTTCCACTGGAGGATCCGGACGGCAGGGTGGCGGGGCGCGGCATCGAGCGTCTTCGAGGAGCCGGCATCACTGTGGATGTCGGCCTCTTGGCGGATGCAGCGCGTGAAGCCCATGCAGGATTCCTGATGCGGGTCACTAGGGGTCGCCCGTTTGTCACGTTGAAACTGGCGGTGACCCTTGACGGGCGGATTGCGACAGCTACGGGCGAAAGTCGGTGGATCACGGGCAAGGAGGCCCGCCGCGTCTCCCATACGCTGCGAATGACCCATGACGCGGTGATGGTCGGCGCTGGAACCGTCAGAATCGACGACCCGAAATTGACGGTTCGTGGCATGGGTGCCGTTCGCCAACCGGTTCGCATCGTCGTAAGCGGGAGCCAGGCCCTCCCTTCCCAGTGCCGTCTCACGGAGAAGATTGAAGAAGAAGGACCGGTCTGGCTAGTTCATGGGCAGGGAGCGAGCGAGGATGCTGTGTGGTGGAGATTGGCGGGCGCGAAACTCGTGCCAGTGCCGGTTTCCGAGGGGCAAGTCGACGTGGCAAGCCTGATGCAGAATCTGGGAACGCACGGCTTGACACGGGTCTTTTGCGAAGGTGGCGGGACGCTTGCGGCTTCGCTCTTGGCAGGAGGGTTGGTTGATCAACTGGTGGTCTTTTCAGCGGGCAAGGTCTTGGGGGCGGAGGGCAAGCCGTCGATCGGCGCTCTCGGCATCGGTCGACTTTCTGACGCTCCGGAATACGAGCTTATCGAACTACGTCGGGTCGGGTCGGACATCATGCATGTCTGGCGACGAGGCAATGCAGATTGAATTGGTCCTTCGCGAAGTTTCCGAGCGATCGTGCGACTGCACTCGGTCATGAGACTGTATGAGGCTTCGCACTTCTTCTGCGTAAACGAGTCGAAACGGGGGAGATGCGCAGATGTCGGACCCAGAGTCCTCTTCGATCGAGACAAATGAACTGCAGAAGAAAGTTCTTGCGCCCCGAAATCTCCCTGCCGCCGAATTCGAAGCCCGTTACGGGCTCAGCAGTCGTGCTCTCGAGGGCGTCTTGCTAACATTGGATGATCGGGAAGAGGTGTTCGTTGAATTGCAGGTCGCAGTCAGTTAGGGCAGTGCACCATGGTGGCGGATCGAGAGCCAATTCCGACAGTGTCGGGACGCTTGTGCAAGCGGCTCAACGGGCCTACCTGAACCGATGCAGCGAAAGGCGAAGGCATGTTCACTGGCATTGTGACCGATATCGGCGAAGTCCTCAGCACGGAGCGTGCAGGCGTCCTTGATGTCAGGATTGGAACCTCCTACGAAGCCGGCAATCTCGACATCGGTGCATCGGTTGCTTGTGACGGGGTCTGTCTGACCGTCACTGATGTGGGGCGCGACCCGCGCACGTGGTTTGCCGTGCAGGCGAGCGAGGAAACGCTCTCCAAGACGAATCTGAGCCAATGGGAACCGGGCCGGCGAATAAACCTGGAACGCGCACTAAAAGTAGGTGACGAGATCGGAGGGCATATCGTTTCGGGGCACGTCGACGGAGTCGCTGTGGTCGGGGATGTCCGGGATGAGGGTGATTGCACGAGGATGGTTCTTGAAGCCCCGGATGAACTAGCCCGGTTCATCGCTCCCAAGGGTTCGGTTGCATTGAACGGCACGTCATTGACGGTGAACGAGGTCGACGGCACGCGCTTCGACATAAATCTCATTCCTCACACCAAGGCTGTAACGACCTGGGGCGAGGCAAAGTCGGGCGACAAGGTGAATCTCGAAATTGACACGCTTGCCCGCTACGTGGCGCGCCTGAACGAGGCAGCCTGAGGCGTTCGCGATTCAAGGCGAGCCCGCACGATGTCTGGTTGCGGGAAGGGACGCTGGCCATTCGCCATGGCAATCGCGCTCCACGACGGCTGATTGGCTGCAGCAGGCACGCCGCGAGTGTCTTTCCTTCCCGCTTCCATTGAAAGTCCGGCGCGCCATTGTCCGGGGGATTGCCTGCCGGGTTTCTCTTGAACATCTACGACGGAGAGTTCCGCAGGTCTTTCGGACAAGTTGGGCGAAGCCGTGCATCGCCTGCTTCGACAATGCGATCAAGCTCCGCAGTGGTTTCCTGCCGCTTCAGCATTTCCACGAGTTCTGGGAGGCGAGATCCAAGCACCGGATTGCGACCTCGTGGCAAGCGCAGAGACAGACGCGCCGACAGTAGCTCAAAATGCAGGTTGCGTGGCGCGTGGGCGCTGAATTGCGACAATGACCAACAGGATCAACAGCGCCGGAATGAAGAAGATCTCCTTCGGCATCCGGTCGTTTTCGACCGCGACCGCCTCGATCTGGGCAGGGGTGTCGCCATAGAAATCATAGTCATTGGCCAGTTTTTCGAAGTAGGGCGTGCCCGGGAAGGGTTCTTCCAATGTGAGGATCCCGTCGCTCTCCAACACCGTCAGTCCAACAGCTTCCAGCCTTGCCAGTCCGGTGCCCTCTGCTTCGGCCGTGTAAGCCAAGGTGATCGTGCCCACCTCACCCGTGTCGAAGTCTGGGGCCGAGACACGCAACCTTGCCGTCGAGCCGACCGGCAGCTCTTCGAGCGCGGCAAGCGCGGCGGGGCCTGTCGTCTCCGCATACCTTTCCTGCCATTGATTGAGGAAGAAATCCGGTCGGAAAAGCATGAACACCACGAGCAGCAAGATCACGGTTTCCCATTTGCGCGACTTGGCGATGAAATAGCCTTGTGTGGCCGCGGCAAAGACCAGCATGGCAATGAGGGAGACAAGGAACACCAGCACCGCCTTGGCCAGTCCCACGTCGATCAGCAGGATATCCGTGTTGAATATGAACATGAATGGCAAGAGCGCGGTACGAATGTCATAACTGAACCCCACGATGCCTGTCTTGATCGGATCACCGCGTGATATGGCCGCCGCCGCGTAGGCGGCGAGGCCCACCGGGGGCGTGTCATCCGCCAAAATTCCGAAATAGAACACGAAGAGATGCACGGCGATGAGCGGCACGATGAGGCCCGACTGTGCACCCACCGTAACGATGACGGGCGCCATGAGCGACGAGACCACGATGTAGTTGGCCGTGGTCGGCAGGCCCATGCCTAGGATCAACGAGAGCACCGCCACCAGTATCAGCAGGATCATCAGGTTGTCGCCGGCAATGGTCTCGATCACCTGGCCGATGATCTGATGAGCGCCGGTGAGCGAGATGGTTCCCACGATGATGCCGGCGGCACCGGTCGCAACGCCGATCCCGATCATGTTGCGCGCGCCGCTTTCAAGCCCGGCGACAAAGTCGTGCCAGCTGGTTCGCGTCTGAGCCGAAACACTGTCGGCACTGCCGCGGAACATCGCTTTCAAGGGCCGGTGCGTCAGTGCCACGATGATCATGGCGATTGTCGCCCAGAAAGCCGAGAGTGCCGGCGAAAGACGATCGAGATCCTCCGTGCGCACCATCAGGTTCCAGACCAGGACAAAGATCGGCAGAGCATAGTACGCACCGCCGAGGAAAGTGGGCGTCAACCGTGGAGCTTCGACCACCTTGCTGTTGGGGTCATCGACGACAACGTCGGGAAACCTCGAGGCAACGTACACAAGCGCCAGGTAGGCCATCAGCAAAAGAACGAGCGCAGGATAAATCGAGGCACCTGGCGTCACCGTCTCCAGCAGGCCACGGAAGCCAATCACTATGAAGGTGATCAACGCCATGCCCAGGAAACCGGTCAGGAAAAGCATCAGGATCATGATCACGCCAATTTGGCGCCCTGGCTTCTTCAGTCCCTTCAGGCCCAACTTCAGGCTTTCCAGATGTACGATGTAGAGCAACGCGATGTAGGAGATTATCGCCGGCAGGAAGGCGTGCTTGATGACATCGATGTATGGAATGTTGACATATTCGACCATCAGGAAGGCCGCGGCCCCCATCACTGGCGGGGTGAGCTGGCCATTGGTTGACGAGGCCACTTCGACCGCGCCAGCCTTTTCCGGCGCAAAACCGATGCGCTTCATCAAGGGGATGGTGAAGGTCCCAGTGGTGACCGTGTTGGCAATGGACGAGCCGGAGATCATGCCGGTCATCATCGATGACAGCACCGCCGCCTTTGCGGGGCCGCCTCGCAGCGCGCCGAGCAGCGCGATGGCCACCTTGATGAACCAGTTTCCGCCGCCAGCCCTTTCCAGGAGTCCCCCGAACAAAACGAATAGGAAGATCATTGTCGTGGACACGCCAAGCGCGACACCGAATACGCCCTCGGTCTGCATCCAATAGTGACCCATGGCCTTGGCAAAGGACGCGCCGCCATAGTTGGTGACACTGCCCACCCATTCCGAGTAGCCGCCGAAGAAGGTCAGCGCGAGAAAGGCCGAGGCGATGATCACAAGCGGCAGTCCGAGCGAGCGGAAGACGGCCACCATCAATACGCACATGCCGATGCCGGAGACGACGATGTCCGTCGTGGTCCATAAGCCCGGCCGGTCGGCAATTTCATAGCGGAAGATGACAAGGTAGAGGCAAGAGGCAATGCCCAGGACCAGCAAGATCCAGTCGTAGACCGGAATGCGGTTTCTGTGGCCGAACATCGGAAAGGCCAGCGTCGCGAGGCTCAGCGCGAAGGCCAGGTGGACGTAGCGCGCCTGGGCCACAATGTTGGCAAAATCGCCAATGCCCGTGATCTGGGCCAGAACCCCGGGCACCTTCGAGGCGATGTAGAGTTGAAAGAGCGACCAGATGATACAGAGCGCAAAGATCAGTCTCTTGGCAAACGGTCCGGCATCGCGGCCACCGGTGTCGACCTCTGCCACCATGTCTTCGGCGGTCTTGTTCGTGGCGTCTGTCATCCCACGTGCCAGTTGCTGTTTCTTGTTCTACAGGGAGGAACGCCAGCGCATCGGGGATGCGCTGGCGCAGGTTTCAGGAAATCTTGGTGATGTCCTTATTCAAGCAAGCCCAGTTCCTTGTACGCTCTCTCGGCCCCCGGATGCAGCGGAGCGGAAAGGCCGTCGCTGACCATCTGCATGGCGTCGAGATTGGCAAAGGCCGGGTGCAAGCCACGGAAATCATCGAGATTGGCCAACACCGCCTTTGCGACCACATAGGCCACCTCTTCCGGCACATCCGCCGAAGTCACGAAGGTCGCGCCCACGCCGAAGGTGGTAGTGTCGGTGTCTGTGCCAGAGTACATGCCGCCCGGAATCGTGGCCACGCGGTAAAATGGGTTGTCCGCCACCAGCTTGTCGATTGGCGCACCGGTCACGGAAACCAGTTTCACGTCACACGTGGTGGTGGCTTCCTTGATGGCAGCTGCCGGGTGACCGATGGTGTAGATCATCGCGTCAATGTTGTTGTCGCAGATCTGCTTGGCCATTTCAGAGCCCTTGTATTCGGTGGCCAGAGCGAAGTCGTCCATGGAAATGCCGAAGGCGTCCATCACCACTTCCATCGTGGCACGCTGGCCGGAACCTGGATTGCCCACGTTCACGCGATGGCCCTTGAGGCCCTCAAAGGAGTCGATGCCGCTTTCGCTGCGCACCAGCAGAGTGAAGGGCTCGGGGTGGACCGAGAACATCGCCCGGATATTTGGGAAAGGGTTGTCGGCGAACTTTGATGTGCCGTGGAAGGCGTGAAACTGCCAGTCTGACTGGGCCACACCGAACTCCAGTTCGCCAGCCTTGATCGTGTTGATGTTGTACACCGAACCGCCGGTCGACTCCACGGCGCAGCGAAGGCCATGCTCCTTGCGGTCGCGGTTCACAAGCCGGCAAATCGCGCCGCCGGTCGGATAGTAGACGCCAGTCACGCCGCCCGTGCCGATCGATATGAATTGCTGATCCTGCGCTGCTGCAGGGCCGGCAAAAGCAAGTGTCGCTGCCGTCAGTAGGCCGGCAGAGAATTTCATGTGTTTCATCTGGATTTCGCGCTGGAAGCCCCGGCGTTCGGGCCGGGGAGGAAAGCGCGCCTCTTTGCTGTTAGTGTTGAAATGGGTCGGGCAATCCACCACCCGCCCCGAAGACGGGTCGCCCCGCTTGGACAGAATGACCGTGATGCAGCTTTCGCCGCCAAGCGGCTCACGCCGCTCGCGGGGTCGCAATGGCTTCCCCGGTACCGCCGCTCGAAGGCGGGTTCCCCTCGCACAACTTGACCACCCGCATTTCGATTCGCTCCGCTTTGCGCCTGACTCGGCGTGTCTGCAGACAAATCTTTCAGAACTTGGAACTGAAGAAGCATCCCAAGGTGGGTCTTTGACGCATGGTTCAAGGTAGATTGGATGATGGTCTCCATTCTTGTGCCGGTCAGCATAGACCTTCGGGACTTTCGCCCCTCAAGTCTCTCCCTTCAGGGAGAGATAGCTGACTTGGATCTCCGTATCACTCTGCGCGCCTGCGCGCTTGCTGTGACCTGAGGGCAGCCAAAGATATTCGAGAAGTTACGCAAAGCTCAAATTATTGGGTGTCCCCCTGATCTTGAAGTCATCTTAGCTGCGAACGCAGGGAATGTAAAATGACAGTAGCGCAACACTTTGACTTTCGTGCAGAGTCTCGATCTGCATCCTCGGTGGAAGTTCTTCATTGAGACTTGCAGCATCCGACCATGTGCCTGATGACGAAAGATCGGCCCATGCCATTGCGATTGAAGCGCGACAGGCTGGCGGCATTGGTCGAGGATCAGCGCGTTTTCTTCTACGCCGCGCTGGAAGACCGTATCGACTGCTGTCGCAAGACCGGAATGGCGCTTACCTGCCACGACCAGTTCAAGTACCTGACCATGGTGTCGCCGAGAGTTTCCCGACATGCAAGACAACTCTGCACAACTGCAAAGTGGCACTCTCACGCGGCCGGACGAAGCCTTCACAGGATTCATTCGACGTGTGAAGCAAGGTGGCAGGCCAGGATTAAAACGCCTCAAGGACCTGGGATAGTTCGACACCCTGGAATTGGATCCGAAACGGACTTCGCAGGACTGTTCGGTCTGTGGTGAGCGGGTTTCCAAGGACTTGCCCGACCGGCGGCATGACTGCCCTTCGTGCGGCGAGTCGCTTGCCAGGGACCACTCCGCTGCGCTCAACATCCTGCAGAATGCCATCCATCGGTAGCGTCCTGATCGCCGACAGGCGTTACGTGGCCGGCTAAAGCGAGCGTGCTTGCGGAAATTCCGATCTCGCGAAATCAGATTGATACACGACCAATGGGCATCGATTTCGCATCGATCCTGTATCGGGAAGGCGGTGGCGTTGCCTCTGGCTTTAGTTCCTTCGCTAGGCTATTGGCGAGGCTCGATGGGAAAGTCCGGACTCTTCCGATGTCACTAGAAGCCACCCGAGAGGTTGAAGACCACTGGCGCGACGCCATTTCCTCGATCGAGGAAATCACCGAGGATGCACGGAACGGTCGCATGTTCATTCTCGTCGATCACGAGGATCGCGAGAACGAGGGTGACCTGGTCATTCCGGCACAGATGGCGACGCCCGAGGCGATCAACTTCATGGCGACCCACGGGCGGGGCCTGATCTGCCTTTCGTTGACTGGCGACCGCTGCGACGCGCTCGGTCTGCCACTGATGGCGTCCCACAACTCTTCCCGGCACGAGACGGCGTTTACGGTGTCCATAGAGGCGCGGGAAGGAGTCACGACCGGCATATCCGCCCATGATCGCGCGCGTACTGTCGCGGCCGCGATTGACCAGACCACGACCGCCGCTGACATCGCTACGCCAGGGCACATATTCCCCTTGCGCGCGCGCGATGGCGGAGTGCTCGTGCGTGCGGGCCATACGGAGGCTGCCGTTGATGTGTCGCGTCTGGCCGGCCTGAACCCGTCTGCCGTGATCTGCGAGATCATGAACGAAGACGGCACGATGAGCCGCTTGCCGGATCTGGTCGCGTTTGCGCAACGGCACGGCCTGAAAATCGGCACGATAAGTGATCTCATTGCCTACCGCCGGCGCCATGACAACCTTGTCGCCGTCACAAGCCGCAAGACGGTCACGTCCGAGTTTGGCGGCAAATGGGAGATGCGAATCTATTCGGATACCGCCCATGGCGACGAGCACATCGTTTTGGTCAAGGGCGACATCTCTTCGCCGGAACCCTGCCTTGTCAGGATGCATGCATTGGATCCGATGCTTGATGTGCTCGGGCTTGGGCAAGCCGGACGCAGGAATGAGTTTGGCGATGCCATGCAACTCATTGCGGACGAAGGGCGAGGGGTCCTGGTGCTGCTCAGGGACACGACGATGAAGCTGAAGGGTGGAGACAGCGTTTCGCCGCAGACGCTCAGGCAGTATGGCTTGGGTGCCCAAATCCTGTCTTCGCTCGGACTGTCCGAACTGGTTCTCTTGACCAATTCTCCGCAGCCAAAGATCGTCGGACTCGAGGCCTATGGCCTCGAAATCGTCGGCACCCGCAAGATCTCGGATCTTGGCTGATGGCCGGACAGTCCCACCATACGCTCGAACTGCCGATGTTCGAAGTTCCGCCGAAGGTGCTGATTGTCGTCGCTCCCTACTACGTCGAAATCGCGGCTGATCTCGTGGACGGAGCCAAGGCCGAGCTTGCAAAGGTCTCGGCACAGGTCAGCCTGGTCGAGGTGCCGGGTGCACTGGAGGTGCCGACAGCCATTGGCCTCGCGTTCAGGCAGGCTGATTACGACGGCTTCATCGCGCTGGGCTGCGTGATTCGAGGCGAGACGACGCACTACGAGACCGTCTGCGACAATTCAAACCGAGCCTTGCAGCTCTTGGGTGTGGAAGGTGCCTGCATCGGCAACGGCATTCTGACGGTGGAAAACCGCGAACAGGCAGCAGTGCGCGCGGATCCCGGCAGCGAAAACAAGGGCGGGGGCGCCGCGGCCGCAGCGCTCCATCTCATTTCGCTCAAGCGACGATTCGGTTCATCTATGAGTGAGGTCGGGTCCGGTCAGGTCTCCGGGTCCGCATGACCCCCGAGCAGCAGATGCGAAGCGTCGCACGGCTCCATGCAGTGCAAGCGCTGTTCCAGATGGAGGCGAGCGGGCAGTCGGCAACGATCGTTCAGAAAGAGTTCGAGGAATTCCGATTCGTAGAAGAGCTCGATGGCCAGGAACTTGCGGAGGGCGACAGGGACCTGTTTCGGAAGCTTGTCGATCATGCCGTGACCTGGCAGGCGCGGATTGACCAGATGACGGAACGGGCGCTTGTGGCCAAGTGGCCGATTGACCGGATCGATCCTGTTCTGCGAGCGCTGTTTCGTGCGGCGGGTGCCGAACTGGTCGAGGGCGAGGTGCCGCCACGGGTGATTATTTCCGAGTTTGTGGATGTGGCAAAGGCGTTCTTCCCCGAGGGGCGGGAGAGCGGCTTCGTGAATGCGGTGCTGGACCACATGGCTCGCGAAGCCCAGCCTGAGGCGTTCCAGGAGCGGGCCAGGGGTTAGCAGTTCGGGACGTTGACGGCGAGGCCGCCAAGAGCGGTTTCCTTGTATTTCTTGCTCATGTCTTCGCCGGTCTGGCGCATGGTCTCTATGGCCGCATCTAGCGGCACAAAGTGCTTGCCGTCGCCGCGAAGCGCCAGCGATGCTGCCGAAACCGCCTTGATCGCGCCGAGCCCGTTTCTTTCGATGCACGGTACTTGCACCAGACCTTTCACGGGGTCGCAAGTCATTCCGAGATGATGCTCAAGGGCGATTTCGGCGGCGTTCTCGACTTGTTCGGGCGAGCCATCCATAACGGCGGCCAATCCGCTGGCAGCCATGGCCGAGGCCGAACCGACTTCGGCTTGGCACCCGCATTCGGCGCCCGAGATCGATGCGTTGTGCTTAATGAGCACGCCAATGGCGGAGGCAGTCAGAAGGAATTCGCCGATGCGCGATGAATGCGCGCCCGGCACATGATCGATCCAGTATCTTATGGTTGCAGGGACTACTCCGGCAGCGCCGTTGGTCGGCGCCGTAACGACTTGGCCGCCGGCTGCGTTTTCCTCGTTAACTGCCATGGCGTAGGCGCTGATCCAGTCATTCACGACATGCGGGGCAGTCAGGTTCGTGCCGCGCTCGGCCTCTAGGCTCGCGCGTATCGCGGCGGCGCGGCGTCGCACGTTCATGCCGCCGGGCAATGTGCCTTCAGTGCTTAGGCCGCGTTCCATGCATTCCTTCATGACGTCCCAGATTCGCTTCAACCCGGCGTCAAGGTCTGCCGAATTCGTTCGGGTCAGCTCGTTCGCCCGTTTCATCGCCGCAATGCTCGTGTCGCCGGTTCGCGCCATCTCCAGCATTTCGGCAGCCGACCGGAACGGGTAGGGCACGGGTGGACCGGTGTCCTCGCTCCCGCCTTCGGCAAGTTCTGCTTCGGTCAAGACGAATCCACCGCCGATGGAATAGTAGGTTTCCTGTCGGATCGCGTCGCCTTCAGAGTCGGTGGCATAGAGCCTGAGCCCGTTGGCGTGGCCCGGCAACGGCAGGTCGTAGTCAAACCGGAGATCAGTTGCTGGATCAAAGGAGAGCGGGCCGAGTCCGTCCGGCGTGACGCGCTTTCCTTGTCGAATCTTCGCGAGAGCTGCTTCGGCCTCGGCCATGTCATAGGTGTCGGGCTCGAAGCCCGCGAGCCCGAGGATCACGGCGCGATCGGTCGCATGACCCACACCGGTAAACGCGAGCGAACCATGCAGGGACGCGCGGAGGCCGTGCGGCTTGAAAGCGGAACTCCGGAGGCTATCGAGAAACCTTCCGGCAGCCACCATCGGTCCCATGGTGTGAGAGGACGATGGGCCGATTCCCACCTTGAACATGTCAAAGACGCTCAGGAACATGAGTTGTTCTTGCCCAATACCTGGAGCATTCGGCTGTCTCGACGCGACGTTCCTGGCGATAAAGGCGTCCTGCAGTCGCGATTCAGGCCGCAATTCGAACGGGTTGCCTCCGAGGTGTCAGTCAGTTGATCTGGGCAGACAGGCTCATGTTCTTGCAAGCCAAACCAGAAACACCCCTACGGCAAGAGCGCCCAGACCGCATGCCCGACGGGTCTCCAGCGGCCAGGACGAGATTGCCTTTACCAGCTCGTCCAGCCGATTTGGCAGCAAGGCAAGAACAAGGCCTTCGATGACAAGCACGAGGCCGATCCCGAGAAGCGCGAGTTCCATGCCCCTTAATTTGCCGTCGTGCCGGCGGAATCCATGCCGGCACCGTCCAGGAACTCGAAGAACTCGCTGTCAGGCGTAATCACAAGTGTCGAGTTCTGTCCCTGGAGGGCCCGTTCGTAGGCGGCAAGCGACCGGTAGAACCGGAAGAAGCCCTCGTCTGCGCCATAGGCATCGGCGAAGATCGAGTTGCGTTCCGCATCGGCCTCGCCGCGGACGATTTCGGCTTCGCGGTTGGCTTCGGAAACGATTTCGACAACCGTTCGGTCGGCCTGGGCCTGGACCCTTTGGGCGGCCTCCGCCCCTCGTGCCCGCTCGTCAGTCGCTTCCCGCTCGCGTTCCGCGCGCATCCGGTCAAACGTGGCTGCGAGGTTCTGCTCGGGGAGGTTGGTCTGCTTCAGTCGCACGTCCACCACGTCAAGCCCCAGTGCCGCCGCCTCCGCATCGGCATTGGCCCGGATTCGGTTCATGAGTTCAGCCCTCTCGGGGGACAGGATCGTGTTCGAGGTTACGCCTTCCGCGCCCAGGACTGCTCGGATTTCGTCGATGAGGATCGATGACAGCCGGTCCTCGGCGAATCGCACGCCGCCTGGTCCCACGGCTTGGCGGAACTGGACGATGTCATCGTCCTGTTGGCCGATGCGATAGCGTGTGAAGGCGTCGACAACCAGCCGCCTGTCGTCAGAGGGCGTGATCTCGATTTCGGGCGTGTCGAGAGACAGGATTCGGCCATCATAGCGCACGACTTCCTGGATGATGGGAATCTTGAAACCCAAGCCGGGTTCCGTCTTGACCTGCTTGATCTGGCCGAACTGGAGAACCAGCGCCTTCTCGCGCTCGTCCACGATGAAGATGGACGAGAGGGCAATGGCGACCGCAATGGCCAGGATTGCCGTCAGAAGAACTCCACCTCGTAACATGTCAGTTTCCTCCTTGTGGAGTGGTTGTACCGCGACGGAGCTCGTTCAGCGGCAAGTAGGGCACGACGCCTTGGCCCGGTCCGTCATTGACGCCCTCGTCAAGAATTATCTTGTCAATGCCTCCGAGAACTTTCTCCAGCGTTTCGATGTACAGCCGTCGCCGCGTGACTTCCGGCGCGAGGCGATATTCAGTCAGAACCGCGGAAAAACGGCTGGCCTCGCCCTTGGCTTCGTTCACGACCTGGGCGCGATAGGATTCGGCCACTTCAAGTATCTGCGCCGCTTCGCCGCGTGCGCCGGCGAGCACGCGGTTGGCATACGCGTCGGCTTGGCGCTCGAGACGGTCACGCTCCTGTTCCGCTGCCTGAACGTCGCGGAAGGCGTCGATCACCTCGCGTGGTGGGTCTGCCTTGTTCAGGTTCACGCGGACGATGTTGATGCCTGCTTCGTAGTTGTCGAGCGTCGACTGGATCAGTTCCTTGGCCCGCTGCGCCACGATCGCGCGATCACGATTGAGAAGGGGCGCAAGTTCGCTGCCCGCCACGATCTCGCGCATCGCCGATTCAGAAACCGCTCGCACAGTCTCCGGTCCGTCTCGCAGGTTGAACAGGAAGTCGTCAGGTCTGGAGATGTTCCAAACGACCTGGAAGTCTATGTCGACGATGTTTTCGTCCGTGGTCAACATCAGGCCGTTGTCGCCCTGACGTCCGACACCGATGTCTTCCGACTGTTCCCGAGTCACTGGGATGACCTCGTAGGTCATCACCGGCCAAGGCGCGAAGTTGAGGCCAGGCTGGCCGATCGAAGAGAATTCCCCGAGGAACAGTTCAACCGACTGTTCCTCTGGCCTGACCGAGTACAGCGAGGAATAGGCCCAGAGGCCTAATATGACCAATACGCCGATGACGATGGAACCGCGTGAGAGCCTCGGCCGCTCTCCCCCGCCGCCCCCGCGACGGCCGGATCCTCCTCTTCCGCCCATGAGAGAGGAGAGCCGCTCCTGGCCCTTTCTCACGATGTCGTCGATATCGGGTATGTTGGGTCCCTGCTGCCCAGGCCGACTTGGCCTGCGGGCATCTCCGTTGCCGCCATTCTGCGGGCCACCGCCCCAGGGTCCGCCGCTCTTGTTGGCCATGCGTGGTCCTCTTGTTGAATCTGAGTCGCTCAGGGTGCTAACTGTAGTGTTTGGCGCGGTTTTTCAAGTCGCCCGTGTCGGAGTCTGCATTGTCACCAGCTCTTCCGACATTGTCGGATGGACGGCGACCGTTCGATCAAAGTCCTCTTTTGTCAGGCCAGCCTTCACGGCAATCCCCACCATCTGGATCAGTTCACCCGCGCCGTCGGACACGATATGGCATCCGAGCACCTTCCTGCTGGCCCGTGAAACGACAAGTTTCATGAGCACCTGATTCGGCCGGTCGCCAAAGGCGGTCCGCATGGGATTGAACGACGTCGAGTAGACCTCGATCTCTTCCTGCTCACGTGCCGCCTCCTCAGTCAGGCCTACGGTGCCAAGTTCCGGTTGCGTGAAAACGGTCGATGCCACCAGATTGTGGTCCGGTGCGGTTGGGTTGCCCTTGAACACCGTCTCGGTGAAGGCCTGTCCCTCGCGAATTGCAACGGGCGTGAGGTTGATGCGGTCCGTCACGTCGCCGATCGCGTAGATCGAAGGTACCGCAGTCTGGCTGTAGGCATCGACTTCGATCGCGCCGCGTCGATCCACGGCAACGCCAGCCATCTCAAGCCCGATGTCCTTGGAGTTGGGCGCGCGCCCTGTGGCGAACAGGAGACTTGCAAAGCGTCGTTCGGCGCCGTTGGTGGCCTTGGCTACGACCGAACCTGTCGCGGATGCCGACCCGCCGTTGTCATTCTGCTTCGAAAACCGACCTTCGGCCCTGTCGACCCCTGCCGGCCGCACGTCAACCACATTCGTGTTGACCTGCAGATCTATCCCTTGCTCCCGCATCCTTCTGGCGACGATGTCCCGAGCTTCGTCATCAAAGCCGCGAAGTATCTGCGGCCCACGGTAGAACTGCGTCACCTCGACACCCATCCCGTTCAGGATGCAGGCGAACTCGCACGCAATGTATCCGCCACCGACGACCAGCATGGACTCGGGCAATTCCTCCATCTTGAAGATGTCGTCAGAAACCATTCCGAGCGTGGCGTTTGGAACATCGGGCCGCATGGGGTGGCCGCCCGTGGCAACCAGGATATGTCTCGCCGAGACGCGAGTGCCGTCCTCGAGTTCCACCGTGTTCGGGTCGGACACCTGCGCGCGCGCATCGTGAATGGTCACGCCGGACGACGTCAGCAGGTTTCGGTAGACGCCTTCGAGGCGATCAAGCTCGGCGTCAAGCCTTGCGCGAAACTTCCGCCACTCGAAAGCGCCAGCCTCGGCATTCCATCCGTAGCCGCGCGCGAGTGCGGCCTGTTCCCGGAACTCGGACGCGAACACCATGAGCTTCTTTGGAACACAGCCCCGAATCACGCACGTTCCACCCATGCGCCGGTCTTCCGCAAGCGCGACGCGAGCGCCAGTGGCGGCGGCGGTTCGGGCCGCGCGGACCCCGCCCGATCCGCCACCGATGACGAACAGGTCGACGTCACGGGGCATCACTCGGCACCTGCGAGGCGAACACTGCCAGCGCCATCGCTGCTGCTAGCTTCCGACTGGTCCTTGGATGCCATGATGGTTTCGACCGTGCCATCGACATTGCCGAGAATGATCGTGTCGCACATGCCGATGAACAGCCCGTTTTCGACAATGCCGGGGATCTGGTTGAGAGCCAGCGCAAGATCGCGAGCGTTGCCAATTCGCTTCAGATGAAGATCCAAGACATGATTGCCCTCGTCAGTCGTGAAGAGCTTGCCGTCCCTGCGGCGAGGTTCGATTCGGCGACCATCTACATCCTGGGTCTCGAGGACCTTCCCCAGCAGCGCCATTGTGGCATCCATTCCGAAGCCCAACACTTCGACAGGAAGCGGAAACGCACCAAGTGTCTCGACCTGTTTGGAGGCATCGACGATCACGATCATCCTGTTGGATGCGGTCGCCACGATCTTCTCCTGCAAGAGCGCGCCACCACCGCCCTTGATCAGGTTGAAGGCCGGATCGAATTCGTCTGCTCCGTCGACCGTAAGATCAAGCCAGCCGGCGTCGTCGAGGGTCGCGAGCCGGATGCCTTCTTCACGAGCAAGAGCGGCTGTCGCGGCCGATGTCGGCACGCAGACGATATCCAGGCCTTCTGATCGGACCCTTTCGCCCAAGCGTCTGACCAGAAATGCCGCAGTAGAGCCGGTGCCCAGTCCGACATTCATTCCGGCCGCGATGAACGTGCAGGCCCGTTCAGCAACGGCAAGCTTGGCACAGTCGATGGGGGACAGGGTTGTGGTCATCCTGGGCTCCAAGTTCGTGGGCCGCCTTATATGAACATTGATTGGCGAGCGCGAGTGGCCTTCACGCAAAATCCACTCGCAGGAAGCATCCGGCTTTGGTATCAGGCGGGGCAATGCGGGTGTGGCGGAATTGGTAGACGCACCAGATTTAGGATCTGGCGCCGAAAGGCGTGGGGGTTCAAGTCCCTCCACCCGCACCAGCGGCAGAGACCTCGGGACTTCGACAAGACGGGGTCTGGGGTCGCAAGCGACTGTCACCGGAGGCGCCGGGTCCGGTGCGACCAGGAGCCGGCGCGATTCCCTCAGCTTTGGCCTTGCGGACAAATTCCCGCTTCCATAGAAGGAGCGCGGATTTTTCTGGCCCGTGCGGGACGTGATCGATGCGGGATTGAGAGAGGATGCCCATGCAGGTCACCGAAACGCTGAACGAGGGTTTCAAGCGCGGCTACAGGATCACCGTGTCCGCAAGCGAGCTGGACGAAAAGGTAAACGGCAAACTGGCCGAAGCCGCTCCCGAGATCCAGATGAAGGGCTTCCGCAAGGGGAAGGTTCCGACTGCTCTGCTCAAGAAACAGTTCGGAAAGCGCCTCCTGGGCGAAGCGATGCAGGAAAGCGTCGATGCAGCTGTCTCCGAGCACTTCAAGGACTCCGGCGAAAAGCCAGCCATGGAGCCAAAGGTCGAGATGCAGAACCAGGACTGGAAGGAAGGCGATGACGTCGAGCTGGCCCTGACTTACGAGACCTTGCCCGAGATTCCCGAAGTCGACTTTGCCGGCTTCGAGCTGGAAAGGCTCGTGGTCAATGCAGACGATGCTGCGGTCAACGAGGTTCTCGAGGACTTCGCGTCACGCACGCCCGACTACATGACTCGTCCCAAAGGCACGGAGGCCGTGGAGGGCGACCAGTTGATTGTCGACTTCACCTGCATGGTCGATGGCGAGATCCTGCAAGAAGCTGCCGGGTCGAGTGTTCCACTGGTTCTTGGCCTGGATCAGTTTGTCCCTGGTTTCGAGGCGCCGCTTTTCGGAGCAGTGGAAGGCGAGACCAGGCGAGTCGAGGTCACGTTTCCTGAAGACCACCCAAGCAAGAAGCTGGCGGGCAAGCTCGCCACGTTCCAAGTGACGGTCACGGCGGTGCAGGAGCCCAAGCCTGCAGCAATCGACGACGAACTGGCCAAGAAATTCGGTGCGGAGGATCTCAACGGGCTCAAGGAAAGGGCAGGGGAAGCCATCAAGAACGAGGGCGAGTCCGTTGCGCGATCAATCTTGAAGCGCACGCTTTTCGATGAACTCGACAAGGTCCTGGAATTTGACCTGCCTCCTTCGCTTGTCGAACGGGAAGCCGAGCAGATCGCTTATCAGCTCTGGCGCGACGAGCACCCGGATGATGAAGGCCCCGACGACGAGGACATCAAGCCTGACGACGAGCATAACCGTTTGGCCGAGCGTCGGGTGCGCCTCGGCCTCCTCCTGTCTGACCTTGGCGAACGGTCAGATGTCACGGTCACGGATGCCGAGATGAACCAGGCCGTCATCAGCCAGGCAAGGACCATTCCAGGGCGGGAGCGGGACTACTTTGATCTCGTGCAGAAGTCGCCGGCCATGCGCAGTCAGATCCATGCTTCGATTTTCGAGGAAAAACTCGTGGACTACGTCCTTGACATGGTCACAATCAAGGAAAAGAAGGTCTCCAAGGACGAACTGCTCAAGGCGTTCGAATCGCTGGACGACGAATGAGACAGCAGCCTTTGCCAGGGCCGTTTGCAGAGCCCAATGGCGCCAGCAAAGGACGAAGAGCGTCACCGTCAAGCAAGCGGTGACCCGGAAAACAGTTCCAGCTTGATTCCCGCCGATTCAATGCCTTCGCGTACTCGGGTGGCTAGCGCTACGGCCTCCGCGCTGTCACCGTGGACGCAGACGGTGTCGATGCGCGTCGGCAGCTTCTGACCGTCTCCGGTGATGATCGCGCTCTCCCGGACCATTTCTGCTACGCGTCGCGCAGCCTCGTCGCCGTCGCTGATCATCGCGCCTGGCAAACTTCGGTCGACCAGGGTGCCGTCGGGGTTGTAGGCCCGGTCGGCGAAAATCTCGCCCGCCCAGTTGCAACCCAACTCGCGGCAAACCTCCTCCATTCGTGTCGCCGCCAGTCCGAGAATGATGATGTCCGGTGCCACATCGAGTGCCGCCTCGTAGCAGGCGCGGGCCATGTCTGCATCGACGCACGCCATGTTCGAGAGGGCGCCATGAAGCTTCATGTGCCGTACCTCTCCGCCTGCGGCATGCGCCATAGCCTGCGCGGCCCCGACCTGATAGCGGATCATGTTGGCCAGCGTAGCCAGCGGCACCTGCATTTGGCGCCTTCCGAATCCCTGGAGGTCCGGAAAGCCGGGATGGGCACCGATGCCGACGCCGTTCTCGACGGCCGTACGCATCGTCGCGGCCATGGTGTCTGCGTCACCCGCATGGAATCCGCAAGCCACATTGGCGGAAGTCACGACTTGCAGGAGATTGGCGTCATCGCCCATTCTCCACGGGCCGAAGCCTTCTCCCATGTCAGAGTTCAAATCAACACTGAGAGCCATGGGGTCAGATGACATCCCATGCGAGGCGGCCGCAAGGCCCTGAATGACAAATCTTGGCTTGAGCTTGAAATTTGCCAATCCGCCCTTTCCGTTGCGAAATCCCTGCCTTAGGAAAGACTCCATTCGCAAGCGGCAGGATTGCGGATCCTTGCCTGGGTGCCATCGGGCGGTACAGGGCAACGTTGCGTTCTCGCCCGTGTAGCCAAGTGCCTTATGGACGCGCCCAGGCCAAGCACAATCAGGGATCTATACGCGCGCCTTGCAGCGAATGCCCGCGACGCATTGCACGTCATAAGACAAAACGGCCCGGGGCAGGTCCAGTTCTGGTTCATTGCGCTTCTGGTCGGAATTGCCGCTGGCGGTGCCGCTGTTCTGTTTCGTCTCGGCATCAGCCTGCTGCAGACAACGCTCTATGGAACAGATGATCCAAGGCTTTTGCACTCCTTCGCCGAGACCCTTCCGTGGTACATGATTGTCCTTATCCCCGTGTGTGGTGGATTGGTCGTAGGTATCATCCTGGATAGATTCACTGCTGACGGCAGGGCCAAGTCCGTCGCGGAAGTGATCGAGGGTGCGGCGCTCCATAATGGCCGTGTCGAGACAAAGGAAGGTATGGCTTCGGCGGTGGCTTCCATGATCACGCTTGGGTCGGGGGGCTCGTCCGGTCGAGAAGGTCCGGTCGTGCATCTGGCGGCGGTCTTGTCTTCATGGGTGCTGAACAGGATCAATGCCGACGGCATCACGGGTCGGGACCTCCTGGGCTGCGCAGTTGCCGCAGCCGTGTCGGCATCGTTCAACGCGCCGATCGCAGGGGCCCTGTTCGCGTTGGAGGTGGTCCTTCGGCATTTTGCCGTGCATGCCTTCGCACCGATCGTCATTGCCAGTGCGGCGGGGACGGTGATTTCGCGCCTCGCTTTCGGAGACGTGACCGAGTTCGTTCTGATCGAGGAAGGGATTCTGGCAATTTATGTGGAGCTTCCGGCATTCCTGATTCTCGGGATGCTGTCCGGGCTGGTTGCGGTGGTGATGATGCGCTCGATCTTTCTTGCTGATGACTTCGGCAACCACACGTGCAAGCGTTTCAGCATCCCTCGCTTCATTCGTCCGGCGGTTGCCGGATTGCTGCTTGGCGTGCTGGCGCTTGGCTTTCCGCACATCATCGGAGTCGGCTACGAGACCACATCGGCTGCCTTGACCGGTCAGATCCTTTGGCACGAAGCCGTGGTGTTTTGTGCCGTCAAGGTGGCTGCGGTCGCGATCACCATGGGCGGCCGGATGGGCGGAGGCATATTTTCGCCGTCGATCATGGTAGGCGCCTTGCTGGGCCTCGCCTTTGGGATGACGGCAACGGCGACCTTTCCGAACGTGTCCGGATCTGAAACGTTGTACGCACTGGCGGGGATGGGTGCGGTCGCCGCCGCGGTTCTAGGCGCGCCGATTTCGACAACGCTGATCGTGTTCGAACTGACAGGGGACTGGCAGACCGGGCTCGCCGTCATGGTCGCAGTCTCGATGTCCACTGCTATCGCGTCACGTCTGGTCGACCGGTCGTTCTTTCTCACCCAACTTGAGCGTCGGGACGTGCACCTCGCGAAGGGGCCGCAGGACTACCTGTTGTCGCTTTGCAGCGTGGCATCTTTGATGCGCAAGCCTGGAGACCCGGGTGCGGCGTCGGAAGAAGCCGTCTGGGCAGCCATAGCCGAAGGCGTGTGGGTCGACGTCAACGGCACTCTTGAATTGGCCATGCCGATCTTCGAAAGGACCGGGCAGCCGTTCCTGCCCGTGCTCAGTTTTGGCGGGGCAGGGAAGCCACCCAAGATCCACGGGGCATTGTTTCATGTTGACGCCCTTCACGCCTTCAATCGCGCTCTGGCGTCCACGGCAGAGGAGGAGCACAGCTAGGAACGCCGTTGTGCGTGAAAGATCTCGAAGATCGTCGAGAGGCGGAATTAGTCGGTGGTGGACAGCGTGCAGGTGACACCCGTTGGGACAGGACCGAGCGCCAGGGATCCGTTTCAGGGGCGTCATCTCGATTACCGGGGTACGCCATGGCCATGCTGCCCATGCAATGCCGGCATCGGAATTTCATGAGAAATTGACGAGACCCCAGCCAGTCAGCGCAAGGACGACGCCTGCAGCCACGGTGCGAACCATGTTCCAGTCTTGCCAAGGTCCGGAATAGCTCCGCCAAGCATCCTGCGCGGCGGCCGGGTCGAGCGGCACTTCCAGCATTGCCAGTTCTTCGTTCAACGGCACATTGACCATGAACGTCGGAAGCATGGCGCCCACGACATACAGGAGGCCAGCCAGGGCGAGGCAGATGGCGACATTCCTCTGTCGGCGTCGCGATGCGACCGCCGCTGCGAAAGCCAGAAGGACGGGCGTGCCGAAGAACGCTGGTGCGAAAAGCCAGTTGCGCACGCTATCGTTCATTGCCTGCATGGCGGCGATCGCGACATTCGGGTCGGCCGCATCCAGTCCCCACATGGTCGAGCAGGTCCAGGCAAAGAAGAAGCCAAACATTGCCCCGGACCAAATCAGCGATAGAATTGCCAGTGGCTTGTCCGGTTGGGCAATGTTGCGGCGGTCTTCGGGCGAAATGTTCGTCATGACAAGGTGGCCTTGTTTTTGGGGCGCATCAGACGGATCGCCTGGCAAATTGCCAAGCACATGGGCGCCGTGATTGCGCATTGGGCGACGACTTCAGGGGGCCAAAATTTCGAAATCGCGGCATCGACGTATTTTTGCGGTCCGTAGGAGATTAGCGCAGTCAGCGCGTACAAAAACGCGATTGCCATGGCGTATGGTACGCCGCACGCCGCGAGGACATAGGCCGCGGCACCGATCGCCAGCGACGCTGCAAGGAACGGTCCGAGCGCAATGGGTTCAACTTCCAGCGACGGGTGCGGTCCGGTACGTGTGAATATGGCCAGCAGCATGGAGCCCGTGATCACCTAAGAGCCATGATTGCCGACACGGCGAAGCGATCGCCGGTCTGGCCGTCATCTGCATGCCCCCGCATTCATGTTGCCTGAATTCCTCCGAGCCCATTGTTACGGATTGACGCAACCGTACCAATTGGTTCGGTTGCGTCAAGTACAGTCTTGCGGGACCTGGAGCATGAAGGAGCCGTATCGCGCACTGCGCCGCTGGTCGACGAGTTCGGCCTCTGGATCGAGGAGCAGCGGGCCCGCGCCTCGGCCAAGTCCCGATTCGGCGAGGCCCCGGACTATGTCGCCCGCCACTGAGACGGACTGCGGGTGTTCCTCGAAGACGGGCGGGTCGAGCTGGACTCCAATGCCGTGGAGAACCGGATCCGTCCTCCTGCCCTCACGAGAAAGAACGCGTTGTTCGCTGGCCACGAAGAAGGGGCGGCCGCCTGGGGACGCGTCGCCTCGCTGATCGAGACGGCCAGGATGAATGGCGTGGAGCCCTGCGCCTACCTCAAGGCAACCCTCGAAGCCATCGCGGCCGGACATCCCGCCTCGAGGATCGACGAGCTCCTGCCTTGGGCCTGCGAGCCCGCCGCGCGCTGAGGTCGGGCTGTCCCGCAGGCGTCCGCGCCTGACTCGAAGCCACTGCCAGCCCGCATTCCTCCGCGCGAATCCACGAGCTTCCGCTCCGCTCACGGAACTTCTCTTCACGTTGACCCCAGAGTGCGTTCGGCGAAAGTCAAGGGTGGTGCCCGCGCAGCGCTTGCCGCAACGGGGAGGTTCGGCTCATTTTTTATGAAAACGACATCAAAACCAGAATGTTCACACGCACAATTAACACTTGATGTTCTAACCTCGCGCGAAATCGGATGCGCCGGCTCGACGAGGCGGAATCTCTCGGGCCGGTTCGCCGGCCAGCCGCTGCCCGGACCTGCGGCCGGCGCTGAAGGGACGGGGCCCGGCCCGGACTCTCCCCGGGAAAGCCGCACTGCTTCCCTGGCCATTCCCCCGGAGGGGGCGGTGCTGGCGTTCCGGGCCCCGGCCGTCCCGGATCTCCCGGAGGACGAGCGCTTCGCGTTCCGTTCGCTGCTGGCGGACACGGGCGAGGGCGAGGACGGCGAGGGGACGTGGACGCTCGCGTCGGACGACGTCCTCCTGGGCACGTCCTTCACGATGACGCGGGAGTCCGGGACCGGCTCCTCCAGCGGGAACTGGGGCCGCGCGGCCCGTTGGGGCTTCAGCGGTCGGGGCGGGGAGACGGCGCTCGACGGCGAGGTGACGAGCGTGATGCTCGGGACCGACTGGAAGCGGAAGGGCACGCTCTTCGGCCTGATCGTGTCGGGGAGCCGGGGCGAGGGGACGTACGACGGTGCGTCGCCGGGCGCGGAGCTGCAGTGGCGCTGGTAGCAGGAGGCCGGTGAGGCGGCCCTCCCGAGTTCCGGAATTGATCGCCAGGAATGTTTCGCTTACGCCCGCAAGAGGTTGACCCAAGGTCGGCCCGCCGACATCTGCAAGAGGAGATCCAGCTCAAGCATCATTGCAGCGAGCGCGCGCGCTGCGCGCGGGTCGCCGCCGTCGAGCGCCGCAGGATTCGTCGTCAGGTGCCGCCAGACTCTCCGTCAGATGAGGCAAGATTCTCCGTCAAGTATGTAAGATCTTTCAGTCAACCAAGCGACTTTGTGGCCGAATCGAGCCAATTGCTGGCCGATGCGGAAAGCAGGCCGGAGAGTTTCTCTTTCACTTCGGCATGGTATGCGTCAATCCAGTTTCGCTCCCATGGCCCCAGCAGCCCTGTGTCAATCAGGCGACGGTCAAACGGTACGTGTGTCAGTGTCTCGAAGCAAAGCCGGTCCCGATCGTTCTGACACTTCCCGTCCTCGCGTACCACAACCAGATTCTCGATGCGGATCCCGAAATCACCGGGCCGGTAGTAGCCGGGCTCGTTCGAGAGAATCATCCCGGGCTTGAGGCTTGTCTTGCCTGTTGGCGAAATCCGCTGAGGTCCTTCATGCACGTTCAGGCAAGCTCCGACGCCATGCCCGGTGCCATGGTCGTAGTCGAGACCCTTGCGCCAAAGCGCGGCGCGGGCGAGGGCGTCGATGTCACGCCCGGCACGCCCGCTCGGAAACCTTGCAAGCGAGATTGCGATCAGTCCTTGGAGAACCCGGGTATAGCAGTCGCGGTGGACGTCCGATGGCTCTCCGACGGCAAGCGTGCGCGTGACGTCGGTGGTCCCGTCAATGTACTGACCGCCGGAATCGACCAGATACAGATCTCCTGGCCTGATCTTGCGGTCTGTCTGTTCGGAAACGCGGTAGTGAATGATCGCCGCATTGGGTCCGGATCCCGAAATCGTGTCGAAGGAAATGTCCAGCAGGTCCCCAGCTTGTGCACGGAATCCCTCGAGCGCCCTTGCTGCGGATATCTCCGTCAGTCCGCCCTTTGGGGCTTCCTTGTCAAACCATGCAAGGAACTCGACCATTGCCGCGCCGTCCCTGAGATGCGCGTTCTGCATGCCCTTGACTTCGGCATCGTTCTTGCACGCCTTGGGCATGATGCAAGGGTCGCAGCCCCATACGGCCCGGTCTTCGAGAATCTCGGAAATCTTCCACGGCGTTGATAGTCTGTCGACCCGGACCGGCCCTTCAAGGCGCCCGACGGCGCGTCCAAAGGCGTCTTCGTCCGCAAGATCGATGTTAGGGTCGGGACCAAGGTGCTCGAATTTCTCCGGAGAGGAGAACAGGCTCACGCGACCTGAGTCGTGAAGTATCGCAAATGCCTGAACGACAGGACTGCGTGGAATGCCGTCGCCTCGTATGTTGAGAAGCCAGCAGATGCTTTCCGGCAACGTGAGAATCGCGGCACGCTGTCCGGCGTCCTTCAATTCCCGCGCCAGACGTTCGCGCTTCGATGACGACTTCTCGCCGGAAAGCTCGAGCGGATGAACCCGGACCGTCTGGGCTGGTGGCGAGGGCCTGTCCGTCCAGACCAGGTCAACGAGGTTTGGCGTGGGATGAAGGAGGGCATGGTCACCGATCGCTTTCGAGAGCTTCGTGACGCTGTCCACCGTGTGGAGCCATGGGTCGAAGCCCACCTTGGCATGCCTGTCTACATTCTCGGTCAGCCAGTCGCCCGGCTTGATCTCTGCGGGGTCCAGGGGTGCGATCTCTCCGGCGACCTGGTCGCGCACTTGCAGCCGGTAGCGTCCATCGACAAATATGGCGGCGGCATCCCGGCAGATGACTGCCAGTCCGGCCGATCCCGTGAATCCTGTCAGCCAGGCAAGGCGCTCGTCGGCGGGTGCAACGAATTCCCCCTGAAACCGGTCCGCGCGAGGAACGAGAAATGCACCGATGCCTTCTTTCGCCATGACTTCGCGCAGCGCTGCGAGGCGCGGCGGCCCCTGTTCGGGGTTGGCGGTGGCGTCGAAGGACTGGAACATGGCAGTCAAAGAACAGGAACCCTTCTCGGGCGCAAGCCGGAACGGCTGCTGGATTCTCATATGGCAACGTGAACGTGCAGGTGCTGCGAGACGCCGCGCGTCACGAGTGCACGACGGGCCGTTGGCGCGTTGACGGCATCCGGTGCGGGAGTCTGATCTTCGCCATCGCAGGCTACCTTGGTGCGACCCTTCGGCTGTCGCCTCGCCTGGCCATGCGCTTTCGCTGAACCGGATCGGCTTCGAATAGCGCCGCCAGTTGTTCGGTAATGGCCCCGGCAAGCTGTTCCACGTCCGTGATCGTAACCGCACGCTCATAATATCGGGTCACGTCATGGCCGATGCCGATGGCGAGAAGCTCGACCTGGTTCCTCCTTTCGATCATCGTGATCACGTTTCGGAGGTGCCTTTCCAGGTAGTTTGCCGGGTTCACCGAGAGGGTGGAGTCGTCCACTGGCGCGCCATCCGAGATGACCATGAGGATGCGCCGCGCTTCCTGCCTGACAAGAAGCCGTCGATAGGCCCATTCCAGCGCTTCGCCGTCGATGTTCTCCTTGAGCAAACCTTCCTTCATCATCAATCCGAGATTCTCTCGGGCGTGCCGCCACGGTGCGTCAGCGGCCTTGTAAATGATGTGGCGTATGTCATTCAGCCGACCGGGCAGCTGTGGCCTGCCCTGATGCAGCCAGTTTTCCCGTGCCTGTCCGCCTTTCCATGCACGTGTCGTGAAGCCCAGAATCTCAACCTTGACTGCGCAGCGTTCCAGGGTTCTTGCCAGCACGTCCGCGCAGATCGCGGCAATGGAGATGGGGCGTCCTCGCATCGATCCAGAGTTGTCGAGCAGGAGCGTCACGACCGTGTCGCGGAACTCCATGTCCTTTTCCTGCTTGTAGGCCAGGGGCAGGGTCGGGTTGACAACCACGCGGGCCAGGCGTCCGGCATCGAGGATGCCCTCCTCGAGGTCAAAGGTCCACGTGCGCGTCTGTTGTGCCTGAAGGCGGCGTTGAAGGCGGTTTGCAAGCCGGGAAACCGCTCCCTTCAAGGGCTCAAGCTGGTTGTCGAGATGAGCGCGCAGACGCTCCAGCTCTTCCGGCTCGGCGAGTTCGTCGGCAGCGACCTCTTCGTCAAATTCCGAACTGTGGACCGTGTAGGTTGGGTCTGCATCGCTGATCGGCTGCGGCGCCGGCGGCTCAATCTCGGCGTCGCCTTGAGGAAGTTCGGTGTCCTCTCCCTGGTCCAGGTCGGCCATCTCGTCGAGGGAGACTTGCGCCTCGGCCTGATCGTCCAGCTGGTCCTGGCCCTCGTCCGGTGCGGCATCTGAGCCTTCCTGTTCCTGCTGGCTTTGGTCGTCGCTGTTCGCTTCCTCGTCCTCGGGCGCGTCTTCCGCCGCCTCGTTGTCCTCGTCCGGATCCTCGCTGTCAGGGTCGTTGCCCAACTGGTCGCCATAGCCGAGATCCCGGATGACCTGACGGGCGAAACGCGCAAAGGCCGCCTGGTCAGTCAGCGTGTCTTCAAGGTCCTCGAGGGTCGATCCCGCCTTCGTCTCCAACTGGTCACGCCAAAGATCCAGAACGTTTGCGGCTGCCGGAGGCAGGGGGCGACCGCTGGCAAGCCGGCGCACCAGGTATCCGGCGGCGGCGGCAAGCGGCGCATCCGACATGTCTTGCAGTTCGTCATACCCCTTTCGTGTTGCTTCATTGTTTATGCGCGCATCAATGTTGCCGGCCGTTCCCGGCATGTCGCGTGCTCCCACCGCTTCGCAGCGAGCCCATTCCATGGCCTCGTAGATGTCCTGTGCCATCTGACCTTGCGGCGAGTAGCGGTCGAAACATGCCTCGTCATGGTACTTCCGCCGCATGGCAAAGCTGTCAGCGGTGCCGCGCGCGAGCAGGACTTCATCCCGTGTCATCCGGCGCGTGACCTGTGGCAGGCGTACGCCTTCAGCCGACATGCCCGGAGGGTCGACCGAATAGCTGACGTCCATCTCCCGATCGTCGGCCAAGGTCTTGGTCGCCTCTGCGAGGGCCTTCTTGAACGGGTCGGCAGGACTGTCAGGCGTGCGGGTCATGGAAGCGTCACTTGCCAAATTGCGCCTCAGGACACCTCACTTGTCCGGAAGCGTTGAAGTTCGGGTGCGGCTGATTCAGCGGCATCCAGGGATGTCGAGAGGCAGGCATCGCCCCCTGCACCCACAACGGGGCGTCATCGATGGGTTGGCCGTCCGCCAATCGGGTCACGGGACCGCCACGCTTGCCGCGCTTTCGGGCAGTTCCTCATCAAAGCAGCGCTGGTAGAATTCCGCGACGGTCTGGCGCTCGAGCTCGTCGCACTTGTTGAGGAATGTCAGACGGAATGCATAGCCGATACTGCGGAAAATCTCGGCGTTAAGCGCCCAGTTGATCACGGTTCGCGGGCTCATGACTGTCGACAGGTCGCCGTTCATGAATGCAGTTCTCGTCAGGTCGGCGACGGTAACCATCTGGGCAATCGTCTTGCGGCCCTTCGCGGTGTTGTAATGCGGCGCCTTCGAGAGCACGATCGCGGTCTCGGCGTCATGGCTCAGGTAGTTCAGCGTCACGACCAGCGACCACCGGTCCATCTGGGCCTGGTTGATTTGCTGGACGCCGTGATAGAGCCCGGTCGTGTCGCCGAGTCCCACCGTGTTCGCGGTCGCGAACAGCCTGAAGGACGGATGTGGAATGATGACTTCGTTCTGGTCGAGAAGCGTGAGCTTCCCGTCTGATTCCAGGACCCGCTGGATCACGAACATGACGTCCGCACGGCCAGCGTCGTACTCGTCGAAGACAATGGCGGTTGGATTGCGCAGCGCCCAAGGCAGGATGCCCTCCTGAAACTGGGTGACCTGCACGCCGTCCCTGATCTTGATCGCGTCCTTTCCGATGAGGTCGATCCGGCTGATATGGCTGTCGAGATTGACGCGGACGCAGGACCAGTTGAGCCTGGTGGCCACCTGTTCGATATGGGTGGACTTTCCGGTGCCGTGATAGCCTTGAATGATGACGCGCCGATTGTACTGGAAACCGGCCAGAATCGCGAGTGTGGTGTCAGGGTCGAACTTGTAGGTCGGATCAAGAACGGGAACGCGGTCGCTTGGCTCGACAAACCCCCTTACCTTCATGTCCGAGTCGATGCCGAAGACTTCGCGCACGTCGATTTCCTCGGTCGGCTTGGCATCCGCGTCCAACAGACGATGGTCCATTACACTTCTCTTTCGCTTGCGGGGTGAGACCTTATCGACACCTGACGTGCCTCATTCCGCTGGCGGGCGCAAGGGCAACCCTGCCGTCGCGCAGCGCGTTCCTGACGTGAAGTGGCGGGCGGCTGATCGCCGATTCGCGTTCGAACGGGCCGGATCCTGGCCGGACGTGTCAGCAACGCCTACTTGCCTTGGAAGTTCCTGCTGTCCTTGATCTGGTCCCAGGCCCAGACAACTTCCGCGAGCTGCTCTTCATGACCCCGGTCGCCGCCGTTCATGTCAGGATGAAGAATCTTGATCAAAGCCTTGTAGGACTTACGGATTTCAGCCTTGGTCCAATGATCCTTCGCGTCGAGGATGTCCAGTGCGCGCCTTTCGGTCGGAAGAAGTCGTCGTGATCCAGTGATCGATTTCCCGGGGTTCTGCGTGGCGTTCTCGCCCAGGATCTGATGCGGATCGTCAACCCCGAGCCGCGACCATGCACGGGCTTCCTCGCCATCCTTGCCGAATGGCTTGGTTTCGCGCTCCCAGACCCGATCCCTGTCAATCTGCTTGGCCATTTCTTCCTCGGTGTGCCCGTGAAAGAAATTCCACTTCAGGTTGTACTCCCGAACATGCTCCTTGCAGAACCAGTAGAACTCGTCGAGATCATCCGGAGACTTCGGCGCCCGGTACTGCCCGGTGTTCGTGCATCCCGAGTGCTGGCATTGCCGGGTCGACGTTTCGAACGCACCTGACATGCCGCGCCGCGTCCGCGAACGCTTCTTCTTGTCCGTAGACACGCTGAGATCAAAACCAAACGGATCCTTGGCCATGCGCCGTCTGCCTTTCCGACTCGGATCGGAGAGTCTAACTTCCTGATCGGCAGTTTGAAGAGGCAAATGTCAAAAATGCGTGTTGAGGACGAAATTCATCGAAAGCTCGCAGCTGCTTTCGCGCCACGCAAGCTTGAGGTCATCGACGAAAGCGAAAGCCATCGCGGCCATTCCGGCTACCGCGAGGGTGGCCAGAGCCATTTCAGGGTTAGGATCGCGTCAGAAGCGTTCAAGGGGCAAAGCCGAATTGCACGGCACCGCGCCGTTCACGATGCCTTGGGACCTGACTTGATCGGCCGCATTCACGCGCTTGCGCTCAAAATCGAGGACTAGGCAGGGCTTCGGGGACTGGTTTGCCCGGCCTGTGCAATCCGACTCCCGCCGGCGCGCTACAGTCCGAGCTTCTTCGTGACAAGTTCGTTCACCGACTTCGGATTCGCCTTGCCATCCGTCGCCTTCATGACCTGGCCTACGAACCAGCCTGCAAGCTTGGGGTTGTCCCTGGCCTTCATTGCCTGGTCTGGATTCTCGTCAATGACTCTGTTCACGGACTCTTCGATGGCCCCGGCATCGGTGACCTGCTTCATGCCGCGGGATTCCACGAGTTCGGCCGGGTCTCCACCATCTGACCATACGATGTCAAAGAGCTCCTTGGCGATCTTGCCAGAAATGTCGCCCTTTCCGATCAGGTCGAGAATGGATCCGAGCTGTGCAGCCGAGACCGGGCTTTCGGCAATGTCGAGGTCGTGCTTTCTGAGGCGGCCGAAGAGTTCGTTGATCACCCAGTTTGCCGCCGACTTGCCGTCGCGACCCTTGGCCACTTCCTCAAAGTAGGCGGCGGAATCAACGTCTGCCGTCAGGACGCCAGCATCGTATTCGGTCATTCCGTACTCGGCGACGAAACGAGCCTTCTTCGCGTCGGGCAGCTCGGGAAGCGATTCCCTGATTGCGTCGACCCATGACCGTTCGATCTCCAGTGGCAGAAGATCGGGGCAAGGGAAGTAACGGTAGTCATGGGCCTCTTCCTTCGAGCGCATTGACCTGGTTTCGTCCTTGTCGGGATCATAGAGCCGCGTTTCCTGCTCGACGCTGCCACCCTCCTCAAGGATCCGTATCTGGCGGCGAGCCTCGAACTCGATCGCCTGCTGAATGAAACGCATCGAGTTCATGTTCTTGATTTCGCAACGTGTGCCAAGGACATCGTGATCCCCGGATTCCAGAAAGGCTTCATGGTCGCCAGGGCGGCATACGCTGATGTTGACGTCGGCACGAAGATTGCCGTTCTGCATGTTGCCATCACAAGTGCCGAGGTAGCGCAGGATCTGGCGCAGCTTTCCGACATAGGCGGCCGCCTCCTCGGGACCGCGGACGTCTGGTCTCGATACGATTTCCATCAAGGCAACGCCGGTCCGGTTGAGATCCACGAAAGAAGACTCCGGATCCATGTCGTGAATGGATTTGCCGGCATCTTGCTCGAGATGAATGCGTTCGATGCGCACTTTTCGCGCTATCCCCGGTGCAAGATCGACAAGGACCTCTCCCTCCCCAACGATCGGTTGGTAGAGCTGGCTGATCTGGTAGCCCTGGGGCAGGTCGGGATAAAAGTAATTCTTGCGGTCGAAAGCACTCACAAGATTGATCTTGGCGTTGAGGCCAAGGCCGGTACGCACCGCCTGGGCCACGCAGAACTCGTTGATGACTGGCAGCATGCCCGGCATCGCGGCGTCGACAAATGAAACGTTCGAATTCGGTTCAGCGCCGAATTCCGTCGAGGCGTCGGAAAAGAGCTTCGAGGTCGATGCAACCTGCGCGTGGACCTCAAGGCCGATCACGATTTCCCAAGGACCGGTATCGCCGGTGATGACCTTGGGGTCCGGAGAGTCGTATGTCAGGTCAAGCATGGGGCGTGCGTCCTCGAATTGGGCTCGAACGCGTTCTAGAAAACGTCGCTCAAGCCTTCAAGCTGGAATGGGAAACGACATCGACTTGGCGGAATCCACGAAACTTGCCGTGCGGGCGACGCTGCCTGCCGCGCGGATGGTTCGCATGACGGGCATCACTGCCTTCTGGTTCGGCGGATTGCCGGTGACACGATGACCTGTTCGCCTGCTTGCTTCCAATTTGGCCAATCTCCGCGAATTCGGGCATGGTGACGCGGCGCTTGTTCTGCGTAAGCCTATCGAGCCCAGCTGGGAATCCGGGTGCTTTGCACCAGCGACACGGTCGGCGCATGTCGCCCGCCAAGCGCCAGCGTCGCTCTCTTCATGACTTCGATTGCCTCTTCCGACTTTTCGGGCAGGGCGGCGGGAGAGATCGGTTCACCTATTCTCAGGCGATAGGGCTGACGGTCCTTGTTGAGGGTCTCGTAGAACAAGGTGATGTCGCGCAGCGTCGGATGAATGAAGTCGAAGAGGTAGAAGAGCGCGGAATTCCGTGCCCGGATGTGCAGCGGAATTACCGGAAGGTCGAACTTGCGCGCGATCATGGCCGCCGAAGGCATCCAGTCACGCTCGTGGAGCTTCAGTCCGCGCCGCTTCGCGAGCCGCCCCGAAGGGAAGATCACGCCGATGCGACCGGCATTGATCGCGGTACGGGTGTATTCCAGGGTTTCTCGGGTCTTGGCGCGCGTTCGCTTGTCGAGGCGCCACTCGACCGGGGCGATGATGCTCTGAAACTGTGGAAGAAGGCGCAGGATGTCCGAATTCGTGTAAATGAACAGGTCTGGCCGTATCGGTGAGATCGAGTGATACAACATGATCCCGTCCGCGATTCCGGTCGGATGGTTGGTAACGATCAGTGCCGGACCGTGTCGTGGCAGATTGTCAAGTCCTGCAACTTCAAGATCGCGGGCAAGAAGGCCCGCCAGATGATGCATGATTCGCTCTACTGGCCAGGGGTCGTACAGTTCGCCAAGCGTGACGGTCCTGTGGTAGCTCAGGAGCGACATGAGCGCGCGCCGGGACAGCCTGGCAAAATGTGTATCCCGGAAGAGCCACGGAGCACGCTCCTCTATGAGGGGATCAAGGCGTTCTCTCATCACCGGAACTCAAGCTGAATTCAGCAACGGATTCATGACGTGTTTTGCCAAGGGCAATGCACTGCTCCCTATCGAAGTGCCTCGGGACTGGCGATCTCTTGTCCGAATACACGATTCTTGCCGTGCACTCCACAATCACCAGTGCATGACCAGAACGTGAATCCGACAGGTCGGCGGACGACTCACCCGTCGAGAATCCTGGACACGATCTCCCCAAGGTCCCGGCTGGGGTTCTTGAGAAGGCGTTTCAGGGCTTGAACCATCATGTTCTGGCGCTCCTCGTCGAAGAGATGCCTGGTATCGAACGCAGTAGCCGCGCGTGCGGCAATCTGGGGATTCACCGGATCAAGCCTTGCGAGCCAGTCGGCCAAAAATTCGTAACCTGCGCCCGAGGGGTGGTGGAATGCTGACAGTGTCGTTGCAAAGGCGCCGATCACGGCCCGAAAGCGATTGGGTGTCTTCCAGTTGAACAGTGGATGTGCGGAAAGCCTTTTTGCGGCAGCGAGTGCCGCGTCCGGCCCGGCTTCGAGAATCTGGATGGAGAACCACTTGTCCAGGACATTTGGATCGTCCTTCCAGCGCTCGAAGAAGGCGGCAAGTTCCTCGTCCGCCTCGCCGGCACGGACCAACGTTCTCAGCGCTCCGAGCACTTCCGTCATGTTGTTCGCCTCGGCGAAGACCTCCCGTGCGAGATCTGGCCCTTCCACCCGGGCAAGAGCCGAAAGCGACGCGAGGCGCAATGCCCGTCGGCCCGCATCCTTAGAATCCGGGCGATAGGGTCCGGTCACTTCCATCTCCCGAAACAGCCGGGAAAACGTGGCGTGCAGTTGTTCGGCAATTTTCGTTCGCATCTCCTGGCGGCAGTCATGGATGCGTATCGGGTCCGTGATCTGACCTTCGTCGCGGACTGCGCGGAGAATGTCCTCTTCCGACGGCAGGTCGAGCGCAGCCGCACGGAAAGCCGGGTCAAGCGAGTCGTTTGACAGAAGCTGACCGAGTGCGCCGATGTAGGCACGGCCTGGCTCCGACCTGCTTGTCACCATCTTGGCGAGCTCTTCCTTGGCGAGCAACCGCCCGGCTTCCCAGCGGCTGAACAGGTCCGGGTCGTGTGCAAGGACTGTCAGACGCTCGGCTTCGGAAATCTGTCGTTCCAGGATCACCGGCGCCGAGAAGTCCCGGTTTATCGAGAGAACCGGCGTGTCGTCCGTACCGGCCACTGGACCGTCCAGATGGGCGTCGGTTTCCGTCCAGCCATGGCCGTGCGCGAAGATCCAACTCGCCGTCTCTGACGTGAGTTCCAGTATTTCGGTGTCCGCGATTTGGGTGCCGTCCGGGTCCAGCACGCCGACCGCAAGAGGGATGCGCAACGGACGCTTCTTCGGTTGGCCGGGGGTGGGCGGCGTTCGCTGGCGGAGCGTCAGCTTGAGGCGGTCGCCGACCCAATGCCGGGCGACGGCAATTCGGGGCGTGCCGGACTGGCTCCACCACCGCTCGAAGCCTTCCAGTGCATTGCCCGTGACTTCCATGAAGCAGGCAAAGAAATCATCGACAGTTGCGGCCTGGCCGTCATGCCGCTCGAAATACGTCAGAAGTGCCCTTTCATAGTTTGCGTCGCCCACCAGCGCCTTCAGCATTCGAATGACCTCGGCACCCTTTTCGTAGACGGTTGCAGTGTAGAAATTGTTGATCTCGATATAGCTTTCAGGACGAACGGGATGCGCGAGCGGGCCGTTGTCCTCCCTGAACTGCCGCGAGCGCAATGCCATGACATCGTCGATTCGCTTGACGGCACGTCCCCTCATGTCGCCGGTGAATTGCTGGTCCCGAAAGACCGTCAGTCCTTCCTTTAGGCAAAGCTGGAACCAGTCTCGGCAAGTAATCCGGTTGCCGGTCCAGTTGTGGAAGTATTCGTGTGCAACGATGCCCTCGATCGCTTCGTAGTCGCGGTCGGTTGCGGACTCGGGCGAGGCAAGGACGTATTTCGAATTGAATATGTTGAGGCCCTTGTTCTCCATTGCACCGGCATTGAAGTTGTCGACCGCAACCAGGTTGAAGACATCAAGGTCGTAGATACGGCCATATGTGCGTTCGTCCCATTTCATCGCGCGCTTTAGGCTGTCCAGTGCATAGGCGCAGCGGTGTTCGTCGCCCGGTCGGACCCAGATGTTGAGGTTGACGTTGCGTCCATCGGGGGTTCGGTGCTGGCCGCGATGCGCGACAAGATTTCCAGCAACCAATGCAAAGAGATATGACGGCTTTGGCCACGGGTCGCGCCACTCCGCCCAGCCGCTGCCTTCCGCGACAAGGTTGCCGTTCGAGAGCATAACGGGAAGGTCACTCTCCACGCGAACGTCGAAGGGCGCCATGACGTCAGGGCGATCAGGGTAGTAGGTGATCTTCCGGAATCCTTCCGCCTCGCATTGCGTGCAGAAGAGTCCATCCGAGTGGTACAGGCCTTCAAGTTCGGTATTGGCGCCGGGGTCTATCTCGACCTCGCATTCCCACGTGAAAGGTCGTTCCGGCACTGCTGCGGTCAGGCCGCGTTCGTCGAGGCGCGGGCGGACCGGCTGGCCGTCGATCGCCGCACGGATGAAACGCAAGCCCTCGCCGTCGAGGCGAAATGTTCGGTCGCTTGCCTCGGGGTTTGGTGCAAACTCGATGCGTGAATTGACCCGGGTCGCTTTCGGATCAAGCAGGAAAGTCAGATGAACAGAGTCCACCAGCCAGGATGGTGGCCGGTAATCGGCAAGGCGCACTAGCTGCGGGCTGTTGTCGTTCATTGGCGCGATCCTGGCGTTATTGCGCGTGGGTTCATGTAGTGCGCGGCGGAGCGGCGATCAACGCCGGGCGAGTCGCTCCCACGGCAATCGCCTCTGCCCGCCGATGTGGCTCCTTCGCCATGAACCTGAAGGACCTTCGTGGGGCTAGTGACCCGTGCATGGGCGGCGCGAGACTTAACCCATTCACGGAACGCAGCTGGCCGCACGCTCTGGCGCGACCGATCGCGCCCGGCAAATCCCGGATCAGGCATCATTGTCCGGAAGACGCGGACATGTCAGGCGATGATCACGTCTGCCGCTCTTTCGGATCCACACCTGGGTTGCCCGACGGCTTCGGCACTCCGATTCAAGGGTCCGAACCACTCAGTCCAATCGCTAGCCTCGGTCAACCATGAACTACGGCAATTGCCACGGAGGGCGGGACCATTGCGGTGTCGCCAAGCGTTCATCTTGAATTCAGTTTCGCGGCCAAATATGCAGCTTTGGGCTCATTTTCCCAGTTCGGGGAGGAACATGACTGAATCCGGCGTGCCGCATAGGTCTGTTGGCGCTGTAACGGTTCTGGTCCCGGACTATGATGAGGCCATTGACTATTTCGTGAATACGCTTGGCTTCACACTCAATGAGGACACGAGGATTTCAGAAGAGAAGCGTTGGGTCACGGTTTCTCCAGGAGCTGGCACGCGACTCCTCCTGGCAAAGGCGAAAGGCAAACGTCAAAGCGCAGCGATTGGATGCCAGTCAGGCGGACGCGTGTTCCTGTTCTTGACCACGGACGATTTCTGGCGCGACTATCGGGCTTTCAGGAGCCGTGGGGTCGAGTTTCAACAGGAACCCAGGCACGAAGAATACGGCATGGTGGCCGTATTCAAGGACATGTATGGCAATTTATGGGACCTTATCGAACAGCGTCCTGACTAGATCCGTGCTCAGGCGGGACGCGTTGAACGCAAGGATTGTCAAGCTTGGTTGCCGGTGAGGCACTCCTATGGGGTTGCGGAAGTCCCCGAAATTTCCGCCCTGTTGCGCGCAAATTCCGTCATTGGCCCGTCCGGAGAAATCGTGCAAGTTCAGATCATGCAAGACCTAGCCAGGACAGGAGGAGTTCCAATGATGAACAAGCTGATTGGTCGCGTGAGCGTTGCCGCATTGACAGTTGCATTTGCAGGCGAGGCACTGGCCGTGGAATGGAACGTTTCGCTGTGGGGTGCGCGCCGTGCCTTCACGGAGCATGTCGAAAGGCTGGCCGAACTTGTCGCCGAAAAGACAGACGGTGAATTTACGCTGAACCTTTCCTATGGAGGACTGTCGAAGAACCGTGAAAACCTCGACGGCATCTCGATCGGCGCGTTCGAGATGGCGCAGTTCTGTGCCGGGTACCATGCCGACAAGAATCCGACCATCACCGTGCTCGAACTGCCGTTTCTCGGCGTTTCCTCGCTGGAACAGGAGATCGAGCTTTCGCTGGCCGTCTACCGGCACCCGGCCGCCGTCGCAGATCTGGGACGCTGGAATGCGACGCTGCTGATGCCTTCGCCGCTTCCGCAATACAACATTATCGGCACTGGCGAAGCGCCGGCCTCGCTTGCGGACTTCGAGGGTCTCGCAGTGCGCGCCACTGGCGGCATCGGCAAGGCGCTGGAGATGATCGGCGCAGTGCCGACATCGATGTCGGCGACCGAAGTGCGCCAAGCCCTGGATTCAGGTGTCGTCAAGGCGGTGAGCTTTGCGCCCCACGCACACATGTCTTTCGGCACGATCGAGAATGCTACCTGGTGGACCACGAATCTCAACCCCGGTACAGTGAATTGCCCAGTTGTGGTCAATACCGACGCGCTCAATGCGCTTTCGGAAGAGCAGCGCGAGGCGCTCCTCGGCTCGGTCGATGAAGCGCTCGAGCATTACGTTGCCAACTACAACAACAATACAATGACCGCGTGGGGGCCCGCCCTGGATGAGCACGGAATCACGAGGGTCACCTTCACAGACGAGGAGATTGCTGCATTCAGGGCTGCGGCGGCCGCCCCGGCCGCGGCCGCATGGATCGAGAGCAATGCGGCGCGTGGTCTTCCGGCACAGGAGCTGTACGACCTGGTCACGGGCATGATCGCACAATCGAACTGAGCCCCTTGACCGTCAGATCCCCGCGCCATCACGGCGCGGGGCACTCCCGCGGCGCCGAAGGGAAGATCCATGGCAATCGGTTCGCAGATCGCGTCCGACGACAGCGTCCTTAGCCGGATTGACCGGCGGTTCCTGAAGCTGGAAATCGCGCTTTCGCTTGTCAGCGGCATCGCGGTCTTCGCCCTCATGCTGCTTGCCGTTGTTTCGGTCGGTGGGCGAAACGGTTTCAACCAGCCGTTGCCGGGCTATGTCGACTGGATCGAGCAGGCGATGCCGCTCATAGCCTTTATGGGCATCTCTTATGTTCAGCGCGAGGGCGCCCATGTCCGGATGGATGTTCTGGTGGGAATGCTCCGTGGCCGGGCACTCTACGCCGTCGAGTTCGTGTTCGTCCTGGCGCTTCTTGCGTTCATGGTGCTCATGGTCTGGGGAAGCTGGGCGCATTTTGCACGAAGTTTTGACTTTGCCGCGCCGATGTGGAGCCGCGACAGTTCAATGGATGTCGGCCTGCCCATCTGGCCTGCCAAGCTGCTGGCTCCGATCGCGTTTGTCGTGTTGTGCGCGCGCCTTTGCCTGCAGCTGTGGGCCTACCTTCGCGCCGTCATCACGGGCACGGCCGTCGCCGTGCCTCTCATTGCCGACGCCGCACAGCAAGCGGCCATGGAGGCCGGCCAGCTCGGGGAAGACCGCTGATGGAACCGATCGAGATCGGGATCTGGGTGACCGGCGGAATGCTGCTCCTTGTGTTCCTGGGGATGCGCGTGGCGTTCGCCGCAGGGCTGGCCGGGATGGTGGGGTTGATCTGGATTTTCTGGGCGAAGAAGGACTACGGGGCAGGTGACTTCGGTTGGGCCCTGTCGGTCGCCGTGAAGACGGCGGGTCAAGTGCCCCACTCGAAAGTGACATCCCAGGCGCTGTCCCTGATCCCGACGTTCATTCTGATCGGCTACCTGGCCTACTATGCAGGCTTGACGCGCGCGCTGTTCGAGGCGGCCAAGCGCTGGGTTGCGTGGGTTCCTGGCGGGTTGGCCGTCGCAACGATTTTCGCGACTGCAGGCTTTGCGGCGGTCTCGGGTGCCTCGGTCGCAACCGCTGCCGTATTTGCCCGTATCGCGATTCCCGAAATGTTGAAGATCGGATACAAGAAGCAGTTCGCCGCCGGCGTGGTTGCTGCCGGCGGTACGCTGGCATCGCTGATCCCGCCCTCGGCCATACTCGTGATCTATGCCATCATCGTAGAGCAAGACGTCGGCAGGCTTCTTCTTGCCGGATTCGTGCCCGGCGCGTTTTCCGCGTTGATCTACGGGATGCTAATCGTCGGAATGGCGCTGGTGATCCCGAACTTCGGGCCGCGCGTCACTGGCTTCTCCTGGCGAGAGCGCCTCGTCTCGCTTCCGCCGGCCCTGCCGATCGTCTTTGTCGTCGTGACCATCATCTGCTTCGTCTACAATCCGTTTGGCGGGGACGCATGGGGTACGCCCACGGAAGGTGGGGCCATCGGGGCCTTTGTGGTGTTTCTCATGGCAGTCTATCGGGGCATGCGCTGGCCGCAATTTCGTGACGCCCTTCGGGAAACGGCGAAGCTTTCGGTGATGATTTTCACGATCATCTGGGGCGTGCTGATCTACGTGCGCTTCCTCGGCTTTGCCGACCTTCCCGGCGCTTTCTCGGACTGGATCACGTCGCTCACTTATTCGCCTTGGCTGATCCTAGTCTGCATCCTGCTGGCTTACGCCGTTCTGGGCATGTTCATGGATGCGATCGGCATGCTTCTGTTGACGCTTCCTGTGGTTTATCCTGCAGTGATGGCTCTGAATGGCGGAGCGAGCGTCACTGCAGCCGAAAGTTCTTTCGGAATGTCCGGGCCGATGTGCGCGATCTGGTTCGGCATTCTGGTCGTGAAGATGGCGGAATTTTGCCTGATCACGCCTCCGATCGGCCTGAACTGCTTTGTCGTGGCAGGTGTCAGGGACGACCTCACGGTGCAGGACGTGTTCAGGGGTGTCATTCCCTTTTTCGCCACGGACGCCGTCACCATCGCGCTGCTTGTTGCATTTCCGTGGATCGTCCTTTGGCTTCCAAGCCTCGCATAGGTGTCCGTCGCTGCGTTCAATGAGGATCCCTCTCGTCGGGCAGGATCTGGGCTGCTTTTCTGTCCGGGGACCTTCAGCGCGGATCCGAAATGCGCGCAAGGGATCGCGGTCTGCATCACCTGCGCGCGCTGTCCCTGGAAACAAGGGTTTTCGGCGCGGTCGCGGCCTCGCGAGACGCTGTTCTGGGTCGAGTGCATGCATCTACAAACGGGCATTTGAAAGAAACTTGTCAAATTGTAAGTCCAGCCTTACAGGGGATGGACGGGTCTGCAATTCAATCGGCGGGGCAGGGCAGGGTGCCCGTGATGTTGCATAAGGAAGGTCGAGTTTCCCGGACCTCCCGTTCGCAGCCCGCCATGACCGGCGCAAACGACGTGAAGTCGCGAGGAGAGAACATGATGGAAATCGAGGCAGACATGAATCGGTGCGAGGCGCCAATGCTTCACTGCTGTCGACATGCAGGCCGTCAGGGACACTTTCGCGTCCATCCTGGTGCCGTCGGCCGACCCTCATTCGGTGCGGGAGTAGCTTGATGGCCAGGAAAGGCACCCTGCACGGT
Organism: Silicimonas sp.; assembly: GCA_022826205.1. Classification (GTDB taxonomy): domain Bacteria; phylum Pseudomonadota; class Alphaproteobacteria; order Rhodobacterales; family Rhodobacteraceae; genus JAJEFO01. The sequence goes on along the minus strand of JAJDVJ010000136.1, from coordinate 39,665 downwards.
TACGCTCGCGTCTCCACGGGCGAACAGACGCTGGAATCGCAGCTTCGCGCGCTCAGGGCGGCGGGCTGCGCGACGGTGGCCGAGGAAACCGCCTCTGGCGGCGACCCGGCCCGTCCGGTCCTGGCCGCGCTTCTGGACCGCCTGGACGCCGGAGACACGCTCGTGGTCGTGCGCCTCGATCGTCTGGGCCGGTCCCTGCTGCATCTTCTTGAGACGATCAGCGGGCTCAATGAGCGCGGCATCCACTTTCGGTCGCTGGGGGACCCCGTCGACACCGCGTCGCCCCAGGGCCGCTTCACGTTGCAGATCCTGGGCGCCATGGCGGAGTTTGAACGCGCCCTGATCCGCGAGCGAACGATGTCCGGGCTTGCCGCCGCCCGTGCCGAAGGCCGCACGGGCGGCAATCCGGGACTGGTGTCGGGCGACCGGGCAATGCTTCTTCAGCTTCGTTTGGCGCGCCGCGACGCATTCCTGGAGCGCCTCGCCCGCAACGCCGGCGAATGGGTGCCGGACGTCCGCAGGTTGCGCCCCGACATGCCTTGGCAAGATGTGCTGGCGATCGTCAACTCTCGCCTTCCGGAGACCCGGCGCTGGACCTTGCAGCGACTGATGCGGGCCGCGAAGGCCTATGTCGCCGAGGGATTTCTGCCGGAGACCGTCCTGGCACCGGCGTCGGGACGACGGAAGGACGACCGCTTGCCTGTACTGGTTGCCGCGATGCGGGCGGCGCGTCCGGACGTCACCCTGCAGGAGATGTGCAGCATGCTCGAGGAGATGCGCGAGCCGACACCCCGTGGACGTACGACGTGGTATCCGTCTTCTGTCAAGGCGCTCCTTGATCGGGCGGGACGACTGGGGATCGCGCCTCAGAGTGAGTCGGCAACTTCGCTCGGCAGCGGCGATCAAGTAGGCAAGCGCAGTCTGGCTGGTAGGTGAGTACAGGGGCAGCGGGTAAGTGCTGGGGCGGAGGCGAGGCAACCGAACTTGTGTGTGGCGATGAGATCCGTTCCGAACGCAACCATCGAGCCGATCACTCAGCGCAGATGGCTCAACTTGCAATGGCGGACCGTTTCGAACAACTTGGGGACCACCAAATTCCGCGGAGTCTCACCGATGACAGGTCTTGGCTCTGATCTGATTTGGCTGAGCTGAGAATACCGCCTATTTCGTGCACGAGATAGGCGATATTCTCAGCATTGGGTCACCGATATTTGTGTGGGACTTTGGAAGATTGGGATGGCCAACCTCACAACAACATGACACCGTGACTTGTTTTGAATTCATGTGAGAAGAAGTGGCGGATCTGTGTTCGATCCAAGGTGTGACTCTCGAAGGTGGCGTAGGCGATGCAACAAGAAGATCCTTCGAATTCCAGTGATCTGGGAAACGACCTGGCGAATCTTGTCAAGGCGCTGGGTCCGGTATTCTGTAACAGATTCCCCAATGTTCGACGAGCAGTGCAGCGTTTGACCGGTGATGTCTCTGACGCCGCCATTGATGCGCTCATCGCCCGTTTGCGTCGGTATCGGGCGCACCAGCAAATCGAGACCATTCGAGAGGTAGCAAGAACCTCTGGACTTCCGGAGCCCGTGGTGGCGAGAGCATTTGCCGAGCGAGAGGCCATTGATGAGTTACTTGCCTCTGCTCTGGAAGTGGTCGCCAATCAGGACGACGGTGGCGCAGTGTCGTCAGGGGCAAGCGATTCGACTACTCATGACTGGTTCGATGTATATAAGCGTGAGGCTACGGACCGTAGCGAAGGGGATCTGAGGGAAGCATTCGCCCGTATTCTGGCTGGTGAAATTCAGCGTCCAGGCACCTTTTCCATCCACACGATCCGAGTGCTTGGGATGCTTGATCAAGGAACAGCGAGGCTTTTTCGCAAGGCGGTTTCGGCAAGTGTCATGTTGGTAATGCCATCAATTGGTGGCCAAATTGTAAGCGTGCTAGATGCCAGAATACCGAGCTTGGGTAAGCCTTTAGGCAGCAATTCTATGGAAAGACATGGCTTGGACTATCGTGTGCTGACAAATTTGACCGAAGCAGGACTGCTTCAACCAGAATACTCATCTCTTGCCGAATATGGTCCGTCCCGGATCCGCAATCAGTCGGGGGAAGCCATTCCACCCGATCCGAAGAATCCAAATTTGCAATTCGTCATGCGCCATCAAGGAACGTTGTGGCTGCTGATCCCGACAAAGAAGAGTTTGCAAGGACAACCCATTGGCATTTCAGGAGCCAGATTTACGAGAGTTGGTATGGAACTCCTAAGGATTGTTGACGTTGAACCGGTGGCTACGTTTACGCAGGAGTTGCAGCAGCACTTTGCGAGCCAAGGCTATTCAATGGTCCCCTATCAACCATGAGGTCACAGTAGATCCCCGCCTTCGCCAGAAGCGTCGGGGTCCCTAAGGGTGTGAGCATCCAGCGCTGGCCGTTCAGGTCGTGTTGGTCTGGAACTGGGCTGACGAGGAGAACACCGCGAAGTGTGGGGCAGTTGAATTTTGGGCTTGATGCTGACAAGCGAGAGCATCGCCTAGAACGGGCGTCGGGACGACGGAAGGACGACCGTCTGCCTGTACAGGTTGCAGCGATGCGTGCGGCTTGTCCAGACGTCACCCTGCAGGAGATGTGCAACATGCTCGCGGAGATGCGCGAGCCGACGCCCCGCGGACGTGCGACGTGGTATCCGTCCTCTGTCAAGGCGCTCCTTGATCGAGCGGAACGATTGGGGATTGCGCCTCAGGGGGCGTCGGCAACCTCTCTCGGCAGCAGCGATCAAGTCGGAACGTGCGGCGTGGCAGGCGGATGAATGCAGGGGCAGGGGAGGGGGCATTCGACCGGGCGCTGAGGCGCGTCAAGGGGTTCCTGTGGCACGGCAACATCCTTTCGGCCATCCCTGCATCGACGACCTTGTCGTCGACCTTGAATGCATCGAGATCCAGTATTCGAACTCCAAGGCGTTCCGAATGGGTGTCCGCGAGTTCTAGGCCTGCGTCGCGAGCAATGCCCACACCATCCCGAACAGCGCCGAGCGACATCGCTTCGGGAAAGGGGTGTCGACCGTGTTCGTCGACTCCAAGGCCAACACGGTCGTGGGAAAGCGCTTCTCGAAGGAGCAGCAGATGCGATAGTTAAGATCCGGAGCGCACCTTCTGCTCCAGACTAGAACCCGTGCGCTTGACGACACGCTCAGGACCAGGTTCCAGTCCTGTTTGCCCATAATCTTCGATGCGGCAAACTCAGTTCAAGAAATAGACGTGGCCGCTTGACCCCCACGTTTTTGGTGCTCCCCAATCTGCGCCAGCGCCTGTCCTGAGCGAGCCGACCTCCTCGGCAAGAATGGGGGCAATTCTCCTTGAAACCGATTCCAGGTGTCCGATATGATGCCGATTAGGGACATGGATCTGTCTCTTCTGCATGCGGTGACTTGGTCATTTTGAATATGCCGGAGGGATGGTTTCAGGTCTGGGCCGGCCTAAAGGTGAAGGAACCGCCCGGCGCGGGAAAGACCCGCATAGCGGCGGAGTATTTTAAGAGGCTATTGGTATAGGATACTCGCCGAGGAATAGATTTCGTGTTTGCGCCTTTTGGCCAATTTACCCGATACCGTATGCCCGACCCGGTTTCGTTTCCCGGCGGAGCAGGATTGGAGACGCGCTTACGCTGTCACTGCCCGCACCGCGCGAAATTTGCTCCGAGAATGCCGCGTTTGGCAGATTGTTCCGAAGCGATTAGGCAGCGATCGTGACGGACTCCAGGGCGGGCAACGCGGGTTCGGGCCTGCAGAGTGAGAACGACCCGCTGTCGCCAGAACACCTCGCTGTCATCGAGGACCGGTTTCAGGCCGCTTGGACCGGCGCGGCCTCGACACCGTTCATTGTCGAAGCACCGATCGACCCGGCGCTCCGGGAGATGGCGATCAATGTCGCCCAGCGCCTCAGTATCTCGATTCTCTTCAGCAGATGCCCGACCCTGGCGGTCTGGGCTGTCCTGACGCCGCTTGTCGAGCATTATGGCGGTGGCAATATCGATGTCTATCCGCATATTGAGCGCTTCCTGTGCAAGGACTTCTCGGACAATGCCGCGCGCAACGACCTGAAGGCGCGCTATCGCCGCGCTGCACGCGGCCTCGGCATCCCGGTTTCTGGGAACGAGCCGACCGAACTCTTCTTTGCTCCTTTAGGGCCCGTTCTGCAAAAGCATGATTCCCAGGCAGAGGCATTCATCCACATGGCGCTCGTCAACGGTCCGCCAGCCGTCGAGGATACGCCCTCCGCCCGCCATTGGCAGCGCCGGGCTCTCTTCCTCCGGTGCCCGGGCCAGACACGCCTGCGCGAGACCATTGCTTTCGACAAGTCTGCCCATTGTGCGCGGCGATTCGAGGCATGGCGTCAAGGGGCGGATCCGATCAATGACAACGAGGCCAGCCTTTTTGAGGCCTACACCAACAGGATGCGACAGGTCGGTCGCCGCGGGAGCGATATCGTGGGCCCGCCAGCAGTCTTCTGGTCCGGCGATCGCCTCGCACTTCAGGCAGAGAAATCGCGCAAGCGGCAGAGCATCCGGACTGGTGCGTTCCCGGTTCAGATGAAGGGTGGCGCTGTCATGTCGATCGATCCGCCCTGGGCGGAGAGCATTCCGTGGAGCTGTGGCGATCGCGAGCAGGACGTCGAATTCGCGCCGCGGGAAGAGGAGGTCCTGCTTTTCGACGCGGTCTCCGGGGTGCTGCTGGCGCGCGCCGCGATCGGGAGCCAGGAAGTCGAGGTTTCCGCGGATCGAATGGTCGTGCTCGCGGCGCGCGGTTTTTCCACCCAGTCCTTCGGTGAGGCGCTTGAGGCCCGCGATCAGGGGTTCCGGGTGGCATGGATATCGCGCGGCGAGACGCTGTCCTTCGAGGATGGGCGCACCGTATCCATCGTCGTGCCGCGAGAGGCCACGATTTGGGTGGACGGCACGACGCTGGCACGTGACGGGTCCCGGGGCCTGCTTTGCTGCGACGGGGCGCTGGTGCTGTCCATCAATGCCGAGATCGGGGGCGCGGATCGGATCATCCGGGCGCGCTTCGGCGAGTTGGTTCGCTATGCCAACGTGACCGTCATGGCAAATGGCCAAGCCCGCGTGCCGTTCAGTGCCTTCGGCCTCGATGCGCCCGGCGATCCCGCCCGGGTCCGGTTCGAGGTCCTGGCACCGGGGGCTGCGGGCGATCTGGATGCGCGGTCGGAACTCACTGCGGCCTCTTGGATCTGGCCGGGCATGGAGATGCCGGAGGACGGTTGGGAGGCGCTACCGCGTCCTGCGAACTACCTTCCGGGGCGCAGTACCGGGCTGGTCGACGAGGGCATCCGCCTGCGGGTGGACCTGGAGACGGGCAGCGACCGTGCCATTCTCGGGATCGGCGACGCGGAGAACGCGCGCGAGTTCGCGCTTGTCAACTGTGGCGAGAGGTTGTGGCGCTATGAGGTCGACAGCAAGACCCGCCAGCCGGTCCCGCGCGGCGAGCGGCTGGTCTTCGGTCACGTGGCGCGTCACGACTCGCTCATCGTGCAATCCTCGGACATGGCTGCGGACCTGCTCGTTCTCGGAAACGAACAGCGCACGCCGTTCCGCTCCAGAACCCAGGTCGAGATTGGGCCGGAAATGCTGGAGGCGGCCGGGGACCATGACGACCGGATCGCGCTTCGCCGTGCCGACGGGCGGATCTTGGTCTTGGCTCGTCTGCGCCGGGTGCGGGATCTTTCCGATCTTGAGGTCGTCGAGGAGCCGGACGAGGTGCGCCTGAACTTGGCGCCCCAGGAACGGCTCGACGCGTTGCGCGTCGTGATCGAGGATGCGAGCGGCCACCGCCGGGTCGGGGCAAGGGCCTTCGGCCGACGGCCAGTGGATGCCCCGCTTCCCTCTGGCGTTGACGTGCAGTCAGATCTCATGACGAACGCGGTCTCGGTGCGCTTCGCGCGCCGTCCGGGCGCGCTGCCCGCACGGGCGACGCTGGAGATCCGGGAGGTCGACCAGTTCCGGTTCGAGCCACTACGCGACTCGGCGCTTGTCCAGATTGCGGTCGGTTTGCCCGGGGTCGTCGACGCGCCCGGCAAGACGCATCTTGGCACGCTGGCCCACCTGCTCGCCGAGCCCGAGCCTGCTGCCCTGGAGGGTCAGGTGACCCGAGCGCTTGAGCCTGCCTACCGGGAAGCCTTCGAGGCCCTGGGGGTTGCGCGGATGGTCGGGGCGGTGGAGCCCGCACTAAACGCGGTACGCGCCGATGGCGGACCTCCGCGCCATGACATCGTCGGGATCGCGCCCTGGGTTTTCGAGCGGCCGCCCCATGCCTTTTTGCGATTGAAACCGGGATCTTACCTCGCCGGCCTGGCACGGATGGCAGACATGCCTGCACCGGCCGATCCAGCGGATCCGCGCGGCGACCAGCCGCTCGGGATCTGGCTCGACCGTGTGAGCGGTGACGCCACCCTCCCGTCGGAGCTCGGGCCCGAGGTGCTTACACAAGGTTTCCGAGCGCTCCGGAACCGGCTTTCCGACACCGATCTCGGTGTTCTGCGCGAGGCGGGCACGATCGGGACTGCCGTCGATCTCATCTGCTCGGCCTACACGGCCGAGATCGATGCGTTGCGGGTCTTCGACGCGGGTGGCGGCGGGGACCCGTTCCCGGCACGCCTCGCCGCCGCTGTCGAGTGCTTTGCCCGTGCGGCCGCGCTGGGGGAGGCCGAGGCGCATGTCAATGACCTCGTCTTCCGGACCGGTCTCTCGCGCGGCGAGGCAGGGCAGGCGGTGACGATGATGATCCGCGCCGGCTGCGAGTTCTTCGTTTATTTTCGGGCCCTCTGGGCCCATGCGGGTGAGTTCCATGACGGATCTTGATCCCAACGCGTTCAGCACGCATCTCAACGCGACCCTCGCTCGGTTCGTGGCGACGTCCTCGCCAGTCAATGACATCCGCGCGCCCGAACTCGCGCGCCAGTTGCGCGAGAAGATCCGCGCGCTCGACTTCGTCAAGGGCCCCTATGTTGAGACTCTGCCGGATTTCGTGAAGGGCCGGAGCCTCGAAGGGTTGCACCGGGACGGAGTCCTCGATCCCTGTTGGGAGACCGTTTCGGACACAGTGCCACATGTCTGGTCGCGCCCGCTTCACGCGCATCAGGAGGATGCGCTCCTGCGTGACGACAACTTCCTGGTGGCAACCGGCACGGGGTCGGGGAAGACGGAGAGCTTCCTCTATCCGATGATCAACGACATCCTTGCCCAGAAGGACTTCTCCCGGCCAGGGGTGCGCGCGATCTTGGTATACCCGCTGAACGCGCTTGCCAACGACCAGCTGAACCGGATCGCGTCGCTGCTCTTTCACGATCTCGGCGACCCGAACATCACGCTCGGGCGCTACACCGGACAGGTGAAATCGAACGCCACGCGCGAGCAGGAAATCACCCGGTTGCGCGCCACGCCCAGCTTCCAGGAGATCTTCGGCGATGAGGCGGACGTCCCGAAAAACTGGAAACTTTCGCGGAGCGAGATGCGCGAGGCGCCACCGCACATCTTGATAACCAACTATGCCATGTTGGAGCACATCCTGCTCCTGCCTACTAACCGACCCCTGCTCGCCAATGCCGACCTGAAATGGATCGTGCTCGACGAGATCCACACCTATGCCGGGGCGCAGGCTATCGAGGTCGCCTTCCTGCTGCGCCGCCTCAAGGCACATCTAGGAGTCCGGGACGGTCAGGTACGCTGCGTGGGTACCTCGGCCTCGCTCGATCCGGACCGCAAGGCTGAGCTCGCCGACTTTGCTGGCCGCCTCTTCGGTGAGCGGTTCGAGGGCGAGGGGTGTGTCATCACCTCGCGCAAGAACTTGCACCCGAGCCTTTCCCCGACGCCTGCACCGAGCGGACTCGGACCCGAGCGATGGGCGTTGGCCGGCAGGGTCGCGCATGCCGCGGGGGAGGCGAATAAGAACCACGCGCCCTTCTCGATCGAGGACTGGAACTTCGAGCTGGACCTGGAAGGCTTGCCCGAGCTCCGGCTCGACGGACCCGGCGATGCGCCGATCGGCGACACGCTGATCGGGCGGCTCGGCGCCTTCGAGGAGATCAACGTGATCGCCCGCCGCCTCGAAGGTGGCGCGGTGCCCATCGAGGCGCTTGCCCGGGAGGTGTTTCCGCAGGCCGGCGAGGACGCGATTCCCGCCCTGACGGGTCTCATCGCCGTTGGTGTCTTGGCCGTCAGCGAGGACTCGGTCGTCTTCCCGCTCCTGCCAGCGCGATATCACCTGATTTCCCGCGCACCGGATCGGGTTGGTGTTGCCCTGTCGAGCGAGGCAAAGAACGCCGTCCAAGAGGTGGTGATCGGCGCTGAAGAGAGCGCCGAAGAGCATCCGGCCTACGAGCTCTATGTCTGCCGAAACTGCGGCGAGCCCTATCTCGAGGCCTGGGAGACACCGACCGCGCTCGAGGCGATGCCTGGAAGCGGCATACGCCGCTTGCTGAGACTCGTGCCCGGCGGCGTCGCTGCGGAGGAAGAGGACGACGAACCGGAAACCGATGCCCAGATCGTTCATATCGACCCATCCAGCGGGGAGCCGCTTGAGCCCGACGAAGCCGGCTCGGTCGCGCTGGAGAAGCTCGACTTGGAGGAGGACGACGAGGATGGCCAGCGCTACCTGGCGCGCTGCGTGAGCTGCCGGCGTCGCTCGGCACGTTATCTCGAGCCGGTGACGACGGTGCGTCCGGGCGACGAAGCCATCGCCGCAGTAGCGGCGCAGACCCTTCTCGAGGCGCTGCCGGACAGGAGCGCGGGAATGGATCCGCCCATGGGCGGGCGCAACCTGCTGGTCTTCTCGGATAACCGGCAAGACGCGGCCTTCTTCGCGCCGTATTTCGAGCGCACCTCGCGCGAGCAGGCAATCCGTGCCGCGATCCTTCGCACCGTGGAGTCTGGCGGGCGCATCGGGTTCGACAATCTCGTGGGTGCCGTTCGGCGCGAACTCCGCACCGACGGGCTGCGCCTCTACCCGCCCGGAGTGAATCCCGGACCGGAAACGGGCGAGAACGAGCGTCTCCGCATCAAGGCGCTGATCGCGGCCGAGCTCACGGTATTCAGCCGCGGTCGCCTTCGCCTCGAAGGGTTCGGCCTCATCGGGGTCGATTACAAGGACATGAAGCAGACGGTGCGGGCGGTCGAGATGAAGTTGCCCGACGCGCTGAAGCCCTTCGCCGAAGCCTATGCGCGCTACATCTTCAAGGTGATGCGTGAGCACCGGGCGATCGCGGAGCAAGCGTCCGGCATGATTGATCTCACCGACGAGTCCATCTGGACTCGAATCGCGGCCCAGAGAAACCGCACCATGACGCGCGAGCCCAACCCGCACACGTCGCTGGCGCTTTCGCTCATTCCGGCGGCGAGCCGGAAGAACAGGTTCACTGATCTTCTGCGCAAAATGGCCGAGGTGGCCGGGGTCGGGATGAGCGAGAGCGAGCGTCGCGACGTGCTCGTTAACTTCTGGCGGGCAATCGAGCGGCCGCGCTCGATGACCGAGGCGCATGGAGTGGGGCGCGGCCTGCGCTTGGACGACGCCCTCGAGATCGTGCCGGGCGGTGAGGTCAGGCTCTACCAGTGCATGCAATGCGGGACGCGGACGCAGTTTGATACGGGCGGAGTCTGCCAGTCCATGGGCTGCGAGGGGCGCCTCCAGGAGATTCCGGCGGCGGATCGCGCGGTGTTCGCTGAGCGCAATCACTACGTGGCACGCTACCGCGAGCGCCCGAAGATGGGGATCGCGCGCGAGCACACCGCGGCGATCGCAGCCGAGGTGCGCGCCGATATCGAGGAGGCATTCAAGAAGGGCGAGATCAACCTGCTATCCTGCACGACGACCATGGAAATGGGCGTCGATCTGGGCGACCTGGAAGCGGTGCTCTGCAAGAACGTCCCGCCCTCGATCGCCAACTACCAGCAGCGGGCCGGGCGCGCCGGGCGCCGCGCACAGGTCGCGCCGCTCGTGTTGACCACGGCACGGTCCGGGCGCTTCGATCACGCCGCCTTCGAGGCATTCAACGAGTACCTCGCCGCCAAGCCGAGAGTCCCGTATCTCAGCCTCGACAACGCTGCGTTCTTCCAGCGCCACCAGGTCTCGATGCTGCTCGCGCGCTTCCTTGAGCACCGGCTCGCGGGTTATGATCGTCCCGGATCGCCGCGGCTGCGCGATGTCCTGGCGGAGGTGCTGACCCCCGAGACACGCGCGGACTTCGACGCTGATTTCGCCGCGTGGCTGGACGGTGCGGACTCAGCGATCCGGGATGCAGCGGCGCTGGTGGAGAGGTTGCCGGCGGATCTTCAGGGGATCGCCCTCGGCGCGGATGACTTGCGCAGTGTCTTCGAGGAGCGAGTGCGCCATTTCGCCAACACGACCTGGTACCGCTGGGGCCTGATGCAGGACGCCATCGAGGAGCTGGAGGAGGAGCGCAAGCGGATCCCGAAGACGGATGCGGATGCCATCCAGCGGATTGATCGTGTCGCCGGGCGCCTCAGGACCCAGCAGGGTCTCTATCTCAAGCAGTTCCTGATCAGCGAACTCTCGCGCCGTGCGGTAATCCCCACCTATTCGTTCCCGGTGCACTCGGTTTCGCTCGAAGTGATGAACGTGACCGGGCAGACCGCGGACACGGCGCTTCTCACGCTCGATCGTGATGGTGCGATCGGGATCTCGGAATACGCCCCCGGCTCTGAGGTCGTCGCGGGCGGACGGGTCTGGACGAGCTGCGGGATCTCGAAACGCTCGAAATTCACCGGGGACGACACCTTCATCGACCAGGCGACGTACCGCGTTTGTGACTCGTGCCGGGCACCGCAGATCACGCCGCGCGATGCGGCCCCCGAGGATCATTGTCGACAATGCGGAACGGCCTTCCTGGACTCCAACACGACGCGCAACTACGTCCGGCCACAGGGTTTTCTGACCTCAGTCACCGACAGCCAGGGCCGCGACCCCGGTGCAACCCGGATCCGACCGCCGATAGCGGACGAGGCGCTGCTGCTTACGGAGGCGCCGCGCAGGCGGTATGCCGCGACGGACGTGCCTGGGCTCCTGACCTTCCATGCGCCGGGTTCGAACCGGCCCGATCACGAGCTTGGCCGGATCATCACGGTCAACAGGGGCAAGAACAAGGGCGGCTTCGCCTGGTGCCGGGCCTGCGAGCACGCCTCGCCTGTGGACGGGTACGGCCCCGAGCGGAGATGGCAGCAGGCTTCCAACCTCGGGGCGCATGTCAATCCGCGGACTGGGCTACAGTGCCTGGCCGACCCGGCCCAGCCCGTCTATCCGGTCGATCTCGCGCATGTCTTCGAGACCGATGTGCGCGCGCTCCTGTTTGACACCCTTCCGCAGACGCCCGACGGCGCGCCGATCAATGCTGCGGGCAACGTCGGGCGAACATTGCAGGAAGCGCTCCGTCTCGGCGTTGCTGACCTGCTCGAGACGGACCCGCGCGATATCAAGGCGCTGATCCAGAGGCTCGATGGCCGGCTCGTCATCGTGCTCTACGACGCCGTCTCAGGTGGCGCGGGCTATGCGACCCGGTTGACCCGGGAAGATGGTTACCGCGCGCGCGACATTCTTTTGGAGGCCCGGAAAATCCTTGATTGCGAGAACCAGAATTGCGTGACGAGTTGCACGCGCTGCCTCAATGATTATTCCAACCAGAAGTACTGGGCGGAGTTCGAACGCCGCCCGGCGCTTGCCTGGATCGAGAGCATACTGATCGACGCGGGCGAAAAGATCACGCCCCGCTGGAACGTGACACCCGGACCCCGGAGGACCTGAGATGCCCGAAGACAGACCGAAGCCCTTCTTCGATGCCGAGACGGAGATCGAAGACGCGTCATTCGAGGTCCATCCCTGCCTGTCGAGGTTCGCGTCGTGGAACGAGGAGGACTGGGAAGTCGGCGATGCCTGCGAGACCTTCCCCTTGCGCGAGATCGCACCGGACGCGGTCGATTTCCTGGTCGAGAAGGGCTTTCTCACGCAGCGCGACATCAAGGCGCTCGTCCAGCTCTTCCACATGGAAATCGATCCCAAGGACCATCACGCCTTCTATGACCGCTTGCTCGACAAGGCCGAGGGCGAGGCCTGGATCCTGCCGATGGTCGAGGTGGACGTGGCCCAGGCTCGCCTGTCCAAGAAGCGTCGCCGTTCCCGGCATTCCGGCGAAGGTCTACGCCGGGTCATCTCGAAATTGCCGCTGCGCAAGCTAAGGCTCAAGAATAACCCGGGCCTCCAGGAACGTCTCCCGGAACTCGTGGGAGAGCCGCCGCTCTCAGCCGACATCGCAGTCGCCGCATTCTTCGAATGCGCGATCCAGCAGTACTACAGCAAGATCGACAACAATGAAAAGAGCATGGACATCCTCTATGATTTGCTCGTCGGGCGCAGCACGCTGGAGGAGGTTGCGCGGGAGTTTTTTGAATTCTGCTCCGAGCATGGCGGTTGGCGGAGTTTCGGGCATTTTCTGGCAAGACTCTACGAGGATCGCAGCGATCTCGGATTGACCGAGATGGATCTTCTCGCCCGAACTCTCGAAGTGCTCGGGGCGGTGTCGAACGAGTCCAGGAGCACGGAGGACTTCCGCCTCGTTTCCGATCTCGCTGCCATCGCGGCCGAGGGGGCGAGGGCGCTTTCGGGCATGGAACTGGAATTCGTCATCGATAGCCTCACGGGGCTCGGGATCGAGGTGGACGAGGAAAGCCTCGCAGAGGAAACGGCGGAGACACTGAGAGAGGGATGGGTCTGGATGCTGGTCTCGCATGCCGAAACCTTGTCCGCGCAGGCCCGGAGAGCCACCGAGGAGAGCGATGCAGCCCATGCAAAGGTGGCGGAGGCGACGGCGGAGCGTCGTTACGACGAGCTTCCCGAGCTTGCGCCGCGGGCTACCGAGGCCCAGGAGGCCAGCGACGTGGCCGCAGCCGTGCTCGGGGAGGCCCTTGATGCCCTCCAGGGGGTGGTCGCAGGTCGGGTCGTGTCCCGCGAAGACGTCGCCGCGCCGCTGCGCACGGCGGCAGGGCTCGACGATGACCGGCTGGAGACCGACGTCGGCGACGAGGCGGAGGCAGGCAGCGGAGAGAGTGCTGAGGATTCCGCGACCGCGGCGGTCCCGGCGCCGTCCGCAGATGATGCGGAGGAGGCTGCGGAAGATACGATCGCGGCCACGGACAGTGCAGACGCGCCCGTGGATGAGGACGCCGCCGAAACCGCGCACGGCACCAGTGATGACCAGGTAGTCGAGGTGCCGGAGGAAATCGAGCTCACAGATGCGTCCGTCGAAGCCACCGGTGATGCCGTGCCCGCAGCGGATGAAATTTCTGCCGCCGCGGCGGAAGGTGCGACGCAAGAGGTCGAGAAGGCAGAGCCGCTGCGCACACCGGCTGTCCCGGGAAGTGCACTGGCCGAGCTGGTCCGACGCGACCTCATGGGCATCGCCGCGGACACGGCAGAGGCGATCGAGCGGACGGGCGCGCGTTGGCCTGTCGGGAGCCGGATCCTGCGCGTGGCTGCGGCCTCGCGGATTCCGCACCGCGATTATGGGGCGGACAGCGCGGAGTTTGCCGACCAAACGCAGCAGGCCCTCTCGGGCGCCCGCAGCGATGCCGGCTCCATTCTGCTCTTCGGTGCTACGCTGATTTCGGCCATCACCCAGCATGACATGACGGCGCGCCAGCATCTGCCGGATCTCTGCAGCGGACGCCTCGGCAAGCACCTTCAGGAAGTGGCCGATGCGATCACGGGGCTGCCCTATGACTTCCCGCCGGAGCCCGACGTCCTCGCCGGGCTCGCGGGCGGTCCGCACACCCCGCTGCGCACACGCTTGGCAAAGAACCTTGCACAATGGTGCGAGATCACGCAGCGCAAGCAGTCGCGCTGGAGCTTCGCGACCCAATTCATGCATCATCTGGCCTCCAGCTCCGGGCCGGTCGGCGCAGCGAACGCCGCGATAATGGCGGGCAAGAAGAGCGCGAAAGAGCTGGTCCAATCGGCGCTGGAGGCAATCCGCGATGAGACCGCGATCAAGGATCTGTCGATCGAGTATGCCGCAGGCGCCGGCCGGTCGGCCCGGCTCCATTCCAAGGGGATCGAGTATCTCGACCGCCACTTCGGGGAAGCCCGCGCGCTTCTCGAAAGCTGGCTCGTTGCGACGACGCGGGGAGGTGCAGGCGGAATGGGGACCGATGAGCGCTTCCGCGGCATGGTGCAAAACCTGGTCTCCCGAATCGAGAAAGCCAGAAACGGCCTCGCCGGGATAGCAAAGGAAGGCGATGGCCTCGAGCCAGCGATGGCCACCTGGATCGCCTCCCGGCTCGAGGAGGCCTTGTCCGTTCTCAAAGGTGACGACGTGGGTCGTTTCCCGACCATCGCCGAGGCTCTGGCGGCCGAGCGGGACCTGCTTCCGGTTGAGGCCCGCCGGGATCTCAACAGCACCGATGGTGACCTGCGCGACCTGCGCTCCGTCTTGGTGCAGGACGGGATTGCCGAACCGGAGGATGCTTTCACGCGGGCCTGCAAGGACGGCGCATTCGAGACGGCGACGCGGCTGATGGAACGGAACCGTTTCGATCGCTCAGACCAGTTACGCGGCGCAATTGCGGCGTTCGTGGGCGAATGGTGCGGCGTCGTCGAGGAGCGCGAGCGGCGGCTGAAGACACTCGCCAAGCTCGACTACAATTCTCAGGAACACATTGCCAGCTGGCTTGCCTGGTGTGAGACGACCCTGGATCGCCTCGCGAAAATCGAGAAAGGCGCGGAAGTCGAGGACCTCGACGAACTCCCCGGCCAGGTCACAGAGACAGACGCGCTGGCCGAGGAGGTCGAGGCGCGGATCCGCGAGGACCAGTTACGGCGGATACCCAACTATCGCAACAGTGAGAACGCGGAGGCGGCAGACGCGCTTCTCGGTAAACTCGACGCTCTTGCGATTGAAGCCATCGAGGATCGGATTGCCCAGCTGCGCGACGGCCAGTCGGTCGCAAGCTTCGAGATCGACCTGGAAGGGATGGTCGGTGCTTTCACGCCCCGTTTTGTCAACGCCACCGCCGAGCCGGACTGGCCGAAAAACATGTCCGACTACGAGGTGGCCATCGCCGGGGATGGCCTCCTTGCCACCGAGGAGGATCGCCGCCCGTCAGCCCTGGCATTGATCCAACTCTACCGTGAGATCAAGACCTCTCTGAAAGGCGGCAGGCCTGCAAGCGCGAAGATCCGGCAGTTCTTCGAGGACATCGGCTTCGAGAATGTCCGTGTGAGCGATCTGGCCCGGATCGGTCGCGGCAAGACTTGGGAGATGAAGCTCGCGGGCCGCATCACCTCCGACGGGTGGTTCCTGCCGCCGACCTTCGGATCGAAGGCAATCAGTGGGTACAAAGTGCTCCTTCTTGGGCCGGACACCTTGCCCGAGGCGATCCAGAAAGCCGTGGAATCCGAGATGCCGACCATGGTGCTGGCGTTTGGCAATGCAGATCTCGCGCGACGCCACGAGTTCGCAGAACGGATGCGCACGAACGCGATCCCGGCACTCTTCATCGACGAGGCGCTGGTCGCCTTCGCGGCGACCCGTCGGGAGACGCGAGCTCGGACCATTTTCGAATGTGGCCTGCCTTACGGTCGGGTCGAGCCCTATACCACAGATGCCGGGCGTCTGCCGCCGGAGATGTTCTTCGGGCGGGATGCCGAGATTCGCTCGATCATGTCGAAGTCGGCCGATGGTTGCTTGGTCTATGGCGGGCGTCAGCTCGGCAAGTCAGCGCTGCTGGCCCATGTCGCACGCACGCGTCATTCGCCGGAGGAAAAGCGCATCGTCAAGGTTCTCGAGCGCAAGTCCCTCGGGGACGCGGAGAATATTTCGATGATCTGGAGTCATCTGAATGCAATGCTGAGCGAACACGGAGTGGTGGGCAAGGCAAGCAGGGACGCTGAGACCGTGCCCCGGGACATCCGGGCCTGGCTCGACGAGAATCCCGGTGGCCAGGTGGTCTGCATGTTTGACGAGGCGGACAACTTCATGACGGCCGACACCAAGAAAGGCTACCCGGAACTGAGCGTGCTCAAGTCGCTGATGGAGGCCACCGGGCGTGCCTTCAAAGTGGTCTTCGCGGGCCTGCACAACGTCAAGCGGATGCATCGACAGCCGAACTCGCCGCTGGCGCATCTCGGCGAGCCGATCTGCATCGGCCCACTCAACAAGAACGCCGACGACAAGCGCGCCGCACATGACCTCGTGGTGGTCCCGATGCGTGCGGCCGGGTTTCGCTTCGAGAACCAGGAGGCGGTCGAGGAAATCCTGGCTTGGGCAAATTACTACCCAAGCTTGGTTCAGGAATACGCCAAGGGCCTGCTTGCAACGCTCCACGGGGTGGGCAGCGGCAAGTCCTACCGCCTACCCAAGGATGGCCCCCTCTGGGTGATCCCGACGGACGAGCTATTCTCGCATCGCGGCTTTGGCCTGATCGAGGCGCGCGTGCGCGAAAAGTTCCAGCTCACGCTGAACCTGGATCCGCGCTATGCGCTGGTGGCTTACACACTCGCCTTCCGCAATGCCGAGGGCGAGGAGCACAAGGCTCGGATCTCCGGTTTCGACGCCGCCGAACTGCTCGAGTACACGAAGGATTTCTGGCCCAAAACGACCGAGCTGCCGACTCTGGCGGCCTTCGAGGTCCTGCTCGACGAGCTCGTCGATCTCGGCGTGCTCGGAAGGGTGATCCCGCCGGGAACAAGCCGTCCGGCATACGTCCTGCGGAGTCGGCAGGTTGCGGCAATGCTGGGGACCTGGGAGGACATCGTCCAGGCGCTTCACCAGCTTGAGGAGGTTGACCCGACGCTCCACTACGACCGTGCCCTTTATCGCCGCCGCTACGACCCGGTCGGCCGAGTGTCGGGCACGTCCCAGCAGAACTGGCCCTACGCACCACTTACCGATCTCCAGATCGAGCGACTGCTCGATACTGGAGATTCGCTGAGCCCGGTCCGGATCGTTTGCGGCTTGGAGATGCTGGGACTCGGAAAGGTCGGCCAGGCTATGAAGCGGCTCGCTGACATGAAACAGCTGGCCCAGGACCGGGCAATCAGCGTCGATGTGGTGACCGTCGACAGTGCTCGTGAGCTGCGCAGGGCGCTGGATCGCCCGATCGCTGGCGGGAAGTCGGTGCGGGTGATTGTTCGCCGCCCCGCCACCGCCCGCGAAGCGAAGGACGAGATTTCCCGGCTCGAGCAGAGCGGGGACCTGCTCGACACCGCCCGCGCAATACTGCTCCTCTTCATTCTCGACGCCGCGAATCCGGACATGCGCGAGATCGCGGCCCGGCGTGGGAAGGTCTCCGAGCTCCTGCGGCCCTGGGGCGAGGAGATGATCCGTATCCACCTCCACAACATGGAGTACACGGATCTCGATCAGCGCAAGCTACGCCAGCCGATCTTGGAGCAGACCGGCGGAATTCCCTCCGACATCATCGAACTGATCCAGGCGATTCACAATGGCGACGATACCGATGCGGTGTTCTCGGAATGGGCGTCCGGCGTGACCCTGCCCGAAGAGCTGATCGAGGGGGTGCTGGGCTCCGCCATCGAAGTGATCGAGGATGCCGACGATCCGGAGATGTATTCCTTCGTCAACGAGCTCGTGCGGGAGCAGACCGGGAACGATCTCTTGACGCTTGGCCCGGACCTCGTGGCGACGGGCCTGCTCGCGAACTGGAGCGCCAGGCGTCAGAGGATCCGGGTTTCCGCATTCGGATGGATGGTGCGTCGGCACCGCGAAGAGTGATGATGGAGCAGGATGCTGCGGAGGTCCTGCCTGTCCGCTGTACATGACTTCCGGGGAAGCACCAATATCACGGTTAGTGTCGGCGTGTAAGCCGACACTAACCGTGATATTGGTGCTTCCCTGGCTGGGATTGACCGCTCCAAACTCCTTACAATTGGAGAACCGGTTGGCTCCAAGATGCCGCGTCGTACGCCCCTGAAGCGCGGTCTCTCCAGAAGAAAATTCGTCAAAATGTCGCCATCCAGATCCCAAATTTTGGGGAATCATATACGATCATGCCCCAAATCTTGTTGATTCGACGCCGGCAAAGAGATTCAATAGCAACCTAGGCAAGGAGGCGAATCATGGCGTACGAGGCATCGGGCAAGCACAGCCGGGAAGGCATCAGCTTCGTGAAGCTATTCACGTTGCTCCCGACCGACGCCGCCGCCGAAGAGTGGTTTGTCCAGCAGTGTTGGCCGGAAGGTCTGCACTGCCCGCACTGCGAATCGGTAAGGGTCCAGTCGGATGCCGCACACAAGACACTGCTGGTACGCTGCCGAGAGCGCGCATGCCGCAAGCGGTTATCAGTGCGCACCGAATCCTGCATGGAAGCATCCAATCTCGGATGCCAGATATGGCCAATCGCCATGTATCTCATGTCAAACTGTCTCAAGTGCGTTTCGAACATGAACCTGCACCGCGGCTTGGCGAACACACGGAAGTCGGCTTGGCATCTTGCAAAGCGACTGCGGGAGGCGCCTGAGGATGATGGCGTCAACCTGCCGTTCATGGGCCCGGTGGCAGCGGAGGAAACCTACATTGGCGGGCTTGAGAAGAACAAGCATCGGGACAAGAAGCCGAAAGCCGGTCGCTACGAAATCCGCGAGGCGGGTACCGAGGACCAGATGGAAGGCCTAGTCGTCGGCATGACCGGGAAGCGGCCTCGCCATCGCGACTTGATTGCGGTCAACCCCGTGCTGTCAGGGGCGGGGGCATGACTCACCATGCCGCCATCGCTTCGTTCCCGCCATCTCGTGTTCCGGTCGTCAACGTCGCGACAGTTCCGCAACGCAGCCCGCTCCGGTATCCGGGTGGCAAGACGTGGTTGGTCCCTCACATACGGGAATGGTTGGCCAAGACAACACCGGAAGTGCTGATTGAGCCGTTCGCGGGCGGTGCCATTGTGTCCTTGACGGGCGTCATGGAGGGCTTGGTTCCGTCGGCCGTGATGGTGGAAATTGACCGGGATGTCGCGGCATTCTGGCGATCCGCATTTGAAAGCGGAGCCACGTTGAGCGAATGGATCAAAAAGTTCGATCCCACGTATGAGAACCTTGTCGAACTGGTTGACAGGATTCCCCGCACTGTTGAAGAGCACGGATTCCGAACGTTGGTTCTAAACCGGACCAGACGCGGCGGCATCCTTGCACCGGGTGCGTCGTTCAGCCGCAAAGGCGAAAACGGCAAGGGCGTGGCGTCTCGATGGTATCCCGAAACTCTGACATCCAGGCTTTCGGCCATCTCCGAGTATTCGGACAGCCTCATGTTCATGGAAGGCGACGGCATGAAATTATTGCCTGTTCTCTTGGAAGGATGGGGACGCAGGGCCGCCGTGTTCCTCGACCCGCCATACACGGCATTAGGTGGGAAGCGGGCCGGAAACCGATTGTATCAACATTCAGAAATTGATCATGCGGCCTTGTTCCGTTTGTTGGACGAACACAATTCCAACTTCCTGATGACATATGACGCCGCTCCGGAGATCGTGGCACTCGTGAAGAATTACGATTTCGAGGCAGTCAGCCTCACCATGAAGAACACGCACCATAACCGGATTCCGGAGTTGGTCATCACCAGTGAATCCTTGTTCGCATGAGCCCGCGTTACAGCATTGCGGAGTGGTTTGGCCGGCCATTCACGTCGTTGGCAGCAAGCGAACGGCAGACATTGGCTCGATGTGCATTGCGACAAGATCCGGCACCGCCGTGCCCCTTTCAGCGTGGTGGTCCGGCCTGCAGAAAACGCGGAGGCGTATGTTCCATCCAGTCCGGCGATGGTCAGCCTGTCATAACCTGTCCAAGCCGCTTTGCCGAGGAAGACTTGCTGCCGTCTTGGTTGGCGCGCATCGTGGGATTCCCTGATGTGTATCTGGCACCCGAAGTTCCATTCATGCGTTCGCCTTCAACGGGCCGGTCGGCAGGACGGGTTGATCTTGTCGTCGCTCGTGACGGCGATGCCAGTTCATGGTTCGGGTTGGAGATTCAGGCCGTGTATTTTTCCGGGAACGGAATGCCTGCAGACTTCGAGCTATTGCGCGACAGCACGGACGCCATGCCGCCGGAACCGACAGCGGTTCGCCGACCTGACTGGCGTTCGTCAAGCGCGAAACGCCTGATGCCGCAACTTCAGGTAAAGGGACCAACATTGCGGCGATGGGGAACCAAGCTTGCCGTTGCCGTTGATCGGCCATTCTTTGAGGCCATTGGCGGCCCGTCGGATGAGCCGTCGAATGATCTGAACGATGGCGACATCGTTTGGCTTGTCCCTCGGATCACTGATGATTACCGGCTTGTGGAGCATCATTGGGAAGTCCTCTCGCTTGAAGCGTCCAGTGACAAACTGCTTTCCGCCGAAGCCATCAAACGGCAAGAGTTCGAGGACGCACTACGCGCCAAACTTCAGCGAATAGAGGGAACCGGGAGCAAAGACTGATCAAGCCGAACGCCAGGGCTGGGAGGAATTCTATCATGCTGTACTGGACAGATCCTGTCAGCCGAAGGAGAGGGATGTGCTGCGGGATGTGATGGTGCCCGTCACGCTGGAGCGATTGGCACCGGAAACGCCGACAGCGACTGGATGAATGGCACCGTCAGCCGCATCACGACTTTGAAACAGGCTTTCAAATACTGTGGTTCCACGCCCGCAGAATGGATCGAATGTAATGCCATTGTACCGAGAGGCTGCGAGGTGTTTCTCGACAGACGCTATGGGAACATCGCGAAGTATGGACACATGGAGTGAAGCCTGTGTCTCAAGGAGAAGGTTCCCGTGACGCATACTGGCTTACCCATTCCAGAGCACCATCAAGTTGGTCGTACGCCTCAATCTGGATGCCCTGTTCGTGTAACTTTCTGGCCTGCTCCACTCGGAGCGGAACGCGAAGCCGATGAAGCACGTTGCCAAGGCTTCTTACGTGGTCACGGAATCCCGTCTCAGGCAGAGCGAAAGGTACAATGTGATAAGGCAGCGGCGGCGTAGCTGGCTGCCTCTTGAACCATCTTTGGAAAAAAACGTGATCGAGATGATTGCGAAGGGACTTCGTACGCCAATTTGCTCCAGTCGCGACCTGGGCTGCCGCAAACAGAAAACCGGGAAGACCGTCAGCGTGTACTCTGCTGGCAAAAACGTCGATTTCATCGTCTTTTGGGGATAGCGGAACCTCGCCTTCCTCGGGCCCAACCGTTCCGTCCTTCAGGACCGCCCATACCTCTTCGAGCTTCGACAGGAAACCGGAGCGGTCAGGCCGGGGAAAGCCGAAAGACCAAGCCTGCCCGCCAACTTCCGCAGCCAATGCAGCAGTCGCAAAATATTGAAAGTACTGTCGCAGAGAGACGACTTCCGTATTGGTAGGATGCATGCCCGTACCATCGAGCAACGGCGTGACCGCGCGGAGATTCGATAGAACCAAGGAGATGAGATATGCCGCCTGACCGTGGTTCAGCGCGTGAATTTCACACGAAACAACCCGTCCGTCAGGGGAAATACTGAACGGATACGCTCCCATCAACGCTCTCAGTCGGCCGGAAACGACCAAGGCAGCCGCAGACGCTACCTCTTCCCGCTTGGCAATTTCCTCTTCAACGGAACTGAAGTCATCATCGGCAGCCAGTTCTAGTGCATCGACGATCGATTGAGTCAGCGCGTATTGCTCATCAGCGAAGAATGCTGTCAGCTCTAGGAAGTCCGCCGCGCCCTCAAAGTTCTTCGGGCCCATTCCATCGAAATCATCCGGCGGCAAGTACACCTTAACCGGCATTCAGTTCCGCCTTCTTCTTCACCATACGCTGATAAACAGTTTGAGCCGACTCAGACACGTCCTCGGCAATATCGATTAGAGCCTGGTCCCGGCCGTCAAACCCGCGAAGACTGTTTGTCGCGTCCCGAATTGCCGTCCTAGCCTTGAGTAGGGAGTCGGACAGCCTTGCAGAGGGCGGAACAATGCTTGCAAGGGCCTGGGAAAGAGAGTTTGTCGCCCTAAGGACCGTTAGGCCCTCGTCATTCAACAGGACCAGACCCAGATTCTTGATGTCGGGATTCTGTGACCATACGACCGGCTCAATTTCCTGCTCTTGCGAACCATAGATCCAGTGCAACAGTTCAAGAAGGGCGCCGGTTTTGTGTTGGGGGATAGGTCTTGGCTTAGGGTTGTAGGTGGTCCACGCTGGGCCCAAGCCAAGAAACTCCATATACTGGCTGCGGGAAAGTGCAGTGTAGAGATGCGAGAAATTGAACCTTGGAGCAAAACGGTCGTTCAGGTCAAACTCGCAGTCCTTGGCGGCTTGGTCGAGCACGTAGATCGCGTTGACCATCCTCTTTATGGTATCGTGGCTGTCCCCTATCTTTTCAGCGATCAAGACGAGGCTGACCTTGCCACGTTTGTACCAATCTGCCGCAAATCTTGCCTTTGCGAATGACTCCCATTTCGCCGCGCCATTTATGTGCTTGAAGCCAATGTATGCCCGAGCATCGTCGCGGGAAGCGACTCGATATACAGAGACTCTGTTGAGTGTCGCCCGGTTCTCCTGCGAAATCTCAGGGATCTTGATCTTAATCCCGCCTACCTTAAAGACCCTGTCGACCAGACTATCACTGCGAAACAATTTGATGGCTGCCAGCCTGCGGTTCCCCTCCAGAACTGTAAATTTGTCGCCGGTCAACTCCACTATCAGTGGCTCAATGTCCAGGTACCCGTTGGACGCCAGCGACTGCAGCAATTCGCTTAGCTCTTCACCTCGATAGAGTTCTGAGATGATGGTGGCATCACCAGCAATCTTTCCGCTGCCCACCAGCCTCGGGTTGTCCTTGTCAAGAGTAAGCCACTTGACGGGAACCTTCGTCGATTCCTCGAGTGGCACATCTGATGGCTGATTGACGCTGTCGCTCATCTGAACCGGTCTCCCTTGATCGCCACGCAGTGTCATTCGAAATTCGAGCCGCCGTCCATGAGAACTGCCCAATAGTTGCTGCCGGTCTACAGAAACGCAGATCGAGCGGCGCCTCCGAAACAAAAAACCGGTGCTCTTGTTTCGTCACGACTCCACTTCGCGTCGGTTCGTGCCATGCGGCATTGTTTGGGCGACATTCTGTCCTCGTGGCCGAACAAACAAATTTCGGTCATATTGCCAATTTTCGATAACGCGGCACAGGCGAGGTGCGCAAGCAACAAGTGAGCGCGGTGATGCGGTTCCTGAACAACATTTTCCTGGAAGCCCACCCCACGACAATATTCTCTGAGGATGCCAAGGTCTCCGACGGCTTTTGGGGGAGCACCAAAATCTCCGGGGTCAAGCTGCTGGCACTGTGGAGTGCCACCCGTAACCTTGTTGCATGACGGATGCCCGGACAGCGCTGGAAATAGGATCGGCTCTGCCGCTGAAAGCCATGCTGTTGGGAATTAGCTCGATAATCTGGCGGCGCGTTCTTGTTCCGGAAAGCATGTCGCCGTACGAACTTCACGGCCTGCTTTAGGTGACGATGGGATGATGGGAAGGAAGCCATCTCTTTCAGTTCTACGTCCGGGGCGTCGTGCATGCCGGGCCGCACCTGTGCGGCCAGACGATGGACTTGCCCCAATCTGATTTCTGGTTTTGCAGGAATGCGAAGTTCAGCTACGTCTACGACATGAGCTGCAGGTGGGAGCACGAACTGAGGGTCGAGGCTCGCATGTCGGTCGCGTCGGCCAAAGGAAAGTACCGCCGGTTCCGGTCCCAACTGTCCCAGTCGTTGCCTTTCCGAAATCGACGAGAAGATTGCGCGATGACATCTGTCGTCTCAGACTCGTTTTCCATCTGGACCTGTCTCAGCACTACGTCGAATTGGTTCAGCTTGCCCGCTGGCTTTCGCCGACTGCGGCGGATCGGTGCTCGCTGAGCGATTTCGAGAAGATCCACTCTGGCGAGCGAATTGCGTTAGCTCGTCTTTGGAACGGCTATGGCACCCAGGCACCGTCTCAAGCATTGTCGACAAGCCGTTCGAAGAAGCGTGCGACATTGAACGGCTGAACCTGTTCAGGTAATTGCGCGAAGGGATGCCGGAGCGTCGGATCGTTTCAGAAGACACGGGCAACCAAACCGGATGGTCCCGACTCGCCGCGGCTTCGCCGTGAGGGCGGGAGACGTCAGGTGGCAGGGAGGGAATCCATTGAGGCTTGATCTCGTTCACACGTTTTTGGAACTGGGAGACGCAACGTCGCGCAACTTGGCATTTTCCCATTGCACAAAGGGTCGGTTGAGCTACGGCGAAGAGACGATCACCGAGACCAATCTTCTGGAAATCAGGCGCCGGCAACCGAAGTACATCCATCTCGAAGCATTTGCCAAGCACAAAGAGAGCCAAAACGGCGCCGACTGGGAGTGGCACATCATCGGGAGCAAGCGCACTCTCAAGATGCGAGTGCAAGCAAAGCGTGTGCAGAGAGATGGAGTCCTGAAAGTCGCCCACCAAGTGGGATCGTCGAAAAAGCAACAACGCAAGTTGTTATTGGACGAGGCTCGCAAGAATCGCATGAAGCCGGTCTACTGCGCTTACTGTACGAACTGCCAACGCGAGAAATGGAAAAACGCAGGTCTAGGTAAGGGTTTCAGCAGCTTTCACTATGGATGTTTGCTAGCAAAGGCGCAAGACGTGAAACAAGCGACGCGGCGGCTCGCAGACATTGAGAAGAAGTGCATTCCTTGGCACTTCCTGTTCCTGCCGAAGAATTTTTGGAGCCTAAACGTTTGGTGGCAAGGGCATGCGTGGCCATCCGAATGGTCTCTGCACCGCTGGCAAATGATCGAGCGAACGTACGAGTTCGATGGAACGGCAGATCTTTCGGACGCTGCGCGAGGGAAATGGCCCACCATTGATGACCTGAACCGAGACACGGATCGGAAATTCGACAAAACTGGTGTTCACAAGACTTCCGATGACGATTTGGCACGGGTGACGTCGGATGAAGCGTACCGAACTCGTATGCGCAAGGCGGATGAGGAAGCCTTCCGGGAACGGGGCGTGTCATTGATCATGATTGTGGACGTGCGACACCTTGCGGACGCCGGCGAGGAACGGGAACGAATGCCGCAGTAACGGTATGAGGCCGCTTGCCTGGGCGAACCGATTGCCTTGGCCGTTGATGGTCTTGGCACCGCAAACTCAGATCAGGTCAAGTCCTCTCCCTTGAGTTCGGCAAGAATGGCATCATAGATGCGTTGCCCGGTCGCGCACGTCAAGTTCAACAGGTTTCCAAACTGTTCGATACAGTAGTGTTCGAACACTTCCAAGTCGGCAGGTACAATGTAGTCCTGATGGGCACGCGCGCGCACTTCGTGATCTGCGCGCCATTCCCCTCGCACTCAGTCGTAGAGCGCACCAGGTTCGAGTTCCAATGCCTTGCTGAAGACGCGTCGAGGCACTTGCGGGCATTGTATTCAGTTTGCTCGACGCGGCGAATCTGCCTGTCGTGATTGGAGTACAGCCAGTAGAATTCACCCTTTGTTGCCTCCGCAGTGGGGCGCTGCACGAAATTCGCGAGTCTGGAGCTTTCTCATTTGAACGCGATACCAGTTGTAGAGGCCGTGGAGGTTCGCTCCGGGAGCATCTACCGTCAGAGACGGGATTGGGCAAGTCAGAGGCGGTGAACACTCAGGCGCGCGAGATCTTCGGTACCGAGGCAGCGGCAATCGCCGAGCGTCATCGGCGAATTGTCTGGCGGGTGC
Organism: Silicimonas sp.; assembly: GCA_022826205.1. Taxonomy (GTDB): domain Bacteria; phylum Pseudomonadota; class Alphaproteobacteria; order Rhodobacterales; family Rhodobacteraceae; genus JAJEFO01. The sequence continues at coordinate 13,900 of JAJDVJ010000136.1, read as the reverse complement.
CGAGTCGGAACGAGGACACGGAGGAGCCGGTGCCGGGGGAAATGGAAGCGCTGGCACTCCTTACTGACGACGGCGACGGTGCGCCTGCGGACGTCGCGGGCTGTGTGATCCGCGCCCTGTCGCTGCCCCAAGTCGCCGCCCTAAGGCCCGGCCTCCTTCCAGAGTTCCCTGTCTATGGCTCAACTGAGGGCGATCCGCAGGAAGAGGCAATGGCGGGCATTGTTGACGCTATTGCCTTCGGTCCTGACGGAACGCCTGGGGCGCTGATCGACTGGAAGAATGACGTGGAGCCGTCGTCAGAGGTTCTGGAGCCTTACTGCTCCCAAGTCCGTGCGTATCATGAGGTGACTGGCGCCGAGTTCGGTCTGGTAGTCCTCGCCACGAAAGGCAAGGTGGTTTCGGTGCATCGTGATCAAGCCCGACCGAGTGCATGAAGCCGCCTTCGCGGAATTCTCGGCCGGTTCCCGGATGGATTGGAGAGATTGGCTTCGTCGCATGACTTGTTCGCTGAATTGCCATAATGGCGTACGGATCAGGAACGTCACCAACTGCCAAGATGGACCTAAACCAACATAGGCGGGACCACCAAAATCCGTGGGGTCAGTAGGCATGAGAACTCCGAAAGTCACGCCAGCCGAAGCATTTCCGACTCTGCCAACGCAGATCAGAAACAAGTCCTGTCAGCGATTAGATTCCGCGGATTTTGGAGGTCTCTGTTCCTAGAACCTCGTGCCCCAACAGGGCGCGGACCAGCTTTTCAGGTGTCGTATCTTTCAGAAGTACTTCAGGTTCTATCATGGGGACACCACAGGTCATGTCGCTCTCCTTGATCAAACTGACTTGAGTGAGAACGAAATCTCGTATTCGACGAGCCGAATGTTCTCAATGGATGACGTTGCCAAAATGAGATCCTCTGAAATCTCGTTGGCAACGATGATGCCTCTGACTGGCGCTCCCTCAGCGAGGTTTCCCTTTATCCAGCCCATGTATCGAAGAATCTGGCCCACGACCCGGTCGTAGGCACGGGAAACCTTCGTCTCGACCACCACGTAAGCGCCGTCTGCGCCAACCGCCAGAATGTCGATGTAACGTTGACCAACGGGAAACTCGATACCGTTGAAACTGCCGTCATCGTCTTCGTAAAGTTTCAGACCGGACTCAAGAAGGCCGAGGTTCCGCGCGAGATAGTTCTGAAGATCGCGCTCGAATGCAAACTTGCGCGAACCAAGGTCGTCATCTTCGTCTTCGATGACATCTGCATCTTTGGTGGCATGCCAATCAGGATCGTCAAAATAGATGGGAGACGGGTCTCTCTCGGGATCCCATAGACGGAATTCTCGCGAGTTCAACTTAAAGAACAGATCCCATCCAGCATTCGGCCTGATATGCGCGTAGTGTTGGTTTCGGCGATGTCGGAAAAGCACCGACATGCCCTCCACATGCATCGTGACAGTCTTGCTCTTGGTTTTGGGATAGTGCTCCGCAAACCAACGAACCGCATCTTGGCGGGTGAACACCTGACCGGGTTTCAGCACCTGGGCCGCGAACTCGTGCATCAGTTCCTTAGTGGTTTTCGCGTAAATCGGCATGCTGTCAATCGCCTCCATCCTTGTTCGCTGATCCTGATCGGAGACCTTCTTTCTACGGCAGTGGCACGGTGAAGACATAATTCGCTTGGTTCTGCAGACAAACAAACAAAAGCTGCTGAATTCGTGAAACTCTCTATACCACCCTTTCGCTTCGGAGATCCCTACTTAAACGTGGGGAAAGAGCCGGTTCCAATACTCAAGATCGTCAATCGGTTGACCACACTTCAATGGTTCGAGTCCTGAATCGAGCACGATCCTAAGGGACGCACCTCTCTGTTCGAGAATACGAACATTATTCAATTCAGCGAAAGACCTGTTGTAATATGTTACGAGATCCAAGTTACCTCGGTCTTTTCAACGGCCCACACTTGTATAGGTGATCCGATTCGCGCATGTAGGTCGGTCTCCGCCATTTCGATTCGCAAACGCTTGACTGGTTAGCCGGCGCAATGCGCTCCCGCGAGACCACCCGCCACGGGCTGGCCCGCGAACTTTGCGAGCGCACCCGCTGACGCAACGCCCTCGGCCGTCCGTGCCTGTCGGCGGCGGCGGGAAGGGCAGCGCCGGCCTGCTCGCCCACGCCGGGCTGGCGGTGACGCGCTTCTGGTGCGCGCGAGCCGCTCGGCGAACCAGTGCATGCGGAAGGCGGCAGGGCCTGCCTGTGGGAACATGTCGCCGCCTGGCCGCCCGTCGCGGTGACGGAGCTGACGATCCTGGCGCAGGCGGCCCGCGCGCCCGCAGGGAACGCGTCGCCCGCCTCGAGATCCGCACGCCGGAGGTCGACATCGTGTCGCCGCGCTGGGACCGCGGCGCGGAGCCGCTGCCCATGTGCGCCGTCTTGGCGACCGAGGCCGGAACCGGCGACGGCGGCGACCTGCTGCACTGGCTGCTTCTGACCACCGAGCGGCCAGCGGAATGCGAGGCCGCCGCCATGCACGCCGCGACCGTGCTGGACTGGTACCGTTGTCAATGCCAAAGTAAAATTCCCCACTTTCTTGCCGGTGACGAGCTGTTCCATTCGTCGGTCTCGATCTCCTTTCCTTGATGTTCGCGACGGTCCGTGCCTCGCCTTTGACGCCGTCACCGCCGTCCACGTAGCCGACCTGCTCCACACGCTGCTAGAGTCGCAGAGTCATCGGAACGTCGTGAGGATGCCCGACGGGAAGGCGCCTGACATCAGGGCGGAGGTCATCGACCTCGGGCGCCTCGTCGGATCGCACCACTCCGCGCGGCAGCCGCTCCCGGGGACGAAGAAAGTCTGGCAAGGACTCGAACAACTGCACTGGGCGATCCGAGTCCGCGACGCCTTCGGCGAGAGAAAGCGGGAATAGGTTCACCTATACAAGAGTGGGACTTTGAAAGATGCTTGACGGGGAGTATTCGTCCCTAACACAATGCGGGGCAACGTGTTTGGGCAAACCGGGGAAGAAAAATGACATCAACCATTACCGTAGACTTGACCAATTGCTATGGCATCGATTTCCTTAACCATACATTTGATTTTTCAAACAACAACATGCCGGTTCTTGTGTATGCGCCGAACGGCGTGATGAAGACATCTCTGGCAAAAACGTTCAGACAGTATGCCAACAACAATGAACCGGAGGACATTTTCTTTCCGGAGCGGAAAAGCACCTTCTCCATATCGGATGATTCAGGCGCTGGGCTGGAACGCGAAGCCGTATTTGTGATCGATTCGATCGACGAAAAGTACCAGTCAACGCGCATCTCTTCATTACTTGCGAGTGAAGAGCTGAAGGCCCGCTATGACGAAATCTTCGGCTCAATCGCGGAGAAGAAGGAAGCTCTTCTGAAGATCTTGAAGAAACCTTCCGGACTTACAAAAGATGTTGATGTTGCGATTTCTGGTGCATTCAAGGTCCGGAAGGAGGACGTGCTGGTCGCGCTGGCGCGGCTGGAACGCGAGGTCAAGGAAGGCGCAAATGTGGATTTTGCATCCTTGAAGTACAAGATCCTCTTCAGCGACAAGGTTCTCGAGCTGCTTCAGAACGCAGATGTAAAGGCGCTGATTGATGACTACACAAAAATCTATGAGCAAATTCTTGACCAGTCACTCTACTTCAAGAAGGGCGTTTTCAACCACAGCAACGCCGAAACGATCGCCAAAAACCTGAAATCGAACGGATGGTTTGAAGGTGGCCACTCGGTCAACCTTAACCATGCAGGACAGCGAAGCGAGATAACGACGGATGCGGACCTGATCGCAGCTATCGAGTCAGAAAAAGAGAAGATCCTAACCGACCCGAAGCTTGCGGAAATGTTCCAGAAAGTAGATGGCAAACTCACGACCGCAGAGCTCAGAAATTTTCGGGACTATCTGATCGAAAACCCGTTCGTTGTCGCGGAGCTTTCCGACATTGACGCCTTCAAGCAGAAGGTCTGGGTTTCATATCTCGTCCAGAACAGCCGCGAGTACTTTGAGCTTATAGAAGAGTACGACACCAGCAGGGACAAAATCAGGACCATCATCGGAGAGGCGGAGAAAGAACAGACACAATGGGAGGCCGTAATTGCGCTATTCAACGACAGGTTTTCTGTTCCGTTCAGGGTTCAAGTTGAGAATAAGGGGGATGCCGTTCTCAATGTATCTGCGCCACAGATTGCCTTCTACTTTGAAGACCGCGAAGGTGGCGCAGCGAGAAGAACAGACAGGGCAATTCTGGACAAGGGACTGAGCAACGGCGAGAAACGCGCTCTGTATATCCTCAATATCATTTTCGAAGTCGAAGCCCGACGTAAGGCTGGCATAGAATCTCTGATCGTAATGGACGATATTGCAGATTCATTTGACTACAAGAACAAATATGCGATTATTGAGTACCTGAATGACATGAGGTCAAATGAAGGCTTTCATCTCGTCATCCTGACTCACAACTACGACTTTTATCGAACTGTGCGTGGCCGCCTCGGAGTATTCGGCGACAACAGGCTCCTGAGCAATCGCCTGAATGGCGCCCTCCAGCTTATTCCGGACCACCTCAGTGACAATCCGTTTGCGGGTTGGAAGCAGAACCTGACCGATCCCGTGGTGTTGGTTGCCTCGATCCCATTTGTAAGAAATCTCGCGGAATACGTTGGAAATGACGTGACATTCGAGCAGCTAACAGCGCTCCTGCATATCAAGGATCAGACAAGGACGCTTACCGTCAGCGAGCTCTACGGCATGTACCAGTCGGTGCTGACCGCAAACAGTTTTGCCAATTTCGGCACCATATCCGGAACTGTCTTTGATCTTTTGATGACTGCGTGCGAAGAAATCTGCAAGGTTGAAGATGATGATCTTTCGCTCGAGCAGAAAATCGCATTGTCAGTCGGGATCAGACTGATGGCAGAAGAGGTCTTGATCGGAGAGATCAATGATTCTGCTTTTGTGGAACAAATAGGCAAGAACCAGACCCGCAAGCTGATCCGGAAGTACGAAAGATCGGGGAACTGTGACCCTGTGGTGCTGCGGGCAGCCAAGCGCGTGGCCCTGATGACACCTGAGAACATCCATCTGAATTCATTTATGTTCGAACCCATTCTGGACATGTCAGGCCATCACTTGAAGGCATTGTACGGGGAAGTGAAAGCCTGTACCGGCACATAGGTGATTATTCTGTCGAGCTTCCCGAACAAGCTAGTCGGCTTGCTGCACCAAGCCGACCATGCCGCCTTGGATACCACTGGATTGACGGGGTTGAAAGCCATAGAGTATCAAACGTTCTGTATGGGATACTTCTGACTTAGATCCATGCGTTTTCTTATTTCAGCCGACATACATCTTGGATCTCCGATCCGGTCGATCGCACTGCGAAACACCGACTTGGGCGAGCGCCTGAAGCAAGCAAGCCGAGACACATTTGCGCGGATCGTCGACCTGGCAGTCGCAGAAAGTGTCGACGCGCTTGTGTTGGCGGGAGACGTTTTCGACAACGGACACCCGGATCTTCGATCCCGCACATTCATGATCGCTCAGCTGTCACGCGCGTCAGAGGCAGGTGTGCCAACGGTCTTGATCAGGGGTAACCATGACGCGTTGCTCGACCATCGTGCCTACGGGGAACTTGGTCCCAACATCCATCTTCTTCACAAAGACACGCCGACGGTCGAAATTGGCGGGGTCGCCTTCCACGGGCTTTCGTTCGATGCGGCCCACGTCGAGACAAGCTTCCTGCCCGATTATCCGCGACCATTGCCAGACAAGCGGAACGTCGGCCTGATGCATACCTCGCTTGATGGGTCACCGGGTCACGACCCCTACGCGCCTTGCGCCGAACCGGACCTGATGGCACACGGCTTCGACCTTTGGTGTCTCGGTCACATCCATGCTCCATTCGAGCGGGTGGATGGCCCAGTCCTGGCGGTTATGCCCGGCATCCCGCAGCCCCGCCACTTTGGTGAGCGCAAAGGGGGTACTGTCACGCTCGTCAATCTGGGAGAGAGTACGCCTGTTTTCGAGCGGCGCACCGTCTCCAAACTCGGTTTTTCCGAACTGGCGGTGGACCTTCAGGAATGCACCGACCAGCAGGACATATTTCGGAGCCTTCGGGACGGCTTTCTGGCAACTCAGGTGCCGCATCGGGATATTGCCGTCAGGCTTACGGCTACATCCCTGCGTCAGGGAGCCGACTTCGTCTCGGAACTCGCGGAAGAAGTGCTGGAAGGGGTCGAAGGTGTCTTTCTCGACAAAGTCACTGTCATGCCTCCCACGCGGCCACCCGGCAATGAGACCGATGACCTTGTCCGCCTCATGCGCGAGGAAATAGCAGGGGACGGATTCCGGCAATCAGCCCGGCTGCTACTCGAGGAGTTGAGGCTCGCCATGCCTTCGGAAATCGTCGAAGAACTGGATGACAGCGCTTTGGACACACTGCTTGAGGAAGCGATCGCCGGCGTGATGCTAGCGCTGCACGCGGAGCGACCAGAATGAGACTGAACAGTCTGCAGTTGATCCGCTACGGCCGTTTCGAGAACGCCGAGATCGTTTTTCCACGACCTGCGTGCGATAGCCCCGACGTAACCGTCGTTTACGGGCCAAACGAAGCAGGTAAGTCCACGGCTTTCTTTGGATTTCTGGAAGTCCTCTTCGGGTTCAAGGCAGGTGTACACCCTTATGCTTTCCGCTTCGAGCGAAGTGACTTGCTCGTTGGGGCGGAGCTTGATTTGCCGGGCCGTGGGGCGGCCGATTTCCGGCGCAACAGCAAGAGATCGCAATCCTTGCTGGACGCAAACAACCGACCAGTCGCCGAAGCGGTCCTTGCGAGTGCATTGCATGGATTGACGCGGGACAAATACGAGGAACGGTTTTCTCTTGACGAAAGAGGTTTGCGGGATGGGGGTGAGCGGATCGCTGGGGCACAAGGTGACCTCGGACAGCTTCTGCATGCTGGCGTCTCAGGCCTGACCGGCATATCGAATACTCTCAGCACGCTTTCAGAGCGCGCCGATAAATTCCACAAGAAGCATGGCCGTGGCACGGCGTTGAAGTCGGGAAATGACCGACTAAAGCAGCTTGGCCGGGACCTTCGCGCAGATCGGCTGACTGCGGATCGGGAGCGAAACTTGCGGCAGGACCGCGACCGGACCACCGCCCGGTTCGAGGCGGAGAAAGGGGCGCTGGTTACGGCACAGAAACGTCAACAGGCGGCAACAGCGGCGCAAATCTGGTACGACCGAACCGAAGAGATTAAGCGGTTGTCTGAGGCCCTGACGGACTACCCTGATGGCCCTGACGTGCCACCGGCTGTGGCCGAACGCGTCGCTGGATTGGTGGAGAAGATCGCATCCCTGGAGACCCGGATCGCCGAAGCAGATGCGGAAATTGCCGATCAGGACGGGGTTATCGAGGAGAACCCCGTCGATACGCTGGCCCCGGCGCTTAAGGCTGAGTTGGAAAGGCTCGACCAGATGACCATCGACGGGGCGCCACTAATGGACCGCGCCACGACGGCGAGGGCAGATCTCGATCGTCGAACCACCGAACGGGACGATCTGGTTGCAGAGATCGACGAGGTGCTCGCGAGCCTTTCGCTGTCTGAAGTGTCGGTGTCTGCAGTTGTGCTGGACGCAGCGGAACTGGAAGATATTGCCACTGCGGTCGAGGATTGCCGCAAGGCCAAGGACGCCGTGGACGCAGCCGAGGCGGCCGCTGATGCGGCGCGGGCACAGCAAGGTGAAGCGCCTTCAGAACCGCGGGACCTGACCGCCCTGCGTGATGCATTTGAGGCTTGGCGAGCGATTTCAGATCTTACAGCATTGGAGACGGAACGGGACCAGTCTCTTGCGCGCCTGACCAGATCTGCTGCCGGTCTGCCATCGAATTGGGCCGACCTGGTGGACGCGGGCTTGCCTGCGCCCGAAACGCTTGAAGACGCCGCGCGGGATTGGGCCGCGTCGGCCGCGGACGTTGCCGCCGCGGAGAGCGGGTTTGAGGAACGTACCGAGGAACTGGCCGAGGCGAAGGCGGACCTCTTGGCTCTGCAGGCCGCGCCCGAGGCGGTGGACATCGCCATGGTCGAGGAGACTCGCCGTCGTCGCGACCTCGCCTGGAACAGCCACCGCAATGCCATGTCCAGTGAGTCCGCCGACGATTTCGAAGCGGCAATGTATGAGGACGATGATGCTCGTGCCCACTTCCTCACTGGTGCAGAGGCGAGGCAACGGCGGTTCGAAGCGTTGAAGCGGGAAGAGAACGTAAAGGCACGTGTTCAGACCGCTGAAGTGCGGCTCGGGAAGCTGCGCGAGCGCCACGAGGGTCTATCAGAGGTCTGCGCAACGCTGGCGATTGCGCTCGGCCTCGAGGCCAATGCGCCCCCCGCAGCACTCGGATCGCGCCACCTTGCACTTGTGACTGCAGCCAGCGCTGCTGCAGATCACTCCAACGCGCAAAACGCGCTAAGTGCCCGCCGCGCCGGCAAAAAGGCATCGCGCGATGTATTGAATGAAGCGGCGCGTGACTTGGATCTGGACCCGGAGCAGGACGATCTGGCTGCTCAGGTGCAAAGGGTTTTGGCCCTGGAAGAAAGCGATCGCAAGACTTGGAAGAAGTGGCAGGAAAGCCGGAAGAATATCGACGAGTTGGAGAAAAAGTCGCAGAACCAAATGGACGAATTCACGGAGACGCAGGGGCGGCTTGACCGGTTGACGTCCACCTTGCCGCTGCCTGATTGCTCGGTCGAAGGAGTCCGCGCGGCGCTTCCGCACCTGCGCAGCCTGCAACGTCTGCAAGCGGACCATCGTCGGCTCGCAGATCGGGTTAAAGCCCTGCGCCAAGCGATCTCCGCACTTACAGAGGGGGCGCAGCGGCTGTCCGCAATTTCGGGTGAGCCAGTGGACGAGGCCACTTCCAATCCAATTTCGGTAATCGATCAGGCGCGCGCCCGCCTGTCTATTGCCACGCACGCTGACGAGAAGCGGAGCAACGCCGCGTCTCGTAGGGAAGGTGCTGACAAGGCTAGGCGCCGACGCACGGTCGAACTTGAAGCAGCACAGAACGATCTCAGTGCGTGTTTCGAATTGCAGGGTGGAGAAGAACTCGCGCCGCGGGACCGAATTGCAAGGCTTGTCAAACGGGATCAACTGCGGGCTGATAGCATGCTTGCCGACCAAGATAGGCAGAAGGCCGTGACTGGCGTTGACGAAGACCTCTTCCCGGAAGAACTCGACCTAATGCCGGACGCCACACGCGCGCTCGTTCTCGAGCAAGAATTGAAAGACTCGCAAGAATGCCGCGACTCCGCTCGTGACGCGCAGCGCGAAGCCGAGCGCTTGTATCGAGAGGCATTCGCGGCCGCTGACCGAAGCGATCTCGCAACCGAACGGGCAACCTTGCTCGAGACATTGCGCCGCGGTGGACGCCAGGCTGCAGTTGCACGGTTGGGGGCTCTGGCAGCCCGGGGTGCACTTCGTCGGCTCGCAACGGAACGGCGCAGCGAAATGCTGCGCGATGTCGAGGAGGCCTTCATTACGATGACCGTTCCTAAGTGGTGTGGAGTCGAGGTCTGGAGCCAGGCCCAAGGAGAGAAGCTCGTAGGCATTGAAGCCGACGGCACAAAGGTTCCAGTCGAAAGGATGTCGGCGGGGACCATGGGGCAGCTTTACTTCGCTTTGCGACTGGCGGGGTATCGCAGCTTTGCGCGCGACCTGGGTCCGCTTCCCATGATCCTCGATGACATCATGGTAACATTCGATGACACGCGGGCAAAGGCTGCGTTACAGCTCTGTGCGGAGATCGGGGCAAACGGGCAAGCTATCCTTTTCACGCACCACGCTCACCTGGTCGAGATGGCGCGCGCCTCCATTCCGGGGGTGGCTATCGTGGACATGCCGACCTGACCGACAAGGCTCTCGACTTTTGGCCGAAACCCACCCACCTGTCGCGGGATCGGCCTGCTTGGTGGTTCCCGGGCTGCATGAACGTCATTTTGGGCATACCCTTGATGACGGACTGGATGAACACTCGATCACCGCTTTCAGGTGTTCACTCGGGGTCGTTTCCGACATAATGAACACCAAACGCCAGAGGCATGCCCAAAGTGAACACTTCGACGGCCCGGATAGGCTATGCCAGGGTCTCGACCTCGGACCAGAACCCGGATGCCCAGATTGCGGCGCTCGAGGCCGCGGGCTGCACCATGATCCGGACCGAGACCGGTAGCGGCACCACCCTCGAAAACCGACCCGAACTCGGGATCATCCTCGACTTCATCCATCCGGGCGAGACACTGGTTGTCACGCGCATCGACCGTCTGGCGCGCTCAATGAAGGATCTCCAGGTCATTGTCGCGAAGCTCCGGGAGAGAGGCGCCAACATCGCCGCGACCGAGCAGCCCGTGGATACCTCGACCGCTGCCGGCAAGGCGTTTTTCGACATGCTTGGCGTCTTTGCCGAATTCGAGACCAACCTGCGCCGCGAGCGGCAGGCCGAAGGAATCGCCGCGGCGAAGCGGAGGGGTGCCTATCGCGGACGGCCTCCGACGATCGACATGGAAGAAATCAGGACCAGAATTGCCGAAGGGCAGTCACCGACCAGGATTGCGCGCGAGATGGGGATCTCGCGTGGAACCGTTTACAAGGCCAAGGCTGGAGAGCCCGGCAAGGCCGTTCAAGGTCCCTTGAAAATCCGTGAAGACCCCGTCCCATAAGCGTCATGAACACCACGACTTGTCCGCTGTATGTTCTTCAAGATGTCCATATATGCAGCTTCGGTCCGTTTAGGCCGACATGCTTCAACCACAAGTCGTCTGACATAGCTGACAGATGCGTCGCGAGGAATCGCACGAGTTCGGCCATTGCGAAGGGGACCAGATCATTCGTTAGTCATGCTTCTTCGCAGCAGTTTGCTTTTTCCCCGGCTAGTTCCAGGCGTCCTGCCATGCCTTGAACTGCGACGGCCTTATCCGATAGCGCGCGAAGTTGCCCTCATGGAGTCCGAGAATTTCGTTCTCAGCAACTTCCCTAAATTGGTCCTGTTCTTCGGCTTCTAGGTTCTTTTTGGCCCAAACGGCGATGCGGGAGAAGGCTGCTTTCTTGTCCATCCGCTCAAGCACGATAGTCTGGACGATCTCATGCAGGGTGTCGCGATGCTTAAGGCGGAACGGATCCGGCTCGCCAAGTGATTGCCTGACCGCCGCGTAGCGGGATGCGGAACGTTCGTAAGCCCAGATGAAAACATCCTTGTGCAGATCGATCCGGTTCAGTTCGTACACGCCGAGCATGGCATCCGTGTAGGTCTTGACCGGAACGTCGGTGAATGAGAGCGGCGTGAGGTTCGACTTGATCAAAGGCATGTTCGCGGCAAGGCGCGAGACGCGCTTGTTCACGTCGTCGAACGGCTGCAAGTAGGGTAACTGCACCATAACGAAGAACGCCTGTTCGAATGGATCTTCAATAGCCTCGGCTGTGGCCAGAATCTGATCAAAGCATTCTTCGATGAGTTGAGGCACTTCGAGCGGATGAAACGCCGATTTTTCTATGCCGACCGCGATCCGGCGCAGGCGGCCCGTCGCTTCCGGGTCGGCCAGAAGATTGTTCGCCAGCAGGGCATGCAGATTCAGGATCGTGTGCCGGTTGAACCCGATCTCTTCCGCCGAACCCACGAGAAACTCAATTGCGTCCTTGTGGTTCAGAATCATTTGCGCTTCGAGTTGATTTTTGCCTTCGGCCAATTCGCCGAATTCAATCAGCCGCCTTGTATCGAGCAGCGAGTAGGTGTTCCCCTCCAGACGGCTTGAGTTCCACGACAGATCAATAAGCAATCGGTTCAATATCTGCTTCGCGTATGTTCCGGCGGGTTGCTTGCCTGAAGTCGGGGTTCCGACCTTCTGCAGGTGCGTACGTTCCTCCGCTGACAAGTAGGCGGTGTCGTTGGGTCTGTAGGCATCAACGAACGCGCGCTGATAGCCGACGTGCTCTCTGGTACGGAGAGGCTTGCGGACGTGTTCCTGGACATTTGCCGCCTGCTTTGAGAGCGGAACTTCGCCAGCCTGTCTCTCTTCGGATACTTCGGGAGCCTTTGCCTGGTGCTTGGCGGCGGCACGCAGTAGATACTTGGCCCAACGCCTGTCTCCCACCTTGGCCAGGCGGCCTTCGTCGACAAGGTGCTTGAGGCGATATTGAAGCGTGCGGCGAGCTGTCTCCTCTTCCAGTTCATTCTGGATGTCCTGAATGGCGATGCCCTCAGGGTGGGCGGACACCACCGCTTCAATGGCTTTCAATTCCTGTTCTGGTATGGGCTTTGCCATGACATTTTCTTCCGCATAGACGATATGCGCAAGTAAAGCACATCTATGCGCAACCATCAATCCTATGCGCAATTAATGCTGCGCATAGCCGGTTTCTGGTTGCGCTTAGGCAAATGGTTGCGCGTAGAGCCGTGTTCGTTCGGTCATCCGGTGATAGCATCGCCAAGGCAACCGCGATTCCGGGTTTGCCTGATCGACGACGGCTGGGCTCGGTAGTTCGCTCACCGCCATCACTCCCTGAGCGAACGAATACGAAGAGCCAATGTAAGCGGTCAAGGCCCGACGTTTCGCCAGCGCCTTGATTTCGTCCGCCCTCGCACAAGAGCACCTTCCGTTCCACTCACTCTGACCGGAGGTCCTTACACGACACACGACGATTCAACGATGTCCGATTCAAAACTGGTGCATTGGATGCGGCGATCTAAGCCCGGCGACCCTTGACAGGTAGCGTGTTCCATTCCGATCGCGGCTCGCAACATGGAGAGCAGTACAATGGCAACTGCAAGATCAAGTCGTTCCCCTGCAGCGATCAGTAACGGTGCAGGGCGTCTGCCCAGCTGACCTACCGTTCAAGCCTGCGCGACATCGAGACCTGTCTGCGCGCCCAAGCCAGCAAGCTCTCCTGGTCGCTGGTGAACTCGGTGTGCACGATTGCGGTCAGTCCTCTAACAGTTCGGCAGCTAGATCATCCAGCGTGCCGATCTCCTGTCTTCGCAATGGGGAGGGGAGTCGGTGAAAAACGTCGAAAGGCTGATGCTGGGCGAACCCCACGGCTTGGCGGTGCAGAGCAAGGACAAGGGTCCTGTGGGCGAAGTCCCCGCCGACTGGCCACTCGCTGGCAGCAAGGAATGCGCCTAACAATTCCTTGTCGCATCGAAAGGTATCGAAAAACAGCTTGGCAAGTTCATAGTGACGGTCGATCACGGCTGCATCCCCCCAATCAATGATCCCGGAAAGGCAACCACCTTCGACATATATGTGGTTGTCCACGAGGTCGCTGTGGACGAGGACACGGTCGAAAGGGCGAAGACGGGCGAGATATCTGCGGATCCCGGGTATCAGGTGACGCGGAAACGAACTCCGGCAGGCTGCCGCAACAATGTCGGCGACCGGCAATTCTGCCTGTGGCATGACCCGGATCGGTTGCAGCGCATGCACGCGACGGATCTGACGACCCAGTTCAACAGCGAGTGCAGTCAACTGCGCGGCTGAAAGTTCTGCACGCCAGCATTGGACGCCAGGTATCTTTCCGGTGACCAGGTACGGCCAAGGCATGCTGGAATCGCGGAAGATGCTCCCGGATGCCAGCAACCGGGGCGCAGCAATCTTTGGATCGTTCGCGACAAGGTGGAGTGCCGAGCACTCGGCCGCGTGGCTCTTGCGCCACGGCGGAAAGTGGCCAAACAGCTTCACGACAACATCGCCGCAAAGAAACGTGGGGTATGTTGCATTATGTCCAGCCATCACTCCCCGTTCCATCCCCGACAGGTCGTGTCGTTTCAGGATCCGGGAAACGTAAGGCCGCCAGAAACCGACATCAGCAATTCGCGACCGGTATTCCTTGGC
>JAJDVJ010000114.1 GCA_022826205.1 Silicimonas sp. | reverse complement strand
AAATGGAAAAGTCGCGGCCTGCACGGCGAATTTTCGCGGATTCCGCCTGATCAGGGGCCCTCGACGGATCCGGCCTCGAAAATATCGTGTGATTTCAGCGTACTGGAAAATCGTCATCCGCCATACAGAAATCGCACCCATGCGTTTCCGAATATGGCGTCGCCGGTCCTCCTGCCCCGCTGTCGCGCCCGGGCCACCCAAGCGCTCACTTTGGAGCGATGCTCCGCAGCCGTACCACTCGAAATCGACGACAGGTGCCTCGATTGAAGGCCGCCGTTTCTGCACGGCAGGGACGGACAGGCCCTCGTGGATCACGTTGATGCCTCGCGTCGCCGGAAACAAATCCGCCGGCACGATGCCCCCGTAACCGGAGTTCAGCACGAAGATGTCGCATACGCGGACAGCCTAGTGGTGATTTCCCATGCGTAAGCGCTCCCACGTTTCGCAAGCGGCGTGTCAGCGTGGAGTCACAATTCGGACCCTTCGTCCAGGGCGCGCCACTCGTCTGGCGTCGGCGTGTGATTGAACACGTACGCGCGTTTGCATGCCTCGACACCGCCGAGTTCCTCGATTTTGCGACTTTGGTCGGCGAAACATCGGGCGTTGACTTCTTCGGGATCACAAATGGCCCTCAGTCGCCTCTCGCCTTCCCGCCAGGCCGCCAAAACGTCGGGGTCGCTCACCGCGTCATGGGCCTGATTATGCAGTTCATAAGGGTCTTGCGCCAGGTCGAACAGCTGGGTGTCGTACCCGACATAGTACACGAGCTTCCAATTCTCCCACCGCACCATGAAGGCTCCGGTCGTCGAGCCGCCGTCATGGTACTCGCTAAACACGGTACGGTTCGGGTCGTTGTCCTCCCATGCGAACGAACGCAGGGAACGGCCCGGGAAGAGGCCGTCCGCGTCGTCCACGAGGCCGGTTACATCGACCGCTGTCGCCGCTAGATCGACGAGGCTCGTCCCGGTGCCGACGCGCTTCCCCTCGGGTATGCCTGGGCCAGCGACAATCATGGGGATGCCGGCCGATGCCTCATACATGACCTGCTTCGTCCAGAAGCCATGATCGCCCATCATGTCGCCATGATCGGATACGTAGACGACCGTCGTGTTGTCCGCCTGCCCGGACCGGTCCAGCGCAGAGAGGATGCGTCCCACGCAGTCGTCCACAAAGGAAATTAGGCCATAGTATGCGGCCTTGGCCTCACGTACCTTTCGTCGATCGAAGTGCCGGTCGTAGTCGAAGAATCGGGCAATGTTCTTCAATTCGGCATGCCTGGGCCGCTGTGCATGTTCATAAGCGATCGGAAAATCGACGGACTCCGGATCGTAGAGGTGGAAATACTTTGGGGGCGCGACAAGGGGATAGTGCGGGCTGACAAGGGACACGACCGTCGCCCATGGGGCCTCCGACTTTCCGCGTGCGAGCAGCCAATCGCATGCGGCCTCGGTTATTGCTTGGTCGTAGTCTGTATAGGAACTTGTTCCCGCGCCGATATTTGCGGCAAGTTCCGAAGCGGCTCCGAAGTCCGGCGGTTTTTCGCGCAAGAGACCAACAGGCCAACCGACACCGCTGACAACATGCATCGGCAAAATTTCCCGCGAGAAGCCGTTGTCGTCCTCGCTCGAACGGAAGTGCAGCTTTCCAATCGACGTGACCTCGATGCCACCGTCGCGCAATCGGTGCATCCAGCTCCGGGGAACGCCGCGATAGGGAGTGGCACTGTCCCAGCAGCCGACATTGTGAACGTAATCGCCACACGCCATGGCAGCACGCGCGGGCACGCAGATGGGCGACGGCGTATAGGCATTCTCGAAAATCGTTCCGCGGGCGGCAAGGCCGTCCAGATTCGGCGTCTTGACAATGGGGTGACCGATGCAACCCAACGCGTCCTTGCGGTGCTCATCCGAGATGACGACCAGGAAGTTGTTACCTGAGGCTGAATTCACTTCCGGGGCGTTCATTGGATCGACCAGCCTGCACAGCGAAGAGAATGGCAAATTTCGAGGCGTCCCAAGGCGTCATTGCTTCTACCAGGGAGCGATGAAGCTATCCCGTTCCAAAGGGTCCTTATCCAGCCCGTCAAGTTCGACCTGATAATTCGCCGACACGGACAATGATCTTGAAACGGTTCGCGGCCCGATTCAATCCCCTTTTGCAAGTCCATTCAAATTCGACTCCTGTGGCTTCGTTTCTTTCGCGCGGATCCATTCTTTCCAAACAGGTTGGCTTCATTCAACTCACTCCAAGTGCCGAGACGTTGCGAACAGCATTTGTCGGCACCAAACTCTGGACAAGCAACAATTTTGAGGCTTGGGTTCAGGTTAGACTCATTCCATGGAGATGGAATGCCATGGCGCTTTCGCTCAACTGGCGGCGGAGATTCGAAACCGCAACAAGAAATCAAGGCTTCAAAGGCGCCGCGGCAGAGCTGAACATCTCGCAGGTCGCCATCAGGCAGCAAGACAGGTTCCTTGATGGACATGCCAAAAGGAAACCGTTCAATCGACTTCTCCAGAGGGCGTTGTTGACCGGGTCCAAGCGCCGCGTGTGCCTGAGCGTCGTCGGTGGATTGGCACTGCCAGTGCGAAGCTTTGCGGACGACCGGAAGTCGTGGACATCGACGGTCGAGATCAGTCGCAGCACCGGATTCCCATGACCGCAGACACCAGGATTCCCTGCATCGGATCAGCGCATTGGGACGTAATTGGCCATGCAGGCATTGTCATGACAGCGGGCTCTGATGTGCCCGGTCGCATTGCCCGGCATCCAGGTGGGGTCGCCTTGAACATTGCCAAAGCGTTGGTGCGATTCGGCATGACGCCGACGCTCCTCACGGCCATTGGAGAAGACGACGAAGGCGAAAGGCTCATTTCCTTTGCATCCGGAATCGGGATTGACACGACATGCGTTTACAGAACCGCAGAACTGCCAACTGACAGCTACATGGCCATTGAGGCATCCAACGGCCTGATCGCTGCCATTGCTGACGCTCATTCGCTGGAAGCTGCAGGCGACAGGATTCTCCGCCCGCTCGCAGATGGTCGACTCGGTTCGGCGGTGGCACCATTTTCCGGGCCGATCACGCTGGACGGAAACCTCACCGTTGCGCTCTTGGCAAAAATGGCGACAAGCCCGCTATTCGAGAGGGCTGACCTGCGCGTCGTGCCGGCCTCTCCCGGAAAGGCCGAGAGACTCGCGCCGCTGCTCGACATGCCGAACGCCACAATATACGTGAATGTCGAGGAGGCCGGGATCCTGTGCGGTTCGCGCTTCGACGACGCCCGGGAGGCCGCGCATGCATTGCTGGACATTGGCGCAAATCGAGCCTTGGTCACGAATGGTGAGCATGCAGTCGCGGATGGTTCGCGCACTGGCGTCATTGTTGCAGATCCGCCCACGGCAAACGTGACTCGCGTCACAGGTGCCGGGGACACCTTTCTGGCAGCACATGTTGCAGCCGAGTTCGCCGGCGCACCGCCCAAGGAAGCTCTGGACGAGGCTCTCCGGGCCGCATCGGACCATGTCTCGGGAGGAATGGCTTCGTGACACTGCCCGTCAAGGTCGATGAACAAGTCCGCGACGCGCTGGAAGGCGGCAGGCCGGTGGTCGCCCTGGAATCCACGATCGTTTCACACGGCATGCCCTATCCCCAGAACATTGAGACTGCACGTTCCGCCGCGAACGCCGTGCGAGACGAAGGAGCGGTGCCCGCGACCGTCGCCGTGCTGGCTGGCCGATTGACCGTCGGCTTGGCGGAGGCAGATCTGGACATCCTCGCCAAGGCCGGCCACTCGGTCCGGAAACTCTCGCGCGCCAATCTGGCATCTTGCATCGCTGCCGGGGAAACCGGAACTACGACCGTTGCTGCCACGATGATCGCCGCACATATCGTTGGCATCGAGGTGTTTGCCACCGGTGGCATCGGCGGCGTTCACAGGGGTGCGGAGGCGAGTTTTGACGTATCCGCCGATCTCCAGGAACTCTCGATCACACCGGTTGCGGTTGTCTGCGCAGGCGCAAAGGCGGTTCTCGACATCCCGAAGACGCTGGAAGTGCTGGAAACTCTTGGCGTGCCAGTCATCACTTTTGGAAGCCCGGACTTCCCGGCCTTTTGGTCACGCGCGTCCTCCATTCCATCGCCTTCCGTGTCGAACAGCACCCGTCAAATCGCCCAGGAATTCCTTCTGCGCCGAAATCTCGGCCTGCAAGGCGGTCAGCTGATCGCCAATCCCGTTCCGGCAGAAGACGAAATTCCCGCAGCAATCATGAATCCACTGATTGAGCAGGCGGTCTCCGAAGCACGTGAGCAGGTCACCGGACCTTCCGTCACGCCATTTGTCCTCAGGCGAATCTTCGAATTGTCCGAGGGCCGTTCCGCGAAGGCAAATGAAGCCCTTGTGCTGAGCAATGCGCGCCTGGCCGCAAGAATCGCTTCCGATCTCACCGATATTCGCAGGAATGGATGACTTCCGTCAAAACCGTTGCGAGCGCCGCTCCAAGCCCTGAGCTTCCTCGATCACTGCGCAGCGAAGCACTTGATCAGAAGACTCCACGACGGCCGCCCATTCATGCGGCGAAGGACCGCGTTCGCGGCGCTCAGAGCGCTTCGCGAAGCAAGGCCAGGTAGTCTTCCGGCCCGGCCGGCCTAGGGTTTGTCTTGGCCAGATGATCCTTGGACGCCTTGTCGGCGATCTCCGGCAGAACATCGGTTGAAACGCCCAGTTCCGACAACCTCGTCGGCAGGCCCAAGCCGGATACGAAGTCCGTCAGCCAAACATGCAACTCGGCATCTTCGGGGAGGTTCGCCGCCCCTCGCAGGTCAGAGCAGGCGAGGTCGGCATGGCCGACGTTGAAACGCAGGACATGGGGCAGCAATATCCCGATCAACGTGCCATGGTGAAGATGCAATTCACCCAGCGGCGTGGCCATAGCGTGGGCGCCGCCGAGTGACTTTTGCAGGCACATGCCACCCATCAACGCCGCCATCATCATCTCCCACCGCGCCTCCCGGTTGCTGCCCTCCTCGACGGCAACGGGCAGCCATCTCGCGGCGCGCCTAACGGCATCAAGCGCAATGGCTCCAGCGGGCGGGTTCTTCATGGGGCTGCAATACGCCTCGATCCCGTGGCTCAGCGCATCGATCCCGGTGGCGGCGGTAAGTCGCGACGGCAAGGAGAGTGTCAGTTCCGGGTCACAGATCACAACGTCCGCCACCATGTTCAGGTTCACGGCAACGCATTTCGACCCGTCCAGAAGGGACATCACGCATGCGCGGCCCACCTCCGCTCCGGTGCCCGCCGCTGTCGGGATCGCAATCTGCCGGGAAACCTTGCCGATCCTTTCCGACCCGCCCTGCTTGACGTTGTACTCTGCCAGGCTTCCGCCATGGCTCGACAGCAAGGCAACCGCCTTTGCCAGATCGATAGGCGATCCGCCACCGAGCGCGATCACCCCGTCACAGCCCCTGTCGCTCCAGATCTCGATGCAGTCGAGGAGCGAACGTTCCGTCGGGTTCTCCGTCGTGCCATCGTATACCACCGGTTCCGAAGGTCGAGCCGCATCGAGGGCACGCTGCAGGATCCCCGCATCCGCCACGCCTGCGTCGGTCACGAGCAACGGCCGTCTTATGCCAAGCCGCGCGATTTCGTCGCCGAGACTGGCAATGGCGCCAAAGTCAAAATGGATGCGCGAAAGATACTGGATCAGCGGCATCAGCCTTCGACCTCATAGTAGATGTGCTTGGTCTCGAGGAAGTCGTTCATTGCCTCGACGCCGTGGAGCCGCCCAATTCCGCTTTCTCGGTAGCCGCCCGTTTCGACTTCTGCAAAAAGCCGGTTATGGCAATTGAGCCAGACCGTGCCAAAGCGCAGCTTGCGCGCCATGCGCATCGAGACGTTCAGGTCGTTGGTGTATACGGAGGCGGCAAGGCCGAAACGGGTGGCGTTGGCCTTCGCGACGGCCTCGGACTCGTCGCCGAAACGTTCAAGAGAGACGATGGGGCCGAATAACTCGTCCTGCACGAGGTCATGATTCACGTCGTCGATTTCGAACATCGACGGCGTTATGAAAAAGCCGTTTGACAACTCATCGCCGCCCGCCGTGCCGCGCACCACCAGATTGGACTCCGCGTCCGCACGGTCGACAATGCCAAGGAGCCGCTGCTGGCTCGGCTTGTCAATGAGCGGACCCAACTCAACTCCCTCGGCACGTGCGTCCCCTGTCCTTGTCGCCTCGTATGCAGCCCGCAGGCGTGTCTTCATTTCGTCGTAGATCGTGTCCTGCACCAGAACTCGGCTGATGCACGTGCACATTTGTCCATTCAGCGCCAACGAACCGCGCTTGATCTCCGTCACCGCCATGGCGAGATCCGCACCATCAAAGACCAGCGCAGGGGCCTTGCCGCCAAGTTCCAGCGAGACATGCTTGATCGTGTCTGCGGCATTGGCCATGATGATCCTGCCGGTGCGGGACGATCCAGTAAAGGAAATCACGTCGACCTCAGGATGCGTGGACAAGACGGTGCCGACCTCGGTGCCGAATTCGTTGACGGAGTTGACTACGCCCTTCGGCAGCGATGCGACCGACTCGAAGCAGGCCATGACTGCTGCATTGGTCAACGGGGTCTGCGAGGCCGGCTTTGTGATCACCGTGCAGCCAGCCGCCAGTGCTGGAGCGACGGACCGAACCAGCAGCGTCACCGGTGCATTCCAGGGCACGATGACCGAAGCGACGCCCGAAGCCTCTCGCGTCATGAGGCTCATCTTGCCGGGCGCGCTTTCGAATGTTCGGCCAAAGACGTTCCGTGCAACTCCCGCGTAGTAGCGGGCCTCACCATAGCCGGCGGCAATTTCGTGCCGGGCTTGGGCAAGCACCTTGCCGTTTTCCCTGGCCATCAGGTCTGCGATCTCGTCGACGCGAGATTCCAGGATGTCGGCGAATTCGAGCAGAACCGCCGCACGAAGCCGCGGGCTTGATGCCCAATCCGTGGTCTCAAAGGCGTCGCGAGCCGCCATCACCGCCTGACCTGCCAGCTCGGCCGACCCGTTCGGAGCCTCGGCGATGACTGACCCGTCCGAGGGGTTCTGGACCGGGATCATCCCGTTTGGCGCGTCCGAAACCCATGAACCGCCGATATAGTGATGTCCGTCCTTGGATGGCATGTCAGGAACCTCCTAGGTCTGTTGCCCGATGGCGCGGGCGAGAACGCTCTTGGTGTCGTACCCCGCCAACGAGCCGACCCAAGCGATGAACTGATCGGGTCGAACGAGGATCGCGCCGCACCCATAGGCCTTCCGCAGCGCCCCAGATTGCAGCGTCAGCACCTTGAACGGGACGCCAAGGGCTTCGGCCGCGCTTGCAAATCCCGTCGAAAGCGCATTGTCGCCGCTGAGATCCATTAGCGTGAAACCAGGGCCGAGCGCATCCCAAAGGTCGCCGCCGTCCGGCAGGGCCTGAGGCGCAAGGTGATAGCCCGGCTTGGCTTCGAATTCGTGCTTGCCCTTCGCCCCTGACTGCTCCCCCGGTTCGCCCAGGACAATGGGAGAGCCCGCATAATGTGGCAGGAACTCAGTCACGTCCGCGTCGTCTGCATTGGCTCGCGCGGCCCACGCTTTTTCGAAGGCCACCTTGTCCTTCTCCGGGGAAAATTCCTGCGTAAACCCGCGAAAGTCCTCGATCATCCGGCTGATGAAGTCCCGGTTGACCGAGCTGAAGACCGGATGACGTTCGGCTGTATAGCTGTCGAGCAATCCGGCTCCGGCCCAGCCACTTAGGACCGCATCAATCTTCCAGCTGAGGTTGCGGACATCTTCAAGGCCTGTATTGACGCCGTAGCCCCCGTACGGCGGGTGGCTGTGACACGCGTCCCCGGCAATGAACACGCGATCGTTGCGATAGGTCTGGGCGTGCGAAATGCGCAGGTCCCAGAACCCGATATGCTCGAATTCCAGTGCGAATTCCACGCCAACAAATTTGTGAAGGAAGGCATGGAAATCGAAGTTCTCCCGCGTGGCACCTTCCGGCACAGGTGCATGAAAGAACCACCCTCCGTTCAGGTCGACACGGCCCAGAAACTGCCAGTAGCCATCCATCGCCGGGTGCATCACATTGAAGATCGACTTGCCGGGATAGCGTTCGAGCAGGTCATGCAACTCCATGGAACGGAAGACGAGCAGCGCCATGCGCGGCCCTTCGTGGTCGGTCTCGTTCCGGATCCCGCCGATGTCGCGGGTTACCGATCGCGCCCCGTCACAGCCCACGGCATAGGCGGCCTCGACCACATGGTTCGCTCCATCGGCCTTGTAGGAAACACGGACGCCGGCATCATCCTGGGTCACGCCGGTGACTCCTGCACCCTGAACGAGCGCCACTTGAGGAAGATCGGCAACGCGGCCTCTCAAGACTCTTTCGAGATTGTACTGCGGCAAGCGCTCGTTGTCGGCGAAGTAGTAGGGACGCACGCGCGAGCGTTGAAACCAGTCATAACTATAGTCGCTCAGAAGACGGCCGTAGGTGATGAGACCGGCGTTGCCGAATTCAGGCGGGATCGGCGTGGCCGCACGCACTTGATCCGTGATGCCCCACGCACGAAAATGCTCGCCTGTGCGCTGTGTCAGGTTCTGCCCCTTGGGGATGCGGTGAAGCTCGGTCGTGCGTTCCAGCACGATGCTCTCGACACCCTTCAGTGCAAGGTCAATCGCGAGGCCCAAGCCAACCGGCCCTCCGCCATTGATGATTACCGGTGCGTCGGTCACGGTTCCCCTCATGCACTCTCGACAATGCAGACATCCTGGCCCACGGCTGCGATCTCGTCCTCGCCAACCAGGACTTCGAGCATCACGCCGTCACCGGGAGCCTCGACTTCGTTGGACACTTTTTCCGTTTCCACCTCGTAGAGGACATCTCCCATCTTGAAACGATCACCCGCTGCGACGTGCCACTTCGTGATGGTTCCTTCTTCCATGTTCATCCCGATGCGGGCAAGCTTCAGCTTTGCCTTCATTGTTCACACCTCGGAAAAGAGCGCCCTTGCGGCAATGACAATGCGCTCGGCATTTGGCAACAAGGGCAGTTCCGCTGACGGTGCATAGGGCATTGCAGTATCCGGCACGGTGATGCGCTGAACGGGCGCTTTCAGCTGGGCAAAGCCCTTGTCAGCGAGGATTGCCGCAACATGGCTTGCGACCGAACACGCATCGCGGCTTTCGTCCACCACGATCGCACGACCGGTCCTTCCAACGCTGGCAAGAATCGCCTCCGTGTCGAGCGGCACAAGGGACTGCAGGTCCAAAACCTCCGCCGACACGCCCAGTTCCGTCTCCAGCCGCTTCGCGGCCTGCAATGTCATCCGGGTCATCGATCCCATGGTAATCAGCGACAGATCGCTGCCTTCGCGCATTATGCGGGCTTCGCCAAGCGGCGTGACGTAGTCGCCGCTTGGGACTTCTTCAGTATCGCCGCCCCGCCCACCGGGTTCGAGGAAGAAGGTCGGATTGTCGGAGCGGATCGCCGTCTTCATAAGACCCTTGGCATTGTCCGGTGTCGAGGGAACCACCACTTCGACTCCAGCCAGGTTCATCAGGAGAGAAAGGGGTGTGTCGGAATGCTGGGCGGCGGTCGAACGTCCGCCGCCGTAATTCGCGATCACCGTTATCGGCAAGGTGATCTGACCGCCGCTCATCAGTCTCAGCTTCGCCATCTGGTTGGCGATGGCATCGAAGCCCGTGTAGATGAAGTTCGAGAACATCATGTGCAGGATGACGCGACAGCCGCATGCCGCCGCACCAACGGAGATCCCTGTCAGCGTCTGCTCGGAGATTGGCGTGTTGCGCACCCGATCTGCACCGAAACGATCCAGGAGGCCACGCGTGTCGCCGAAGATCGACGCCTCGACATCCTCGCCGATCAGGATCGTCCTGGAGTCTCGCTCCATCTCCTCGACAAGTGCCTGGTTGATCGCTTGTATGAAACGCATCCGCGGCATCAGGAGCACACCCGCATCAACTGCTCCGCCGTGCCCGGATCCGGCGCGGTGCCAGCTTCGCCGAAAGCCACGGCGCCTTCCACGCACGCGTCAGCCTCCATTTCCATGCGTTCACACGCGGCGGCGTCCGCCGCCCCGCGATCAATGATTAGCGCGCGGGTCCTTGCGACAGGGTCCTTTGCGCGCCACGCCTCGATTTCTTCGTCACTTCGATAGGGTGTGGATAGGATCATTGCCTCGGCCGAAAAGTGCCCCGAATAGCGGTAGGTCCGCGCCTCGACGAAGGCTGGCCCAACACCGGACCGGCAATGATCCACCGCTTCGAGCGCCGTCCTCCAGACCTCCACCACATCATTGCCGTCGATGTTCCAGACCGGGATGCCAAAGGGCTTGGCACGATCGGAGATCACGCCGGACGTGACCGTGCCCGACGGCGAAAACTCGGAAAACCCGTTGTTTTCACAGACGAAGAGAACCGGCAGCTTCCAGAGCGAGGATATGTTGAGGCTTTCCATCAGCGATCCTTGGTTGGCCGCCCCGTCACCGAAGAAGCAGACAGCGACGCGACCATCTCCTTCAAGCTTGTTGGCGAGGCCGGCCCCTGTTGCAATGCCAAGCCCAGCACCCACGATCCCGTTGGCACCCACGATCCCCTTCGAGAAGTCTGCCACATGCATCGATCCTCCCATGCCGCGGCAGATGCCTTCGGCCTTGCCGTAGACCTCGGCGAACATCGCGTTGACGTCGCCGCCCTTGGCCAGGTAGTGCCCGTGCCCGCGATGGGTGGAGGTGATCTGGTCCCGATCATCAAGAGGGGCGCAGATCCCGACGGCCACCGCCTCCTGGCCATCGGACAGGTGCACCTGCCCCGGCGTCCGTCCCAGCTTCACGTCGCGGAAGAGCTGTTCCTCCGACTTCCTGATCAATAGCATCCGTCGATACATCTCGATCAGGACATCGTCGTCGGGCTGAATGTTGGACGTGCTCGCTGCCATGGCATACCTTCTTCTCGCCCGTGAACGTA
Source organism: Silicimonas sp. (assembly GCA_022826205.1). GTDB lineage: Bacteria > Pseudomonadota > Alphaproteobacteria > Rhodobacterales > Rhodobacteraceae > JAJEFO01. Next base: position 8,413 of record JAJDVJ010000114.1, on the reverse strand, counting down.
AGCCGACAGCGTTGGCAACGACAATAGCCCCGGATTTACAGGAGAGGAAAGCGCAACTAATGTCTTTCGAGCCGACCGGGAACAAGGGGCGTGCCCATGGATTTCCGCCAGCTCAAGTACTTTCACGCCGTCGCCAAGCACGAGAGCCTGACTGCTGCGAGCGAGGCACTGAACGTGACGCAGCCTGCGATCGGCCAGCAGATAAGGAAGCTGGAGGCCGAGCTTGGCCTGAAGCTGCTGACCCGTCATTCACGTGGCATGCGGCCGACCTCCGTCGGCAAGGTCCTGTTCCAGCGCGCGGAAGACATTCTTGGCGCGGTCGAAAGCACGCGACGCGAACTGTCCAGGCATCGAAACACCAGCGAGGGGACAGTTCGGATCGGCGTCACCCCGTCCCTGAGCCGCGTGCTGGTGCCACGGCTGATGGAATTGGGCTTCGACAGGCATCCGGGCATAACGCTTCTCTTCAACCAGGGATTTCCGGCGGACCTGGAAAGCATGTGGGAGGCTGGAGAATGCGACTTTGCATTCTTTGACAGGGATGTCGAAACGGACGAGTCAGAGAGCCTTCCGGTCTATAATGAGCGCCTGTGCCTTATCGGGGCTCCAGACCTTTGCGCGCCGTTGCCAGACCCCGTGCCCATTTCGGAAGTGGCAGGGCTTCCAGTCGTGCTTGACGTGCGCGCGATCTGGTCCCGTGAACAGCTCGAGCGCAGGTTCAAGAAAACTGGCTCGAAGTGGGCCGACTTGATCGAGTGCTCGTCGATCGAGATCAGGCGGGAGTATCTCGTGCGAGGACGTCGGTTTTGCGTGGCACCCGTTGCCCAATTCAACGATGAAATTGCCGCCGGGCTCGCTGACCATCGCAGCATTGACTTGCCCAGTTTCAATCGCACGGTCCACCTGGCCGGGCCGCGGGTCGAGAAAATGACGGAAGCCCAGCGCAACATCCGAACACTCATCGTTGAGATCGCCGACGATCTCATCAAGGCCGCCGACGTGGCTTGGCAACCGCCGGAATGGACATCTGCCGACAGTAGCAATTCTTCTACCAGATAAAAGCAATCCCGTCTTTTTTGCGCGCAACGTCCTTAGCATTGTATCATCAGGGAGATCGTCAATGCCGACACCGCAGTTCCTTACGGAACCGACCATCGAACATGGACCGGAGCACGCGCCACTTGTCGCCCGGCTGCGCGTGGACACATCGGGTGCGGACGAGATTCGTGTCAGGATCGAGCAGAACGGCGACGCTTGGACAGTAACCTTCCCGACCGAGGACGGCTGCTACCTGCTGCTGGGGTTCCATCCTGAAGGCGTGGCGAAAGCAACGGTGCAGATCGCCGGGCAGGACGGTGCCGTGACATGGCCAAAGACGATCGCGCACCGACTGAAGGACCTACCGACCTCGCCACTCGAAATGCCGCCGCTGCAGACACGTGTCTCCCAGCCGCATCGCATGGCGGGTCGGTTCACTTTCCTGACCGTTCGCCGTCGCGCCATTGGGCGCATCACGGACATGACGGTTGCACAGCGCAAGTGGCTCACCCATTGGGGCATGCTTGTCGCGGTCGACAATCAGGGCCGGATGCGCTGGATGCGCAAGCTCGACCGACGTGCCGCTGGCATCGAGCGCTTGGCGAGCGGCAACCTGTTTGTCCATGACACCGAGTCCTGTTCGCGAGAGATCGACGTTGCCGGAGACGTCATCCGGGCCTGGTACGCCTCGCGACGACCGCAGGGCGCTGAGGAAGGCGGCATTCCCGTCGACGTACGCAGCCTGCATCATCAGCCCCACCAAATGCCGAACGGCAACTTCCTTGCACTCTCGGCACACGCGAGACACGTGAAGGACTGGCCCGCTTCGGTCCGCGAGCCCGACAAGCACAAGGCAGATCGTGAAATCGTCGGGGACATGGTGGTTGAGTTTACGCCCGAAGGCGACGTGGTCTGGAGCTGGGACAGCTTTGACCACCTTGATCCCTACCGCATCGGGTATGATGCGCTGGATGCCTATTGGCATGTCCGCGGATTTCCAGGCGCGGCCGACTGGACCCACGGGAACGGCGTTGCCTACGACGAAAGCGATGATTCCGTTCTGGTGTCGATGCGTCTGCAGGACTGCATACTGAAGATTGACCGAAAGTCAGGCGAGATAGTCTGGATCCTTGGCGATCACGATGGCTGGCCTGCCCGGCTGCAAGGAAAACTCCTGACCCCGATTGGCGAGAACTTCAGGTGGCCCTGGCACATGCACAACCCGCGGGTCACTTCTGAAGGAACGATCATGCTCTTCGACAACGGCATCTACGAAGCGCGCCCCGGACAGGAACGAGTCCCCTTCCACCAAAGCTTCTCGCGTGGCGTGGAGTACCGCGTTGACGGGGCCGCAATGTCGGTCGAGCAAGTCTGGTCATCCGCGTTGACGGATGCCGATGTCATGGAGCGCACCTGGGCCATGGGCGACGCGCACCGGCTGGAAGACAGCGACACGGCGCTGGTGATCCACTCCATCGCGATGCCCCACGGTCGCGACGATATCGGGATGGACGAGGATGATCGGTCACTGCGCTACGTCTCTGAATTCCCTTCCCATGCCCGGATCCTCGAATACAGCCGCAAGGACATCCGAGACATCGTGTTTGACATGACCATACGTGACGAAAACGACCTGATCCACTGGGAGGTCTTTTCCGGCGTGCGGGTCGACAGTCTTTACCCAAAGGACAGCGGCATCAAGCTGGACTTTGGCGACACCTTGCAACCGGAGGCTGAAGCATGAACGGCCTTTCGCCCGTGTCTGTGCAGGAAATCATGGCCAACGATCCTGCCCACGCGCCGGTGGCACGCGCGCAGGAATGGACGGCGGGTGCGGCATACGTCATCGACCGGTTCGTGCCCCTGGGCGAGGCGGCCGTGCCGATCACCGATCTCGGGCTTGTTCGAGCCGATGCGGTCTATGACGTCGTGTCCGTCAGCCGCGGCCAGTTCTTCCGCCTTGAAGACCATCAGGCCCGGTTTGCGCGCTCCTGCGACCGCATGAAGCTCTCCAGTCCATTCGTTCAAGCCGAAGAGTCCGCACTGCTGAACGAGCTCGTTGCGCGTTCCGGGCTCAGGGACGCATATGTCTGGTGGGCGGTGACCCGGGGCGCGAACCTGCCGCACCCCAGTGACCGGCTGCATGCGGAGCGTTTCCAGAACAGGTTCTATGCCTTTGTGATCCCATACGTGTTCATCAAGGACGATGCGGACCGGCAGGCAGGCATTCATCTGCATGTCTCGAATGACTACATCCGCATCCCCTCCAATGCCGTCGACCCGCGTGCGAAGAACTTCTGTTCGCTCGACCTGAACATGTCGCTGATGGAAGCAGGCGCTGCCGGTGCCGAGTGGAGCGTTCTGACCGACGGGAAAAACGTCCTGACCGAGGCGCCAGGCTCGAACATCTTCGTGATCCGAGAGAACAGGATCATGACCCCGGAGCTTGGCTGCCTTGAGGGAATAACGCGGCTCACGGCTCTGGAGCTTTGCGCCGAGATCGGGCTCAACATCGAAGTGGGCACGGTGACCGTAGACGATCTCCTGACCGCGGATGAAGCGTTCCTGACTTCCAGCGCTGGCGGCATCCTCCCGGTCTCAACAGTCAACGATCAACCGATTTGCCAAGGGTCAGGGCCTGTCTCCACACGCATTCACAACCTCTATTGGGAGAAGCGCTGGGCCGGATGGCACGGCACCCCCGTTGACTACGAGGCAGTAAATTGAGGCGACTGAAGGATTTCCACGACGTTTCCGTCCACGTCGCGACCATAGGTGAAGACTCCGCCTGCGGGCATTGTCAACGGTTCGGCATGAAAGGACATGCCCAACGCCTTCAGCCGCGCGTATTCCGCGGCGCAGTCATCGACCTCGAAGCAGACGTGATTGAAGCCTGGCTTTGCCACGGCGAACTGACGGTCAGGCAGGCGCCCAGGAAGATCCTCGAACTGAAAGAGCTCCAACCGCCCCGTCGCGAAGCCCAGCATGACAATTCGTCCGGAACTGCCGGCAGCCGCCAACCGCGTGGTCAGTGCCGTGTCACCCGGCCCCCAACGGAATTCTCCAAGGCGCTCCGCAAAGAAGTTGTCGCTGTAGAACCCGGCCAATCGGTCAACGTCTTTGGTGACCACGCCCACGTGATGCATGCCAATGATCATGGCGGATTCCTAAACCGGACCTCTGCGGATTTCCACCATGGCTGATCGCATCATCCTGCTCGGCACCAAGGGCGGCCCGCGCCTGACGACGGGATCAAGCTGGCCGTCGTCATCTGTCATCGAGATTTCAGGGCGCCCGTATGTCATTGACTGCGGGATGGGCGTGACGCGGCAATTCGTGGAAGCCGGGTTTTCGCTCGCAGACGTGGACACGATCCTGATCACGCATCTGCATTCGGATCATTGCCTTGAGCTTGGGCCGTTCCTGCACACCACGTGGGTGTCGTCGCCGAAACGCCAGATCAAGGTCTACGGCCCAAAAGGCGTCAGGAAGTTGATCGATGACTTCCTTGCAGCCATGGCGTGCGACATAGAGGTGCGCATGGCCGACGAGCGCCAGCAGGATCCACGCGACATGTTCGACGTGACAGAGTACACGGAGGGCCGTGTCTTCAAGGACGATCTGGTCGCAGTTGACGCGCTGCGCGTGGTGCATCCGCCACTGACCGAAACGTTTGCCCTGAAGGTCAGGGGGCCGCAAGGGACGGTGGTCTTCTCTTCGGACACGAGCTATTTCCCGCCGTTGGCAGAATTCGCGAAGGGAGCAGACATTCTGGTGCATGAAGTCATGCATCGCGCCGGCACGGAAAGGATGTGCGAGCGCCTGAAATCCATCAAGCCGAACCTGATGGAACACATGATCGCAGGGCACACCTTCGGAGACGATGTTGGGCAGATCGCGACGGCGGCGGGCGTGGGGCACCTCGTGGTCCAGCACTTCACCCCCGGAGACGATGAGCTGACCGGACCTGCGGAATTCGAGGCGCTCGTTCGGCAGACCTGGACCGGCAAGATGACGGTCGGCCACGACCTTGCAGAAATCGCGCTGTGAGAACGATGAGTCGCTCAGGCAAGGGCACCCGCGCGGACTCCTGGCAGGATCGATGCACCTGACCCGAGTGAATTCGAATGGTCCGCCGTCTGAGACATGACCAGTCCGGAGACAGGATGGTCACCTTCTTGGAACCGCTCTCAAAAGCTGGCATTCAATCATGAGAAAGAAAAACTTTCTTCTGGAACGCGGTGAAGTTTTCTACTCTAATCCGTGTAAATGACCTCCAGTGAGAGTGGCCAACAAACAGGGAGAACATTATGAAATACATGGCTAAGCTTTTGACTTCAATTGTCTTCGCGGTAGTTGCCATGACTGGCATGACACACGCGGAATACCCGGAGCGCCCGGTGGAATTCGTGGTGCCATGGCCTCCCGGTGACATCGAGGACACGATTGCCCGCATGATTTCGGACGCGTTCAAGAAGGAAACCGGCGTTCCAGCCACCACCGTGAACATCAAGGGCGGGGGCGGGCTGATTGGCGCCACCCACGTGTTCAACCAGCCTGCGGACGGCTACACCGTCGGCCTCTTCACCGCCAACATCATCTCTGCACACATAATTCGCGGCAATGCGGAATACGAAAAGGGTGAGTTCGAGCCTCTGGCCGTGGTCATCGGCTACGGGATGATGCTGACGGCCCATGCCGACGCGCCTTACAACAACCTGATGGAGTTGGCAGAACACGCCAAGTCGAATGACGTCAGCCTTGGCGTCTTTGGCCTGAACGGCCCGCCCGCGCTCCAGACACTGAAGATGGCCGAAGAGCTTGGTTTCAAGTTCTCCAGCATCACGGCGTACGACGAGACGACCTGCCAAATGATCTTGAACAGGGAAATCGACGTCACCCTGGGCGGGGGCCTGCTGAAGCCCTGTCTGACCAGCGGAGAAGCCAAGGCACTCGCGGCCTACACGACGGCCCGCATTCCGATCTATCCTGACGTGGCCACCCTCGAAGAGCAGGTGCCTGGTATTTCCACGCCCGGCTGGACCGGCATCTTCGTGCGAAAGGACACGCCAGCAGAGGCGCGTGAGGTGATTTCGCGCATTGCAAAGGCTGTGGTGGAAAGTCCCGAGGCGCAGGAAGTCGCGGCCAACTCAGGCGCCGTGGTTCAGTGGATGCCTGCCGACGAAGCGGCGCAATTCGCGGAAGCGTTCTACCACCGGTTCGAGAACCTCCTGGCCAAATAAGCGCCCATGTCAGGCGACCGAAAGGACGACGAGCCCCCGTTCAGCGAACAACCGACCGGGGGCCGCTTCCTTGTCGCCGCAATCTTCGTATCCGCAGTCTTGCTGTTGGCGATGGTCGACTGGCAGACAACGCCGGGTTCAATGGGCCAGACAGTCATGTCCGGTGGCTGGTGGGCGGAGCCCGCACTTGCTCCGACCGTCGCGCTCATCATGACTGTCATCGCTTCCGCAATCGCGTTCTTTGTCGCAAAGCGCGAAGCCGTCGATGTCGGAAAGACCGTGCGCATCTACGGCCAGATCCTGCTGATCTCCGGCTGCATGATTGGCGCCGTCATGTTGATGAGAGTGCTTGGATTCGCGCTGTCGATCCTCGTTTTTGCGAGCGTAGTGGCAACGACGGCGGGCTTTCGTGGCACGCGTCTCGTTCTGATCGTGCTTGGGACGACCGTCGCCATGGTCCTGATCTTTCGCGTCGGCTTTGGGATTTGGTTTCCGCGGCCCGCGCTCTTCAAGTGGCTTGACCTCCCCGTGTCCTGGCAAGGCATCCTCTGATGTTGGAGGCAATTGCGCTTGGCACGCAACAGCTCGCCGATCCGGTGATCTGGATCGCATTGCTCAGCGGGAGCGTGCTCGGCATCATCCTTGGCGCCATACCCGGGATTGGTCCCGGCGTCGGGATCGTGCTGCTCTTGCCGATCACCTACACGATGGATCCGCTTGCCGGGATAACGCTCTTGATGGGGCTGTATGCAGCGGGATGGTATGGCGGAGCAGTTCCGGCCATCACGATCAACACCCCGGGCACGGCCGTGAATGTGCTGACCACCTATGACGGCTATCCGATGGCCAAGAACGGCGAGCCGCAGCGTGCCTTGGCGCTGGCCTATTCTTCAAGCTTCGTCGGCGGAATCTTTGCCGTCAGCGTTCTTGCTCTCGCCGCTTGGCCCCTTGCAGCACTTTCCAAGTACCTCACGTCGGTCGACCTCGGCATGGCCGCGCTCTTGGCGATGGTTCTCGTCGTGGTCGCCCATCGCGGCAGCGAGTTCGCCTCCTTTGCGATGCTCGGCGTTGGGCTGTTTGTCTCGACCATCGGGTTGGAGACCGCCTATGGCTCGGCCCGGTACACATTCGGCACAACATGGATGATGGCAGGCGTACCGCTGATTTCCATGGTTCTCGGCCTCTTCGCCCTAAGCCAGGCCCTGACCCTGATCTTCTCCGACAGGCAAATCAAGGACGCCAATACCGAATTCGACAGGCGTCTTCTCAGCGGATTCATCGAGGTGTTCCGCTATCCCAAGACCTTGTTCCGTTCGGCCGGACTGGGAGTTGGAATGGGCGTGCTTCCGGGAGTTGGAGAATTCCTCGCCCAGTTCTTCGCCTATACCTCCGCCCGCGCCGGTTCGAAGACGCCGGAAAAATTCGGCAAGGGCGCACCTGAGGGAATCATCGCGTCAGAGACCGCCAACAACGCCGTGCCCCCCGCGGCCCTGGTGCCGCTTTTGTCGCTTGGCATCCCTGGCGAAGCCTTCACAGCCTTGATGCTGACCGTCTTCATTGTCCACGGAGTCGATCCGGGGCCGACGCTGTTCGAAGAAAACAAGGCATTCGTCGCCGGGCTATACATGACGCTGTTCATCATGAACTTTGTCATTGTCGCGTTGTTGCTGGTGGGCACGAAGTGGATCGCCAAGCTCGCCACCGTCAACGACAGGCTTCTTGGCGTGATCATCATGTGCCTCGTCATGGTCGGCACGTTTTCGTCGAATTACCGGCTGTCCGACACGTTGATCGCCATATGCTTCGGCGTCCTTGGATTTGCGCTTAGGCGTGCCAACATTCCCATGGTGCCAATGATCCTAGGGCTGGTCCTGGGCCCGATCATGGAACGCTATTTCCGGCAAGGCATCGGGGCTGCAGGAGGAGACATGACGATCTTCGTCACGCGCCCGGTGAGCCTTGTTTTCCTTATCGTCATCCTGGCGCTTATCGCGATGTCCGCCCGAAACGCAATCCAGCGGATGCGGCAATGAAGGCATGCCGCCCGATTGCCACTAAGGCCACCATCGGAAGGAGTCAGTGCATTGACCGCATTTGAACTCGAACGGGCGCCCATCCATCGCTACGCGCAC
>JAJDVJ010000034.1 GCA_022826205.1 Silicimonas sp. | reverse complement strand
ATCTTCAACGATCGTTCGCTAGTGGAGCGGGAAACCTGCAACTGGGAGGACTGCGCTGGCCGGATCGTTGCCACGGTCGTAAGCGTCCCCTCCGAATCCAGGGCAATCATCGACGCAGGGTCCAAAATTCTGACGACGGATCTGCTTGGGCTTGATGGCTTCGGGCATCTCGTCGGACATCAACAGGCGCGAATTGCCAAATTGAGCGAGGAACATGGGATCGTCCGAAGCGGTCCAGATGACAGGTTTGAAGTCGGAGAGCAGGTGCACATTGTCCCAAATCACATTTGTGTCGTTACCAACATGCTGGACAACGCATGGCTCGAGCAAAAAAGAGGAGAATTGTCGGTCCTGACGATTGACGCACGGGGCAAGCTGACCTGAACTCAATCGGCCGCCGATCGCACGCGGTGGTGTACTGGGAGCCTCTTGCACGTCCCCGAAGCGGAAACGAACAAGGAATAGATTGTTGATGGCTGCGTATCGCCGTTGTCCGGCCATGTTTGTCGGAACATTCTCCAACGCGGCATCGCGTTTGCTGGGTGGGACATCGGCCCCTTGGGTCGTCCCGGTGCGTCCGAGAGTGTTCCTGAACGATATGTCGCCGGGTTGCCCGCAGGACGCGAAACGGCATCCGGCTGGAGAATTTCAGTCATGGATGTGAGCCCCCACGACCTTTTTGCGGATTGTGCAATGTCCTGGGCCGGCAGTCCGCCTGTCTGCAGACGGTCGAGCATTCGCTGACCTCACCGCACACCCTGAATCAAGCCCATCCACGGCCGAAGCCGTCAAGCCGCGTTTCCGTGGTCCGTGCGCGGTTTCAGGTGCGCGCCGTTCCGATAACGCCGTCCATCCACCGCCCTGCCCGGAAAAGGATTGACGCCCCGGGCTTGCCGTGGCCGAATGGACCCGATCCGTCGCCATCCCTGCAGGATGGACGCAGCGGCGGGTCACCGCCCGTTCGGGTGCGGTCGCGGCCGCGCGTCCCCATGAGCGGGGCCGCGACTCAAATGGACGACTTCACTCCTTTGGCGGAAACTCATCGTTCCTCCACGACCTTCTTGCCTTTTTGCAATGTCTTGGGCCGTCTGCCTTCCAAAGGTCTGCATTCACAGGCCTTTCCGGCCTTCCTGCACCAGCGTCCTCTTCGCCCCGCAATCTCGCCGCAATCGCTTGATTTCGAAGGTCTGTCCTTCGATTTCCGGTCATGGCGCCCGCGCCGCCGGTCCGCCTCCAATCGTCCCTATGCGTTCCGTAATTTCCTGGAGATTCGGAAGTGTGTACATCATGACCCGCCGCGACGGCACAATTTCCTCAGTTTCCCCGACAAGCGTCAACCTTCCGTTTGCGGGTCCCAGGGCGGGACGGAACGATTATTTTCGATCAGCGAGAAAGCAAATGCTGCTAGGTGACCTGACCACAACCCCGGCAATTCGCCGTACAGTCGGCTCAGGGAGGAAACTGGCCGCGAACAGGATGCAGCTGTCACTGTCCTGGTTGGCTGAGACCAGCCAGCGCCCGCACGGCGAGAACCCGAAGTCCCGGGGCTTCCTTCCGCCACAAGGAAACGTCAGGCGCCGCTTGATCGACCCTGTACGGGAATCAAGCCGGAATATGGAGATCGAGTCGTCACCTCGATTGGTCACGCCGAAGTGAACGCCGTCGGGATGCATCCTGAGGCCGGATGCGGTGTTGTCTGTCGTCCCGGACGTTTCGGACGCACCGCGGGAAGTCAGCCTGGCCATTTCCTTGATGGTGTCGTCCCGCCATTGCAGGCTCGACACTTCGGATGACAGCTCACTGACCAGTAGAATGGCTTGGCCGCAGCCGCTGAACGCGAGAGTTCTCGGACCGGAGCCTGGTGGTGCCTGCCATGTGAGCGGAACGCCGCAGGCACCGGTTCGGTGATCGAATGGATAGGCGGCCAGTTGGTCGGTTCCCAGATCGGGAACCAGCAGCCACCGACCGTCCGGCGAGAAGTATGCGCCATGGGGATGGGACCGGGTCTGCCTGACGGGATGGGGCCCGCTGCCCGTCCGCAGGATTTCGCCTCCCGATCGCGCATCAAGATCGCCGCTTTCGGAGAGACCCCTCACGAGCACAGTGCCTGTTCCGTAGCAGGCACATGCGATCCATTGGCCAGATGGATGAAGATCGATGTGGCACGGAAGCCGGCCTTCGATGGGAATTCTGGCTGAAACGCGCAGCCAAGCACCCGCCCGGGGCAACTCCAGGGAAACGAGCGCCGCCCGGTCATCGGGAGTTTCTAAAGTCGCGTAGACCCTGCGGTGACTCTCCGAGTGGCGAAGATAGCTGGGATTTGGAAGAGTTGCAGAGCCGATATGCTCAAAGGCGCCGTCTTCGGACAGTTCAATCACCGATATGCCGTTTCCGCAGGCCCGGAAGTCACCGTAGGACTCGGTATAGGATCCTACCGCAAGCCGTTGGGAACGATGTGGCGCAGGAACGGTCAATTCCGGATGTCCCGTCAGCTGTCCCGGCGACCCTTGAGCTTCGAAGGTGCGCCTGTCGACCCATAGACACTCAGGGTCGGCCTAAGTGTCAGATGAACCGAAGGTCCATTGTAAACGCCCGAAATCCTGTCGCTGAGCGCACGGAAGGTCAGGCTGCCAAGCGTTCTTGGCTGAACATTGACACTGGTCAGCAGAGGGTCCATCGACCGGGCGATGACGCTGTCGTTGACGCTGACCACAGACACGTCACCTGGAACGTTCAGTCCGGCGTTTCGCAACCCCCGCATGATCCCGATGGCCGTTACGTCGTTTCGAACGAAAACCGCGGAAAACGCCGTACTTTCCGCGACGAGCGCTTCGATTGCATTCTGCCCTGCCAATTCGGACGGTTCATCCTGCATGCGAACGAGCGAGCGGTCGCGCGCGATGCCGGCCGACGCCAGGGCATCACGGTATGCAGGCAGCATCGAAAAGCCCTCCAGCCTCGGCGCCCCTTCGACATAGGCGATCCTGTGGTGCCCCAGTTCGACGAGATGCCGGACGGCGATTCGCGCCGCTTCATCGTAGTCTATCCGGACACCGTCGGCTTCGATGTCGTTGGGCCACCTACCGAGATACACCAGCGGCTTGCCCGCATTGACGAATTCAAGGGCCCCTGCGACCGGCCGTTCGACCATGCTCGGGACAACGATGGCGCCGCGTATCGATGGATCGTCGGCCATCGCCGAGAGTCCGGCGTTCTCGCTTGCAACCTGGTAGTCGGACTGGCTCGTGATCAGGTGGCAGCCGCTTCCCCGGGCGGCGCGCTCGATCCCGTCGATCACCTCGGCGTAAAGCGGGTTGGAAAACGTGGGAACGATCAGGGACAGGACCTTTCCGGACGATGAACCGGCGAACCGCGGACCGTTTTCCGCCTTGCGCACGTAGGTGCCGCTTCCGGCACGACGGACGACGACCCCCTCGTTCACGAGCAGCTGGATTGCCCGTCGCACCGTGGTTCGGGAAACCTCGTGCTTCAGCATGAGTTCACGTTCGGACGGAATCGCTGTCTCTGGCCCGTACACCTTCCCGACGATGTCGTCGCGAATGGTCTTGGCCAGCCATCTGGTCTTGTCCCGGATCCCAGGTGGTACACTTATGGCCTGTTCTGTGGCGATAATTGACATTGGTATCAAACCGGTTGTAAGTTCATTAGACGCTACCGGACCAAATTCTAACATGGAGGTACTTATGATGAAAGCCTTGATGACGGCAGCTGCCCTGGCCCTGATTGCAGGCACCGCTAGTGCGCAGGATTCCTATACGTTCAGGATGCCAAGCTGGATGTGGGAAGAGGGAATCGTCGGAGATTGGAACAAGGATCGCGTGGCTGCGTTCGAAGCCGCCAACCCGGGAATCACCGTCGACAAGACGCTCATTCCCAACACGCACTACGAGCAGACGCTGATCACGCAGATTGCAGCCGGCGACGTGCCCGACTTCATGCCGGTGTTCACGAACATGCTGGCGCCCATGATTGACGCAGGCATCCTCGCGCCGATGGACGAGTGCATTGAATCGTCCGGATTCGCGGACCGGATACTTCCTTCCGTCAGTTTCGCCCAGGTTGACGGGGCGACCTATGGCGTGCCGTTGACGATGAGTCCCCAGTCGCTGCTGGCGAACACGCAACTGCTGGAGGAAGCGGGAGTCGGGATCCCCACGAACCTGGACGAGTTCTATGCCGCGGCCAGGGCCGTGAAAGACAAGACCGGTGAATTCGGATATGGATTTCCGAACGACACCGCGAGTGCCATCCACGTCTACATCAACAGCATGCACTGGTTGATCGGCATGGGATCGGACTGGTCACAGCCTGACGGGACGATCACGGCAAATGATGAATCCGCCATCGCGGCCGTCAGCTGGATCAAGCGATTTCTGGACGAAGGGCTCAGCCCGAAGGGCCTGGGCTCCAAGACGGTTCGCCAGATGTTTGCGGATGGCAAGGTCGCGATGCTCTTCGACGGCCCTTGGGTGGTCAGCACGGTCAAGACCATCAATCCCGACCTAGTCCCGCATGTCACCTTCGAAGTCATGCCGACGCCGACCCATGCGGCGATCACCGGCGGCGCATTCTACGTCATTCCGAAGGATTCGCCCCATCCCGACGATGCCTGCAAGATGCTGAACGTCTTTTATGATCCTGAGGCGCAGCAGAGATACCTTGAAGACCTGGTGCAGATTCCGGGCACCATCGTGGAGCCCAGCGAGGCGTTTCTCGAGGAGGTGCCTTACGCTGGCAAGATGGCCGAGATTGCGGCAAAGTACCCGGGTGGAATTGGCTACGCTCCTCCCGGTTACGAAATCCAGGCTGCCGAGTTCCGGCAGATCGTGGTCGACGGGCTGTCCAGGATCTACTCCGGGGAGATGTCGGTCCAGGAAGGTCTCGATGCCCTCCAGAAGCAGCTGGAGAACTGGACCAAGACCCTCTGAGCTCTCCCGATGTCACGGGACGCGCCCTGGCCGGCACATCGCGACCGGCCGGGGCCTGCCGGGTCCGCTCGCACCCGCAATCGTGAGGGGTTTCGCGTGAGGCGTGTCTTCGCTCGCAGGTTCAGGCATCTTGAACTGCTGCCGATCTGGCTGCTGACCCCGGCTGCGATCGTGATGTCCGTGATTCTCATCTGGCCCATTGCGCAGGGAATACTGCTCGGATTCTTCAACACGCGCATCCTGAACTACAATGCCGGGCGCTACATCGGACTTGCGAACTACGAGGTCCTGCTGTCCGATCCGTTCTTCTGGAACTCGCTGAAGGTGACGGTCTACTACGGCATCGCCTCGATGGGCTGCACGTACGTGCTGGGCCTGTCCTTCGCCTTGCTGCTGAACCGGTCCCTGCCGCTTCGCGGCATTGTCCGGACGATTTTCATCCTGCCCTGGGCGGTCCCGGAGGTCGTGGCGGTGCTGATCTTCATATGGATGCTTGACGCCCAGTACGGGGTCGTCAACTATTTCCTTGTCGAAGCGGGGTTCCTTGATGCGCCCGCGGCCTGGCTGGCCCAGGCGGACCTTGCCATGCCGGCTCTCGTGCTGATCACCAGCTGGCACCAGTTTCCGCTTGCGCTCCTGATCCTCCTGGCCGGCCTTCAGACGATCCCGCGGGAAGAGTACGAAGCCGCGATGGTCGACGGCGCGGGGGCATTCTCCAGGTTCATCCATGTCACGCTGCCGGGACTTCGCTCGGTGAACGTCATCCTGATCCTCATCCTGATCCTGAACTCGTTCCGCCGGGTGACCATGATCTACGCGATGACCGGCGGCGGTCCGGCCCGGGCAACCGAAACGCTGTCGATCCTGACCTACAACACGGCGTTCACCTACCAGAAGATCGGATACGCCGCCGCGATCGGCACGGTTCTGCTGTTGATACTGCTGATGTTCAGCCTCGTGTACTTCTTCACGATAATCCATGTCAGGAGGGACGCTTGAACCCCCGTACCGCCACCATGCTGATCAGTGCGGCGCTGTTCGTGCTGACCTTGGCATGCGCGGCCATCGTGTTCTTTCCGTACTACTGGATGATCGTGTCGTCGCTCGAGGCCACGAGCCTGTTCGAATGGCCGCCACGCCTGGTTCCGTCAAGCATCACGATGGATGCCTATGTCAGGATCTTCACGGAGCGGGACGTGTTCACCTGGTTCAAGAACACCGCCTTCGTCGCAAGCACGACCTCGATTTTCTGCACGCTTGTCGCCATCAACGGCGGATATGCGCTGTCCAGGTTCAGGACGGGCAGCACGACCGCGTTCTCGATCTTCATACTGTTCTCCCAGCTCCTTCCGGCAACGCTGATCGTCGTTCCTCTCTACGTGATCTTTCGGCAGACAGGCCTCTACAATTCACTGATCGGCCTGGCCATTGCCGACGCGGCGTTCGTGCTGCCCCTGGCGACCTGGCTGATGAAGGGGTTCTTCGACCGCATTCCCGTAGAGGTCGAGGAGCAGGCGATGGTCGACGGCTGCACGCGCCTCGGCGCATTCTACCGGATCGTGCTTCCCCTTGCCTTGCCGGGACTTGTGGTTGTCGTTGCCATGAGCTTCATCACGGGCTGGGACGAGTTCTTCCTCGCGCGGACCTTGATCTCGTCGCAAAGCAACTGGGTCTTTTCCGTCGGACTCACGTCGTTCGAGACCCAGTATGCCATCGCCTGGGACGAGATGATGGCTGCGGCCGTGGTGTTCGCGTTGCCGGCGGTGCTCTTCTTCCTTTTCGTGCAACGATACCTTGTCTCCGGGTTGACCAGCGGAGCGGTGAAGGGCTGACCGATGACAAACCCTGCCAACCATGAACGCCTTGTCCTGCATTGCGACAACGTCTGGATCGACCCGCCGGGCCGGTTCGAGCCGAAATCGGTCGAGGTGGTCGGGGGGAGCATTGAAGCCGTCCGCGACCGGATGGCGGCGCCGGATGCCGGCATCGCTAGGCCGGAGACCGATCTTGGAGATGCCTGCCTGATGCCGGGCCTGATCAACACCCACGTCCACCTGGAATTCTCGGCCAGCCCGGATCCGCTCCGGGACTTCAACGGCGAAACGGTTCCGGAGCGGCTGTCGCGTGCCGTCCGGAACGCGCGGTCGATGCTCCTGAGCGGGGTGACCACGGCGCGGGATTGCGGTTCCAGCCTGGACCTGCTCGCCCATCTCCGGTGCCGCCGGGGTCTGCCGGACCTGCCGCGCCTCTTGCTCTCCGGCCCGCCAATCACGGTTCCTGGAGGTCACCTGGGCTTTTTCGGGGGCGAGACATCGGGTTCGGACGATGTTGCCGCGGTCGTGTCACGGCTGGTTTCCGCCGGAGCCAAGTCGCTGAAACTGATGGGCAGCGGGGGCGTGATGACTCCGGACACCCATCCGGAAACCGCTTCCTTCCCGCAGGAGATGTTTTGCCAGGTCGCCGACGCTGCACGGGCGAACGATGTCGCGAGCGTTGCACACGTGCTCGCCGCGGAAAGCGTCCGGCGCGCCGCCGTGGCCGGGTTCGACAGTCTCGAACACTGTGCCTTCTTCTGCCGCGCCAGCAACGGACGCCTCGAAAGAAGGTATGACCCGGAGATTGCCGGAATCGTGGCCGAAAGCGGCGTTTCGATCATGGCAAACCTCTCGACCGCCACGCGCTCGCATGAAACCCTTGCCCGGCAAGGGATGCAGGGAAACCTGGACTCGCAACACGCGCTGGACCAGCACGACGTCATGCTGGAGAATTTCCGAAGACTTGTCGAACTGGGCATTCCGATCGTGTGCGGGACGGACGCCGGCGTAAGGGATACGCCGTTCGAGGACACATCGGTCGAGCTTGAACTGATGGCCCGGTCCGGACTGTCGAACATCGAGGTCATCCGTTCCGCCTCCCTGAACGCCGCACGGGTCCTGAAACTGCAAGGCAGGGTCGGAAGGATTGCCGCGGGACATTCGGCCGATTTCGTCGTGCTGAAGTACTCGCCGCTTGCGGACGTCTCGTCCTACCGTGAGCCGCTGCACGTCTACCGCCGCGGACACCTGGTCACTTCCCCGTCTTCCGCTGGAAAGGAATGAGAATGCTGCGCAGCCTGCAATGCCTTTATTGCGGAGAGG
The DNA here is from genome assembly GCA_022826205.1 of Silicimonas sp. Lineage (GTDB taxonomy): Bacteria > Pseudomonadota > Alphaproteobacteria > Rhodobacterales > Rhodobacteraceae > JAJEFO01. The sequence goes on along the minus strand of JAJDVJ010000034.1, from coordinate 26,149 downwards.
TCATGCCACTGGCGGAACACTACAGCTGTCCGGAGTGCGGTGGAGAACTGAGGCTGCAATATGATCACGCAGCGATCTGCCGCCGTGGCAGGTTCGCACGAAACTGGCAGGCGTCGGCAGACATGTTCACTCGATTCGGCGAACTCCTGCCGCTTCCGTCCGCGTCGCCGGCAATTTCGTTGGGAGAGGGCAATACGCCCTTGATCCGGGCCGGGAACCTGGAGCGGGCGCTGGGCCCCCATGAACTCCACTTCAAGCTGGAATGCTGCAATCCGACGGGTTCTTTCAAGGACCGGCAGGTAAGCGTCGGCATCTCGATGGCCAGGCATTTCAGTCGAAGAAGCCTTGCCGTGACATCGTCGGGCAACGTCGGGAATTCCCTGGCGGCGTACGCGGCACGATCAGGAGCCAGCGCGCATATTTGGGTATCGAGGCACACGCCGGCATCGAAGCGCCAGCAGATAGACGTATATGGATCCCGGGTCTTTGAAATCGAGACCGGACCTGTCGATGTCGCCGCGGACGCATTCAATGATCCGTATGAGGTCGCGGTCCGCGAACTGCCGGCCCTGTGCAGGGAGCACGGACTGGTGCCGATGACATCCGCGCGATCCGTCAATCCGTTCATGGTCGAAGGCGCCAAGACGATCGCCTACGAGATCTGCGCGAACCTGGGGAGCTGTCCCGACGTCGTGGCGGCGCCGGTCGGCGGCGGCGGCCTGGTGGGAGGCCTGAGCGAAGGATTCCGCGACCTTCGGGAAATCGGGTTGACCGACCGCGTGCCGAGGATCGTGGCCGGTCAGCCGCAGGACCATTTTGCCGGAATCGACATGGCAGGCGATCCCGGCTGCAAGGGTGCGCGTCCCCTGGATGCGGCCTGGGCCAATGCGGCGATAGAAAACTCAGGCGGGCATCTGCACCGCTTGACCAGGAGCGAGATCCTTGCAGCACAGGCCGACCTTGCCGGAAAGGAAGGAATCTTCGCCGAACCGCGAGGGGCCTACGCACTGGCTGCATTTGTCTCCGAAGCCGGAGCTGGTCGCATCCCGGACGACACCGTCGCGGTCGTCATCGTGTCCGGTACCGGTCTCAAGGACATGACGGCCGCGGCCGAGTTCGCGACCCGTCACGACCTTGCCCGCTCCTCAACGGTGTCTTCGGTCTGGGAGTCGGAACTGGATCCTGTGCCCGAGAGTCTAGAATGGCACCACTCAGAAGGACGGTGACGTATGGCTAGCGTTGAATTCATGGAAATTGCCAAGTCGTTCGGGCAGGTGGAAGCTGTCAATGACATCAGCATTGCGATCGAGGACGGCGAATTCGCGGTGCTTGTCGGCCCGTCGGGATGCGGAAAGTCCACCTTGCTACGGATACTTGCCGGCCTTGAGCGGGCGACAAGCGGTTCGATCAGGGTCGGCGGCAAGGTTGTCGACGACCTGCCCCCGAAAGATCGAGACGTTGCCATGGTCTTTCAAAACTATGCGCTCTATCCCCAGAAGACCGTTGCCGGGAACATGGGATTCCCGTTGCAGATGCGCGGCGCCAGCCGATCGGAAACGGAAAGAAAGGTGCAGGAAACCGCTCGGATACTCGGGCTGGAAGACCTGTTGAAGCGCTATCCGAAACAGTTGTCCGGGGGTCAGCGGCAAAGGGTGGCCATGGGCCGGGCGATCATCCGGAATCCGAGCGTGTTCCTGTTTGACGAACCCCTCTCGAACCTGGATGCCAAGCTTCGGGTCAGGATGCGGGCGGAGATCAAGGAACTTCAGCAGCGGCTGGGAACCACGACCGTCTATGTCACGCATGACCAGATCGAGGCGATCACCATGTCCGACAAGATCGTCGTGATGCGGAGCGGCCGGGTCGAGCAGGTAGGCAGCCCGCTCGACATATTCGACAGCCCCGTGAACAGGTTTGTTGCGGGATTCATAGGATCCCCTGCGATGAACTTCCTTGAAGGACGGATCGTGCCGACTGACGATGGCCCGGAATTCAGGACCGGGAGCGGCCTGAACTGCAAGCTGCCTGAAGACAGCCTTCGTCATCTCGGCCAGTGTGCATCAATCGGGATCCGGCCGGAACACGTCGACCTGGTCGAGGAGGGGGCCGACGACGCTTTCGGCCTGCGCATATCGGTGGTGGAACCGACGGGTGCGGACACGATGATCATTGCGCGCAGCGGAGACGACGAACTGTCAGCGTTGATCAAGGGTCGCCACGCGTTCGTCCCGGGCGATTCCATTCACCTGAAACCCCTGCCCGGGATGCTTCACTTTTTTGCGGCGGACGGTACGGCTGTCCAACCGTGAATTCTGAGGGCAGCTACGGGTTTGCTGCGACAGTTCCAGATCTGCGCCGGCGTTTCCCATGGCTTGCCCGGCCCGGTTCCACAGGCACGAAACTGGTGTCAAGGTCCGCAGGCAGGCCTTGCCAAGGCCGGCTCTCTGTTGTGCGGTCGCCGTTTCTCCAGGGACAACTCGATGTTTCTGGCATGTTCGATCTGCAGCGGAATTTTCGTTGACGGCGTCAGGGACCCACACTAACATATTTAGGCATCAAATGACACAACTATGGAGGTAAAAATGTTCTCTATGACAACTGCCCCCGCAAAGAGAACTCTCTTCGGCGCATTGCTGACGGGTGCCGTCGTGCTTGCGCCCGCACATGCGGAGACGATTGACGTTGCCATCATCGGCGAGGCCGATACGTTCGATCCGATGATGTCCACCAAGGATGTCGTCTCGATCGTGACCCAGCATTTCGTCGAAACGCTGTACACGTTCGACTCGGGCTGGAACATCGCGCCGCTTCTGGCGACCGATCTGCCGACGATTTCCGGGGACGGGAAGACCTACACGATCGGCATTCGCGAAGGTGTCACCTTCCACGATGGCTCGACGATGGATGCAAATGACGTGGTCGCATCCCTCGATCGCTGGCTGGAGATTTCCCCGCGCGGAAAGGGCGTGGCGGACAGGGTTGCCGGATTCGAGGCGACTGGCAGCCACGAAGTCACCATAACGATGAACGAACCGTATTCGCCGCTCCTGTCGCTGCTGGCATTCTCGAATTCCGCCGCCGTGGTCTATCCCGAGGAAATCATCGGCGACACGATCGACACGATTGTCGGCACCGGTCCTTACATGATCGCCGAGCACGTGCCGGATCAGTACCTGCAACTGGTGCGCTTTGACGGCTATTCCTCGCGCAGCGAGCCTTCGGACGGCGCGGCGGGCGCGCGCGCCCAAGTGCCGGACGAGATCCGCTTCGTGCCCGTGCCGGACGCCAACACGCGGGTGGAGAGCCTTCTGGCCGGTGAAGTGGCTTTCGCAGACGGATTGCCTGCCGAGAGCCTTGCCCGCCTGGAGTCCTCGGACACGGCAGACCCGATCTTGCTGAAGCCGTTCGGCTGGCCGATCTTCGCGATCAACCACAAGGACGGCCTCTTGACTGACAAGACCAAGCGTCAGGCGCTGCAGGCCGCCCTGCCGATCGACGACATGCTGTTCGCCGCCTTTGGCGATGACAATTTCTTCATCGTCGACGGGCCGATGTACCCCGAGGGCTGGGTGTGGAGAAGCGACGCCGGAACCGACATGTTCAACCAGAACGACCAGGCCAGGGCCGCGGAGCTGCTGCAGAGCGTCGGCTATGACGGGACTCCGCTCAGGATCCTGACGTCGCGCCAGTACGAGTTCCACTTCAAGATGGCCGAAGTCGCCAAGGTCGCGCTCGAGGCGGCAGGGTTCGAGGTCCATATGGACGTGGTTGACTGGGCAACCCTTGGCCAGCGCCGCAACGATCCGGCGCTCTGGGACATCTACATCACCCACTCGCCGTTTCTGCCGGAACCCGCCCTGACCAGTCTTTATTCAAGGACGTCGCGCCTGGGGTGGTCAAATCCGGACAAGGACGCGATTCTTGCCGCGTTCACGACGGAAACAGATTCAGGGACCCGCCGCGAGCTGTTCGCGCAGCTGCAGAACCAGGTGTTCGAGGATGTGGGATTCATCAAGATCGGCGGCTTCAACGCGCTGATGGGCGCGGCGAAAGGGCTTGACGGCGTCACGGCGACGCCATGGCCGTTTTTCTGGAACGCGCAGGTGAATTGACGTAAAGTGCCGGGGGTCGGCCTAACCGACCCCCGAAACCGCCGGAATCTCTCATGCGCAGCTACCTGGCACGTCGGCTCATTGGGATGGCTGTCGTCATATTCCTTGTTCTGACGATAGCGTTCTTCATTGTCCGACTCGCCCCGGGCGACCCGGCCGCGCTGATGCTCGGACCCGAGGCGACGGCTGAGGATGCCGCCGTTCTGCGTCAGCAGCTCGGGCTCGATCAGCCGATATTTGTCCAGTACCTCAAGTTCCTTGGAAACGCGGTCCGCGGAGACCTGGGGACGTCGATCTTTTTCAAGCAGCCGGTCACCCAGGTGCTCTTGGGCCGCGCGGAACCGACGGTCTTCCTTTCTCTCTTTTCGCTGACGATTGCGTTGATCATCGCCGTGCCGATCGGAAACTATGCAGCTTATCGCCGCGGATCGTTCCTTGATCAAGCCTCCATCAGCACGGCCATGCTGGCCGCATCGGTGCCAAGCTTCTGGACCGGGCTCATGCTTCAGAGATATCTGGCGACCGACCTCGGCTGGTTCCCGGCATCTGGATACGGTGGGCCGGATGCACATTTCTGGGAGCGGATGCGGCACCTTCTGTTGCCGTCAATTGTGCTCGGCATCGTCAATTCCGCCCTTGTCCTGCGTTTCACCCGCGCGTCGATGCTGGACATCCTGGGCGAGGACTATATCCGGACCGCACGGTCCAAAGGCATGGGCGAGGCGCGCGTGGTGCTGCGCCATGCGTTGAAGAATGCCGCCATTCCGATAATCACGGTGATCGGGCTTACCTTTGCATTGCTGGTGTCCGGTGCCGTGGTGACCGAGCGCGTGTTCAACATTCCCGGGATGGGCAACCTCGTGGTAAGCGCGGTCTTGCGTCGGGACTATCCCGTCATCCAGGGAACGCTGATTGTGGTCGCCTCGCTGTACGTGCTGATAAATCTGCTGACCGATCTTGCATACCTGCTGGTCGACAAGCGGGTGAGGTACTGATGTCGCGGACATCCTCTGCGCCCGTCGAGGCAAGGTTTCTCGACCTGCTCTTTTCGCGGCGGGCCGTTCTTCTTGCGACGATTGTCCTCTCGGTCGTTGCCCTGCTTTGCGTGTGCGCGCCCTGGGTGGCACCGGATGATCCTGCCCGGATGAGCGTCCGCGCGCGGCTGACCGAGCCCGGCATGACGTATTGGCTTGGCGCCGATGCGTTCGGCAGGGATGTCGCGTCACGCCTGCTGTATGCTGGCCGCGTTTCGCTCGGCGTCGGGCTGGGCGTTGCAGCCCTCTCTTCCCTTGTCGGAATAGCCATTGGCCTCTGTGCCGGCTTTTTCCAGCGGCTTGACGGGCCGCTGTCGCGTCTTGTCGATGCCATGATGGCGTTCCCCGACATCTTGCTGGCCATAGCGCTGGTGTCGATCCTCGGCGGGTCCGCCGTCAACGTGATCATCGCGCTGTCCATAGTCTATGCGCCGCGAATTGCCCGAATTGTCCGGGCTTCGACGCTTGTCATTCGTGAACTTCCTTTTGTCGAGGCCGCAACCGCGCTGGGCGTGTCGACCCCGTCGGTCATGGTGCGCCATGTATTGCCCAACATCATTTCGCCGATCATCGTCCAGGCAACCTTCATCTTTGCCTATGCCATGCTGGCCGAGGCGGGGCTGAGCTTCCTGGGCGTGGGAATCGACCCGTCGACCCCGACGTGGGGCACGATGGTCAATGAAGGCCGGCAATATCTCGACCAGGCCTTGTTCCTCATTCTTTTTCCGGGTCTGGCCATCTCGGTCTCGGTCCTGGCACTTCAACTGATCGGGGACGGGTTGCGTGATGCGCTTGATCCCCGCTTGGCAAAGGATCTTTGACATGACTCTCACGCTCAGAAATTTCCATCCGGTGGGATTTGATGCCGTTCCGTCGGAAATCCACATAGACGGGAACGGATTGGTCACGGAAACACCCGACCCTCGGGCCGACGTGATCGATGCATGCGGCGCCTATCTGTCGCCCGGGTGGTGCGACCTGCACGTGCATGTCTGGCATGGCGGAACGGACATATCCGTTCGCGCGTCCGAAGCGGGCCGCCCGACAGGCGTGACCGCCATGGCTGACGCCGGATCGGCGGGCGAAGCGGCGTTTCATGGGCTTCGGGAACACGTGATCGAACGGCAGGCCGAAACGATCAGGGCCTTTCTCAACATCGGGTCCATCGGGCTTGTCGCCTGCAACAGGGTGCCCGAGCTGATAGATCTCAGGTTCGTCGACGTGGACCGGACGCTTGAGGTGGCCGAAGCCAATGCAGACGTCATCTGCGGCATCAAGGTTCGCGCGTCGGGCGAGGTCACGGGCGCCTGGGGACTTGGTCCGGCAAGGATTGCCAAGCGCTTGGCTCAGATTCTGAACTTGCCGCTCATGGTGCATGTCGGAGAGCCATTGCCGATGATCGACGAGGTCTTCGGCATCCTCAGCCCCGGTGACATTGTCACCCATTGCTTCAACGGGAAACGGGCGGGATCGATCTCGGACACCCCGGCGCTTTTCGCGCAGGCCAAGCGTCTGGCCCAGGAGGGCGTCTTGATGGACATCGGTCATGGCGAAGCGTCGTTTTGCTTCGAAACCGCACGCAGGGCAATTGCTGACGGCCTGTGTCCGCATTCGATTTCAACAGATCTGCACAAGCGAAACATCGAGGGTCCGGTCCACGACCTAGCCACGACGATGACCAAGCTGTTGGCCGTGGGCCTGCCCTTTGAAGACGTGGTTGCCGGCGTGACCGAGCGTCCTCGGTCGGTTCTGGGCCTGGGTGCGCGCAACGGACTGATACCGGGAGAGCGGGCTGACCTGACCCTGTTTGACCTTGTCGACAGCGATTTGGCGGTCACTGACAGCCGGGGGGCCACGACGGCGATCACGAGGGTGTTTGAACCTCGCATGACCATTCTCGGCTCTTCGGCAGAAGTCGCGTCGCGGAGAGGCACGTGAACGAGACCGTTCTCGACGTTCGCGGCCTGGAGGTCGAATTCCGCTCGCAGGGGGCGTCGGTCACCGCCTTGCGGGACGTGAGGTTTTCCCTGCAGAAGGGACGTACCCTGGCGCTTGTGGGCGAAAGCGGCTCGGGGAAGTCGGTGTCTGCGCTCGCGGTCATGGGACTGTTGCCCCGCAACGGGTCGGTTTCGGGCGGCTCAATCACGTACCGGACCCGCAGCGGCTTCCAGATGCAGATCGAAAGCGCCGGGCAGGATGCAATGCGCGGATTGCGCGGGGCCGAAATCGCCATGATCTTCCAGGAACCGATGTCGTCGCTCAATCCGCTCTTCACGATCGGCGACCAGATCGGCGAGATGCTGATCCTGCATACCGACCTGGATGCGGCTGCACGGAAGAAACGCGTTCTTGAGATGCTTGAACTGGTCGAGATCCCTGCCGCCTCAACCCGGTTCAACACCTATCCCCACGAGCTGTCCGGCGGCATGCGGCAACGCGTGATGATCGCCGTCGCACTGGTATGCAATCCGGCGCTGCTGATTGCCGACGAGCCCACAACGGCGCTTGACGTGACCATTCAGGCGCAGATTCTCGACCTGATGCGGCGACTGCAGGAAGATCTCGGCATGTCGATCCTGTTCATCACGCATGACATGGGCGTCGTCGCGGAAATGGCCGACGACGTGGCGGTGATGTATGCGGGCGCGATCGTCGAGCAGGCGGATGCCAGGACGCTTTTTTCCACCACCAGGCACCCCTATACGTTCGGGCTGCTGGCCTCGATTCCCGACCCGGGACGGGCCGAGCGTGAGCGCCTGGTTCCCATCCCCGGCACGGTTCCGTCGCTTCATGCCTTGCCGAGCGGGTGCGCCTTCGCCCCAAGATGCGCGCGGGCAGGAGATGCCTGCGCTTCGCCGGTGGCCCTTCGCGAGATCGCCGACAGCCATCACGTCGCCTGCGTCAACCCTGTTGGAGCATCCCGTGGTTGATGCGGTCGCCGGGGACGCTCTTGTGCAGATCCGCAATCTGTCAAAGCGGTTCCACACGCCTCGCGGTACGGTTCACGCGGTCAGTGACGTCAGTTTCGACATCCCGAGAGGCTCCATCACCGGGCTTGTGGGCGAAAGCGGATCGGGCAAGACCACCCTTGGCCGCGCGCTGCTGAGATTGATCGAGCCCAGCGAGGGGCAGACGATATTTGACGGCGAAGACCTGAACACGCTCGACGCCAAGACGCTGCGAACGGCGCGCAGGCGCATGCAGATCATCTTTCAGGATCCGGTCTCGTCGCTGAACCCGCGCCTGAAAGTGGGATCCATTGTCGGCGAGGGGCTGCGGGCTCACGGCATTGGCACGTCTGCCGAACGGAAAGAAAGAGTCGCCGGGCTGCTCGAAGAGGTCGGCCTTTCCTCCGACGCAATGCTCCGCTTTCCGCACGAGTTTTCGGGAGGCCAGCGGCAACGCATCGGAATCGCCCGCGCATTGGCGCTGGAGCCCGAGTTTGTCGTGGCGGACGAAAGCGTCTCGGCGCTTGACGTTTCGATCCAGGCGCAGGTCCTGAATCTCCTGCTGGAACTGCGCGAGCGCCGCAACCTGACGATGCTGTTCATTGCCCATGATCTGTCGGTCGTGGACTACCTCTGCGACCAGATCGTCGTGATGTACCTTGGCCGGATCGCCGAAATTGGCCCCGCGCGCCCGCTCTATGTCGATCCAGGCCACCCCTACACGCAGGCGCTTCTTTCGGCGGTGCCATTGCCGGATCCGGCGGCGGCCCGCGATCGCATCATTCTGACCGGCGACATTCCAAGTCCGCTCGACCCGCCCGCCGGCTGCGTGTTCCGTACCCGTTGCCCGCTGGGCGACAGCCTTTGCGCCGCAGAGATCCCGGCCCCCCGTCGTGCCGGTGCCGCCCATCACGTATACTGCAGGAAATTTGATGCGAATGACTGAAATCCAGACTCCGGAAGCCCGGCTTGCCCAGCTTGGGATCAAGGTTCCCAACGGGCCGCCTTCGCCAATAGGCGCGTTCTGCAATGTCCGATTGCATGCTGATCTGGCATATGTGTCGGGGCAGGGTACGGTGACGGCTGACGGCACGCTGCTGCGCGGCAAGGTCGGACGCGACGTTGATGCCGAGACTGCCCGCGAGCATGCCAGGCTGGTGACGATCAACATGCTTGCCGCGCTCAGATCCACGCTCGGAACGCTCGATGCGGTCACGGGTGTCATCAAGCTCCTGGGTCTTGTAAACGCCACGCCCGAATTTGAGGACCACCCCTACGTGATCGACGGAGCCTCCACGCTGCTCGCGGAGGTGTTCGGTCCCCGGGGCGTTCATGCACGTTCCTCCTTCGGGGTGGCATCGCTGCCCAATCAGATAACCGTGGAGATTGAAGGCATCTTCTCGCTGGAGGCCTTGCAATGACCGACACGCCGCCACTCGGACTGACCCCTGTCATCAACGTGTCCGGGACAATGACCGGCCTCGGGGCCTCGATCGCATCTCATGCCGTCCGCGAGGCCACGGCCGCAATGATGGGCCATTACGTCAACATGCATGAATTGCAGTCCCGTGCGAGCCAGGCGATCCAAAGGCTGACCGGCGCGGAGGCCGGGTTCATGACGGCGTCCGCCTCGGCAGGGATAAGCCTGACCGTTGCGGGATGCATGACCGGCATGGATCCCGGTCTCGCCGAGGGATTGCCTTGCAATCCCGGCCCGAAATCCAGGGTCGCGGTGCAGCTGGGCCATCTTTGCCACTATGGCGCGCCGATTTCTCAATCGATCGAACTGACCGGTGCCGACGTTCTTCCTGTCGGGCAATCGACCCTGTGCAGCGACCATTCGCTTCGGAGCGCCATGGGGCCGGAGGTTTCGTCCGCACTCTACGTCGTTTCGCATCATGTGGTCCACTACGGGCAGGTTCCCCTCAAGCGCTTTGCCGAGATCGCCCACGATGCTGATGTACCGGTAATCGTGGATGCGGCATCGGAATATGACCTGCGGGGATTTCTGGCCGATGGCGCGGACCTCGTCATTTATTCAGGTCACAAGTTCCTTGGCGGCCCGACGTCCGGCATCGTTGCAGGCCGGCGCGATCTGGTGCGCGCCGCCTACTTGCAGAACATCGGCATCGGTCGGGGGATGAAAATCGGCAAGGAAGGCATCGCTGGCGCGATCGCCGCACTCGAGGCTTGGCAGACGCGCGATCACGTTGGGATCAGGGAGCAGGAACAAGCGGCACTGGACCTCTGGAGCACGGCGCTTGAAGGGATCGACGGGGTCACGGCAAGACCAGTGGCTGACCCCACCGGCAACCCGCTCGATCGCCTGGAGGTCATGATAGACGCCAGAATCCTGGGCGCGGATGCCTCTGGCGTCGCATCCGCCCTGGCCGGTCGGCAGACCCCGATCATCGTGCGCAATCACGAGGTGGAGCTTGGTTACTTCCAGCTCGATCCGTGCAATCTCAAGCCCGGCCAGGCCGAGGTCGTGGCAAGCGCACTTCGCGAGTTGCTGACGGATCATTCCGCGCTCGGTCAGCTCCCGGAAGACCTTGCGTCAGCGCGAAACGGCGGAACGGACGCGTACCTTTCCTGGGGCTACGCAGAGGACTAGGGTCCCTTGCCATTCATGTCGTCGCGAAGACTCCGACGATCAGTCATGCCACGCCACCATCGGCCGAATTTCCCTGAAAGGCCGGTTCGCCTCCGGCAGGGGAAGTGTGCCGCCCTCCGATGACATCCATCCCCCGTCGAAGGCCGCGATGACGCTGCGACGTGCGGCATCCCCGTCTGAAAGGTTTCTGCAGCCGACTTCGATTCGAAACTCCAATGACTCCAGAAAGCCACGTTTCCCCGCCCGGATGAGCAGGCAATCATGCACTTCGGGCGAAAGCGAGAGCATCAGTCAGCGCGGCAATACGTTCCGGTCAACGTTTTCGGCGGCTTTGGTCACGGCCTGGATGAATTGCGGTAACTCCGCACGCGCCCGCGATTCCGGCAGCACGATCGAGATCGTGGCGACACATGCCCCTCGTAAGTCACAGATGGGTGACGCGATGCAGGCGACGGCATATTCCGACGCACTCATTTGAACGGCAACACGTGCCTTGAATTCGTCACCAGACATCTGGGTCAGTCGGTCGGGGTCGGTCTCGGCCAGGCCGGTTTCGGAAGGCCGAGCCGTATGGGAAAAAATCGCGCGTCGTTCGTCGGCAGGAAGATGCCCAAGCAGCAAACGGCCCGATGCTGTCCAGTTCAGCGGAACTCGCGTCCCGACCTCGGACGCAACGTTCAAATGCCCTTTGCCGCGGACCATTCCGATGACGCTCATCATGTCCTCGTCACGCACGCAGATCTGCACCGTTTCCCCGATCTCCGCGCAAAGCCGCTCCATTTCCCGCTTGGCGTCGGCGAACGCATCCATCCTCGCGCGATAGGTCAAGCCGTACCGCATTAGCCGTGGCCCGAGCCACAGCATGCCAACGTTGTCGCGCACAAGCATCGCGCGGTCGACCAGCTCTTCGGTGATCTTGTAGACGGTCGAGGCAGGCGCCCCCAGCACGCGCGCCAGTTCGTAGGCATTCATCGGCTCAACGCGCTCGGTCAGGACATCGAGTATCTGCAACGCCCTGTCGATTGCACCTACGCGTTTCCTAGAGATTCCGCCGTCTTTCACATGTCACCTGAACGACCGCCTGATCGAGTCGGAGCCTAGCAAGGTTTACATAGTTGTGCAATTCCTGAGAATCGATTGCGCGTGGTACAATCGCGCCGCTGAATGCAGATTTCCGCGTGGGCCATATACGTTTGCTGGACCGGATTCGACAACAGCTCCGCTGTCGCTCATTTGTACTGGAACGTCTGCGAGTTCGTGAACCAGCCCGACGGGTTGCATGCGGCAGCAATTTTCTGGAGACGTTCGGAATTGGCCTTGCCAAAGTAGAGTTCCCAAGCCTGTTCGACGTCCGGAGTCCCTTCAAGTCTGCTGCCGATATGGATGTCGGGATAGTTGAAGTAACAGCCGTCCGTGGTCACGACATCATCAACCGCCGGGTTGTTCTGGTTGACCGGGATGCCACCTGTCGCCGCATACACTTTCGAATACATCGTGTTGATCCAGTCAAGCTGCTTCTCTTCGATCTCCTTGTTTTCCTGATAGGGAAGCATGCCCGGCGTCTTCCAGTATGTCTGGTACTGCAGTTTGACCGTGGAACTGCGTTGTGGAATGGCGGTCTCCTCCGAACCGACCTCGTTTGTCTTGCCGCCATAGGAATCCATCTGGATTCGTGCCTGAGACAGGTCGATTCCTTCAACGCTCGTCGTCAGGCCTGCGTACATCGCCTTGAGCATCTCAGAATCAAAAATGAAGTTATGGTAAGCGGACTTGTACTTGCCGTGCTGGTTTTCTCCCGACCCGTTCAGTTGCTGCGTCCCGTCAAGGTAGCTGAAGAACCGAGCGGCAGGCTCTTCTGTCTCTCCGGGCATGGCGATCCCGATCAGGCTTCGTGACGAGATGCAGGGATGACCGATGATTGGATGGTCCTCCGCCGAAAGCGGAACCACGGCATTGAAGCGATCTGTCCAGGCAGCAATCAGAAGTTCAACTTCGCTGTGAAACTCCTCGTCGCTTATCCCGGAATCCGCCGGATTGAAGATTATGGCTGGACACGAAAGCCGCCTTGACGCGACATGAGTTGCATGGAACGCAGCCCATACCTTCCATGTCGTTTCATCTTGGTTGCAGAAGATCGAGTAGAATGTGGTAACCAGATCCGCAAACTGCTGCTCGGTGAGAGTGGTGCCGTCCTGATCCCAATCCCAACTGAAGGACGTCGTTGCCATAAGGCTCGGGGAAGTCGGGAGCTCTTCCAGCACGAAGTAGTACTTCGTGATCACGCCGATCTGGCCGCCGCCAATTCCGCGAAGCGCCCAATAGATGTCCAAATCTTGCTGTTCAGTGCTGTCACGGGTCACGACTTTCGCTTCCGGGCCACGTTCGCTGTTGTCAATTACCACTTCAAAGCCATAAATGTAGTCTATGGTCAGACCCGCCAGGCGGGACAGTACCCCGTATCCCCCGCCAGTGAGATGACCACCCAAGCCGACTGAATAGCAGGAACCCGCCGGAAGAGTCTTTCCATAGACGTTCTGCATCATGCGGTACATGTCCCAGTTGCCGTACCCGCTGCCTATGCAGACTGCGTCAGCCTGGTCATCGAAGGAAACCGTCCCAAACTGCCGGAGCCCGGTAACGTCGATCATGTATTTCGTGTCACTGTTGTAGACGAAGCCTTCGTAACAATGACGACCGCTTGTGATCTGAACTTTGCTTCCAACGGCCGAGGGATCGTTCGCGGCAATTGTTTGCATTGCTGCAACCACGTCCTGGGTTGAAGTCGGCCTAAAGACAGTCAGATCCGGGTTGTCCGCATAAAATCGACGGTCAAATCCTTGCCTGTCACTTGCTGAGGCAGCTACGTTTTCCGGCATGGTTCTGTCCTTTTGAAGCACTCGATCTAGGAATTCGGGCGCGCGGTCTGCGAGAAAACATCTCCGGGTTCCAATCCGAAGCGACCGTTGGATTTCGCCCGAGAACGACTGTTATTCCATCGATTTTGGAGCCTATCGGGGCGATCCGACGGGCGCAAGACCTCGCGAGGCCCAGTCAGTGTCGGCGCGAGCAGGAAGGGCGTGGCTCGTGCCAAGGCCCGCTTGCCCTGACAATTGCTCTCCCAGCCCGATCAGCCCGGACAGACCACGAAGAAGAAAGCTTGCCCGCTATGTCGCGAAGTGAACTTCCTGCGCGACTCTCTGAATCAGGAAAGCGGGACTTCGCCGTGATTCTCGCCGTGCCGGTTCGTCACGGCCAGTTAGCCGCTTCACGTGGTGCCAAACTCAAGAGGCGGACCTGACTCGTGCGGAGCTGCAAAACGCCAAGATGAATTCAGCCCAGCTGGAAGGCGCAAAACTGAATTTGGCCAAGCTCCACGGCGCGAGCCTTACAGGCGCTGAGTTGCGCCACGCACATCTGAATTCGGCGGAACTGCACGGTGCAAATCTTGGGGGACTGCGGCACGGGCGCCTTGGCCCCTCTATGTCCTGTTTGGGGCAGACCTAAGCTGCGCGGTCTTGGCAGGTGCGGAGTTGGTAGGGACCAATTTGTTGGGATCCATGCTGCATGGCGCCAATCTGCAACGAACTCTAATCGTAAGAACAGAAGGCCAACCCGAAACGGATGCGGCTACGAAGCTCGATTACGTTGAGTGGAAAGAACTTGGTAAGCTGCCGCACCACAAGTCAAGTTCCGATGACGCAATCCGCTGCCACTTGCGGTCGAGAAATGTTCCGTCCGACCTTCCATTGGCCTGGCATCCGGCTGAAACCTTGTTGAAGCACTTGCAGGAACACGCCGCAGATCAAAACAACGGAGATGGAGAAAAACCATCCCGGCCCGTTTGGGCTTCACCCCCAGATTCTGAAAACACCTCATCCACTCATGACCTGAAGGTCGTAGATTCAAATCCTACCCCCGCAAACAGTTCAATTCATTGACATCAAAGAAAATTCCAAGCCTCGTTCAATTTCCTCATCTTGCCTGGTTGTCAAGCTGGCAAACCATTGGCAAGCAACTGGACTCAGAATAGGGTCGGTGAACGGCGACATGAGCATCGTCGATTCCAGGGGCCGGGTAGGAGGGGTCGCTGCCGAGCACCTCCCCCTCAGATCCGAGCGTGCGCGGCTGTGAGAGATCCGAAATTCCAAGGATGTCGGCATTCTGCGGATCAAGGGGGTGAAGCGCAGGTCAATTCCACGGGTTGAAGGAATGCACACCGGCAAAGGTAACCTTCCGTCTTGCCGTTGGATGTGGAGGTTCAGAAAGACTGGAGTCGGTGGGGACTCGCAGGAACAGCCCGGAAGTGGCCGGAAAGGCCAACAAAACAAGGGTGCGGCGCTTTCGCGGCGAACACTGATTCATGTCGCGGTTCCTTCAATGCGATCATCAGGTCCCGCTGCTGCCGTTCCCGCGGCCTCTCCAGTTGCGAACGCCGTTCCCATGACGCGGATGGAGGCGTAGGCTGCGGCATCCGCTCCAATGGTTCTTCCGGCATAGTACAAGTTTTCGAGGCCAAGTGCGCGCAGGCAGTCTAGCGGGATGTCCGCGAAACCTTCGCCTCCGATGCTCCTGTAGACAGGTCGTCCGGGAACCGAATGATCCTCCATGGGCCAGGCCGCCCGAGCGATACCGTCCGGGCGACGCCGGCCGCTCAGGAGATCTTCGCCGGTCAGTTCGTATCGGGCCGGCGGGTGGCGGCTTTCCCGAATGCCGATCTGCGGACCCGTTTGCAGAAGAAACGCGTTCTCGAATCCCGGCACGCGTTCACGCAGCACTTTGACGTAATCGCCTGCCGCCGAGCGCGCCGCCATTTCCGCCTGCGTGAAGCTCTTCGAGGTCAGGTCCACCAACTCGTGGTCATACATCATCCACCACATGTCGCCGGCTACGGGCACTTCGGCAAAGATCCCGCCATCCTGACGTGCCGTCGGGTGTGCACCCGTCCAGTTGTACTCCTTGAATGCCGCAACGATCCTCGCTCTGTCGATCGGCACGGACCTGTCGCGGCCACCGACGCGAATCGGGCCCGTCGCGGCTTGCAGGTAGCCTGCGTCGTCGCCCGTTCTGCACGGCAGCCCCGCGATCAGGGCAAGGTTCGCGTCACCGGTTGCATCGACAAAGGCCTCCGCTGCAACACGCCAGCGTCCTTCCATGCCAGCGAGCGTCACGGCTTGCAGCCGATCCGCGGTTCGAGAGACGGCGGCGACGCGAGTATGCAGCAGGACCTGGACTCCGTGCGCGTCGAGGACACGATCCAGCGCGAGCTTGACCGTCTCCGGCTCCAGAAGAATGATCCAGTTGTCGGTGGTCGGGGAGCGAAACGGCTCGCAGCCAAGGCCAAGGCCCTTGATCTCGTCGAGCACCAGGTCCGCGACGCCGCCAACCACCTTTACCGGTTCTGGCCCTTGCTTGTAGAACCCGCAATACGCCAGAACATTCGAACTGGTGGCCGCGCCGCCGAGAAAGCCGTACTTCTCGACCAAGAGAACCCTTGCCCCCGCCTTGGCGGCGCCAAGGGCCGCGCCTATGCCCCCTGCTCCGCCTCCCGCGACGACGACGTCATGGTCGCTCTCGGGCTTGGAGCTCATCTGCGCAACCCAAGCACGTGTCCTTGAATTGCACTGATTGCCCCGCACATGATCGGGATTGGAAGCGACAGGATGACCGAACTGCAAAAATCCCTCTCCAGGCCGTGATGCGATACTGCCTCGGAATTGCATGTTCCTGCGACGGATTCAGCGGCCAGGTCGTCGGTCGCGAAGAGAAGAAGGAGCGCGATATCGCGGCTGATACCCGGACAGGACCGTTTCGCTGGCATTTCGCCAGCCGTGGCGTGGGCGAGTGACTGGAAACGACCTGACTTTCGCCACATCGAGCGTTCTCCCGCACGCCTTGCGGGGACAACCGTGCGAATCTGACGGCTTGCCACGCGGAAATGCGTCCGGCGTACCGCAACCGGGACACAGGTCCTTGCCTCCCGTGTCCGTTCGGCTTCCTCTAGCGAGGACGACAGACACGTGCGGCACTTCGCTGCACCATGCCGGACACGCCAGCCTGAAAATGCAATGCACGGGTTCACGTTTGCCTCGACGTTTTCTCAAATTTGGCTTGGCGAGACGGAACAACATGTCATTGGCAAAACGGCCCTGCATGCCGAAACTGTCTCATCGGGCCGTACAGGTGCGGCGGCACCCCGGAGGTTGCCGCCGCGAGGGAGGACCCTATGCCCCAACGGATTTCAATCGGCGCACATCCGTCAAACCATCGACAGGGACGCATCAGTTCAGCCAGTCCGGTTCGGGACGCGCTACCGTGTCACTTTCCGACATTCGTTTGCTGAAAAATATTTTATGCATCATATCCAGAAGTGTTGGATATTTATAGATTCACTTCTGGAAGGTGTCAAGCAAAAAGTGACCAATGCCATGACAGCCTTGGGAGTCGCGGCTACGGGTTCGATTCACCGCACCCTTCGCGGCCCTTTCGACACGGTCCCTGAAGCGATCAGGTCTGGCAGCGGGGTGACCAATCCCTTGCCCTGCGAACTGCACGGCATCGAACTGAATTGCGGTTCATTCACTTCGCCCAAGAACCCGAACCGGATTCATGGCGGATCAGCTGAGAGCGATGGCGAGATGATGGCACGGAACTGCAGGAGCCTTCGCCGACACGACCGGAACTGCAAATCCCGCATTGGTTGTCGATCTCAACGCCCGATTCACTCCACAACGAGCGCCGCGCCTGCGCCTGGCCCGTGGCTGCAATTAGGTTCCGGTCAGGTCATGTCGGGCGCATCGGGATTCAGAAGCACGCCAGAGAAGAATGCGACCGCTGCGTCAAACGCGTCCAGCGGCAGCACGTCGGCCACGAACTGGTCCGGCCCCACGATCATCAGGCAGCCATTCGCGCGATCCAGGTTGCGGTGATCATAAAGGTCAAAGCATGAGTCGGAACAGTACATCGTCTCGGTGCCGGCGAGGCCGTAACGTCCCTACTTCGGGGTGAGAAACGGATGGGTTCCTTCCACGGAAATCGTATAAAGGCAATGCTGAAACACCGCGCGGAGATCAATGACGGAAACGACATCGGCAGCACCTGCTGCACAGGTTCGAACAGGCGATACCGCTTCCTTCGAGAGCAAATCGCACATGCGCCAGAGCCGCGATTCCCGGTCGGTTGATTCCGAGGCGTCGTTGAACAGCATCATGCGCCAACGACCGTCGGCCTTCAGGCACATGCAGCGGCGGAGACTGACGGTCGTCGTTGGTGCATCGCGTGTCATGAGGAAATCTCCGGTCAGGATGAATTGACCGGAAGATGTTGTCGCGCGAGGGCCGACGAAATCAAGGCGCCGCAGAAACGTCGTGCTTTAGCCGCTGAAGCGGCAGCCCAGGGTGCCGAGATTGACGCCGCCGGGATTGCCGTAGCGTGTACTGACCCCGCCAAAGGCCGCGAGGTCCCCGTCGCCGGTACAGTCGACAAAGGCGCGTCCCTCGCAGGTTTCCACGCCGCCGTGATTCGCAATCGCAGTGCTGGTCAACCGGTTCATCTCGCGCTCGGCTGACAGGACCGCCGCGCCGAAGCGAAGCTCAACTCCGGCTGCCAGGGCCAGATCGTCCTGCACCAGCTTGAGGGATTCGGGGTCAAACGGCACGGACACGCCCCGAAAGGACGTCACCGGATCGAGACCCCCGATTGCGTGCTGGGCCGAAAGCACCTCGTCGGCGATTCCCCGCACAGCCTGGGCGTCTCGGCCAAGGTGTACAGGCCGCACCAGGACAGCACGTTCCGCATGGTCGCGGCGCCGCCAAGGCAATGATTGCGCTCGACAAGGAAAGTCCTGGCACCAAGCCGCACACTCGCGATCGCCGCCGCCAACGATCACGTCAAATGTCTCGCTCGCTCATGCGCGCCAGGACAGCAGGCGGCTTTCGACCAGCCCGATGGCCGCGCTTATAATGACGCCGAGAAGGGACAGGATCACGACACCCGCAAACAGCCGCTCAAGGTCATAGAGCGATCCGGCTTCCAGGATGTAGGCGCCAATTCCGTACTCTGCGCCGAGCATCTCGGCCGCGACCAACAGGATGATCGCGATCGCAAGACTGATCCTGAGCCCGGACAGAATGCCGGGCATTGCGCCAGGCAGAATGATCTTCCGAACGATGGACAGCCATGACAGCCCGAAGCTCTGGCCCATGCGGATCAGGGTCCGGTCAACATTGTCGACAGCGCCATAGGTCGCCACCACGGTTGGCGTGAAGGTGCCAAAGGCGATGAGCGCGTATTTCGAACCCTCGCCGATCCCGAACCAGATCACGAAGAGCGGCAGAAGCGCAATTTTCGGGATCGGGAAGATTGCCGCGACAACGGGCACCATTCCGGATCGGACGTAGGAAAAGAGGCCAATGAGGACACCCAGGGTGACGCCGACGCTCACCCCGATGAGCGCCCCGACGAACAGGCGGCTCAGGGACGGGCCGAGGTGCTGGAAGAGCAATCCGGTCGTGTAGAGATCCTGGAATGTCACGAGAACGTCGGACGGCTTCGGCAGCGTGAGCGGGGAAATCCAGCCGGCCCGGGTTCCCCACTCTGCCAGAATGACAACGACGGAAAATACCATGAAGCCGACCCAGCGGTGCGGGCTCGGCGCGAAGCCGCCGCCCCGATATTCGACGGCACGTTGTGCCGGAACTTGTCTTGCGACTTCAGACATGCAGCAACTCCTCGTCAGCGGCACGGGCCTCGTCGCGCATCAGGTCCCAAAGCTGCTTCTGCACCTTGTCAAGCTCCGGATCGCCTGCGGTGCGGTTCTCGATTGGCGTGTCGATCTCGACGATCTCGCGCAGCCGGCCCGGTCGGCGTGACAGAACAACGACCTTGTGGCCCAAGCGAACCGCTTCCGCCAAGTTGTGCGTCACGTAGACGGCCGTGAACGGCTGCCGGGTCCAAAGGCTGACAAGGTCATCCATCAACAGCTCGCGCGTCTGGGCGTCGAGCGCAGAAAGTGGCTCGTCCAAGAGCATGACCGCGGGCCTGACGGCGAGCGCGCGCGCGATGGCCACCCGCTGCTTCATGCCGCCCGAAAGCTGCTTGGGCAACGCACGGGCGAAGTCCGAGAGCTTTGTGCGCGCCAGCGTTTCACCAATGATCTCCCTTGCCGCCGCACCGCGGATCCCATGGTCCTCCAACACGAGCGAGATGTTGCCCCGCACCGTTCTCCAAGGAAGAAGCGCAAAGTCCTGGAACACGTATGTCAAAGGGTTGAGGGATCCCTGCGGCGGCTCGCCGACTTGCATGACGTCGCCACGCGTCGGGCATTCCAACCCGCCAATGAACCGCAGCAGCGTCGACTTCCCGCAGCCTGACGGACCTACCAGACAGACGACCTGTCCGCTTGGAATGTGAAGGGAAATGTCGCTCAGCACATCTATTGAGCCATAGCGATGGCTCAATGACTTCACTATGATGTCCATCCTAGGTCCTGCCCTCCGTGGGGCGATCAGCGCGGCAAGGCGGAGGGCCGACTTGACCGTCCAGGGATGGCTCAGGCGCCGACCTGCTCGACGTACGAACCGTCGACGATGGTGTCGAGCGTGATGTCGGCGTCCACGAGGCCTTCCGACTGGAACCAGCTCAGCTGGTCCCGAATTGACGACACGTCCAGTGCCGCACCCGGGCTAAGCCGCATCGTTCCGGCGATGATCGACGGCGCGGCCTTTTCGCGCGGACGATCCGCGTAGACGTATTTGTGGATCAGGTCGACCATGGCGTCCACCCCCGCATCGCCGCCCGATCTGTCGATCATGGCGCCGTTGTAGTCTTCAACGCCCTTCGCGAAGGCGGCAAGGAAGTCCTGGGTCATGTCGCGCTCGTTTGCGGCGTTGCCGGCTGACGTGAATGCCGTCGTGATCTGGTAGTTGGGAATGTAGTCCTGCACCGTGCCGATGATATGCACGGCGCCCGACCCGGCCAGGGGCTTGGCGATGTGCGGGACGATGCTCCAGGCGTCGATCTGGCCGGAGCGCAATGCGCCGATCACCGCGCCCACCTTTTGCAGCGGCTTGTAGGACAGGGTGATGCCCTCGGCACTCGCGACCTTGGAACCGACATAGTGGAACGACGAGCCGGCTTGAGTGATTCCATAGCTCTTGCCATCGAGCTTCGACGGGTGTGTTGCACCTGACTTGAAGGCGGAGTCGGAAGCAAGAATCTGCTGCCCGTCGATGCCCTCCTCTTCCTTGAGCGCGCCGCCGATCACCTTGACCGCGCCCTTGTCCGCGAGCGAAATCAGGCCACCGGAAATTGCGGTAATCCCGTAGTCGACATCGCCGGACGCTATGGCAACCGCCATCGGTTGCGCCGCCTGAAAGAACTTCAGCTCCACATCGATGCCAAGCTCGGCGAAATAGCCTCGTTCGAACGCCACGAAACTCGCGGCATGCGACGTGAATCGCAAGGCACCCAAAGCCACCTTGCGGTTTCGCGCGATCGCTGGCGCCGCCATTCCCGTTGCCGCTGCGGCGCCCCAAAGTGCCAGCGATTGACGTCTTGTTAAGTTCATTGTCTCTACTCCCTGTGTGTTGGATCTGGTCTCGGTTGTGCTAGATTCCGACGTCTGCCCGGATGTCTTCCTCAAGCAAACGGGTCGCCGTCTGCTCATCCCGGGCCAGGATTGCCTCTCTGAGCTTCTCCTGCCTCGCGAGCCGTGCCGGGAAATCGATTTGTCCCTCGCGCAGCAGCGCGAGCCGGAAGCGGCGGGACTGGCTGTAGAACTTTCCCGCCATTTCAATGAGCCTGGGTGACCCGCAGGCCGAGATAAGGGCTTCGGCCGCGACGCGACAGGCCTCGTCCCATGCGAGCGCCGTAAAGTCATCCGGGTTCGCCTGCACTTCCGCTTCGGCGCGCGTCAGGGCGTGAAGGGCCGCCACGACGCGACTTTCCCAGTCGACATCCCCATCCGCAAGCGATCGTCGGAGGCCGAGCTTCTCGGTCTCGAGTCTCATCAGCAGGATGTCTCGCAAGTCCTCCTCGGTCGCAGAGGTCACGCGGAAACCGCGTTGGCTCAATGCTTCGACGAGGCCTTCCGCCGTAAGCATCCTCAGCGTCTCTCGCATCGAATGGTTCGATCCGCCGTAGGACTGCCGGAGCGCTTCGATCTTCAGCTTCTGGTCCGGCCGGAGGACTCCAAATGAGATGTCCCGCCGTATCGCTGCGGCCAGCATGTCCACGACCGTGTCATCGTCCGACGTTCGTCTACCGAAAATCATGTTTCTCCCCATAAATCAAAAATATTGGATATTTTAGATATGATTTCATAAAAGAAGTCAAGAGAATTTGCGCACAGGAAAGCAACCCATGGAAATAACAGGAAAAACATGGTCCTTCCCGATCATCGGGCATCCGGTCGACGAGGTCTTCTCGCCGCCGGCCTACAACAGGTGGTTTCGCGAAAACGATGTGGACTGCCGAATGCTGGCCCTTGACCTGGCCCCACAGGCCGTCGCGCGGTTTCTGTCGCTGATTCGCGCGAGCCCCAGCTTCATCGGCTGCTCCGTAACCCATCCGTTCAAGCAGGCGGCATTCGCACAAGTAGACAGCCTCACCGCGCGCGCAAGCAGGGTCGGAGCCGTGAACACGATCCGCAGGGACGGAGGCGGCAAGCTGTCCGGAGACGCCACGGACGGGCGAGCGATGGTTGAGGCCATCGAGGCGCTTGGCGGCAGCATATGCGGAAATTCCGCCCTCGTTCTGGGTGCCGGGGGCGGCGCGGGTCGCGCAATAGCCGATGCGCTCTGCGAGAGTGGCGTTGCACGCCTTTGCCTTCTGGACACGGATCCGGGACGGCTTCGGGCCGCCGAGCGGAACGTGCTCGGAAACTGGCCAGACGTGCCGACTTCGACAACACGCGAGGAGGCCGCCATCCTGATCAATGCGACGACGCTCGGCAAGGCCGGCGACGACAGCATGCCATTCGCAAGTGATCAGATTCTTGGCGCCGACATGGTCTGCGACGTTGTCACCCGACGTGGTCGAACCCGGCTGGTCGAACGCGCGCTTGAGCTTGACCGAATGGTAATTTCCGGGCCGGACATGGGGATGGCCCAACTGGGTCCGCAACTGGGTTTCCTGGGGCTGAAACCGCGAAGGAGAACGTCAGGAATCGACGACGGATGATGCTCCTGCGCAACCTCCGGAAAGGGCGGCCAGACGGGCGCGTTGCCTCTTGCCCCGATCACGGCAGGAATACGCTTTGCTTTCCTTTCAGCAAGGATCCGTCGTTTCCCGATTCCTGCGCCGTTCGTGCTGGTCAAGCGTCAGCGGATCGGCAGCCTGTGCTCAGCGCAAGGCTTCGACGCTCGTCCCCGGTGAATTCGGCGCCGACAACGCTGCTGAGATTGCCAGACAATTGGCCTGGACAACCTATCCTCCCGTTCAGGCACGGCCCGGATCTGCTGCTCGGGAAACGTCTGTCTGTCGATCCTGCCCACCATTGCCGGACGTACCAAACCGGATACAGCAAGTGCGAATCACGTTGATTGCCCGGATCGGACTGCGTCACTCACTCTCCAGATGTCCGATTCATGAGCTCTAGATCGCGTTGCCGGAGTTCAAAGCGTCATCAGCAGCGCCTCCGGGCTCATCTGTTGAACGACAATCAGCAAGCCGCGTCCAAGCCATTGAGCAGACCCTTTCAACGCTCGCTGGGGACGGGCGTGTCGCAAAGCTGTCTGGGCAAGTGCCCTTTACTGGTCTGCAGAGAAGCACTACTGGTCACGGCCTGCATCCCGTTGCCAGCCCTTGGAGCCCCTTTCATGACCGCCTTCCAAGATCCCGCGTCGCGCCCGTTCGCCCAGCTCGCGGGGTCGCTTTACCTCCTGATCGGAATTGCGGGCGTATTCTCGATCATTTGGGTTCCTGCCCAGCTGACTGTCTCTGGAGACCCGTCAGGAACCGCCGCGCTGATCGCGCAGCGGCCGGGCCTCCTTGCCGCCGGTGTGGGCGCGGATGTCGTCCTGATGATTGCTGAGATCATGCTGACGGTCATGCTGTACGCGATGTTCCGCAGCTACGGCAATGTCCTTGCCCTGTCTGCGGCGGCGGCTCGGCTGATCATGGTCGCAGTGATGGCCGCCATGTTGCTTCCGGAAGCCGGGATCCTCGCGCTTGTATCCCAGGATGCGCCATTCGTCGCGCTGGATGAGGGACAGCGGGCCGAACTTGCCTGGGTTCTGCGTGAAATCCACGATTCGGGCATCCTGGTCTGGCAGGTGTTCTTCACGATGCATCTTTGGCTCTTGGGAGTTCTTGCCTGGCGCTCCGAGTGCGTGCCACGCCTCTTGGCCGGTGGGCTTGCCATCGGCGGAACGGGCTATCTCGCGGCCAGCGTCCATGCGTTCCACTTTCCTCAGCTCACCGCGCTTGGAACGGCTGTCACGGCCCTCCTTGCAGTTGCGGCACTGGCGGAAATCGGGTTCGCAATCTGGCTGCTAACCCGTGGCCGGGTTCATGCGAAGACGGACGGAAGGGTCGCGTGACAAGGAAGCCGGCTGCTTGGCATCGCGCGGCAGGCCGCCGTCGCGCTTGCACGGCTCAGTTCCTCGCCGGACGAACCCGCAGACAGGAAGCCGGTCCTCGGTTCGGAAGTGCTGGAATCCAGACCCACGAAAGAGGCCCGGTGGCCATGCCCTCTGTCGTAACCGACGCAGCAATGCCGCGTCGGACGCGGACGCCTCCTGCCGTTTCTCAGAACCGCACGCGCAAGCCCATCTCGAACAAGCTGGCATCAATGCCGGCCTCGCCCGACGTGCGGAACCTCAATCCGTCCTGGGCCGCGTCGGCCTTGAACCTGCCTTGGGCGGACCTGAAGTATCGATAACCCGCCTGCAGCGTGACGGTCGGGCCAAGCGGGCGGCTGAGTCCGGCGCCGGCCTGCCAGGCAAGCACTGTATCGGAGCTGTTGTCGCTGGATACACGCGCTAGACGCCATGCCGGCGCCGCCGATGAAAGGCTGAACGGGCAAAGCGGAGGTGAGATCGAGCTATCCGTTGACCATTCCGCTCAGGATTGCGGTCCTGGTGGGCAACTCAGGTTCGATGACGCCTGTCACGTCGTGGATCTGCCGCAGGCTTCCGGTCGCGTCCAGGACCTGGATCTTTCCGATGTCGACGCGCCTCCAGGCGATCTCGCCTTCCAAGCGCACCGCGCCGAAGTCGTGGCCGAGGCCGCCGCTTGCGCCGAGCCCGGTCTCGTACTCGAAGCGCTCTTTCAAGGTGAACGGCGCGTCGATGAACGCGCTTCCGCTTATGGCGCCGACGGTGGACGAATCGGCATCGCCCATCAATATGAAGCCGACACTGCCACTGGCATGCAGACCGGTGGCGTCGGCCGGCATGGCCGGGGCGGCGGCCAGTGAACGGATGGCTGCGGCGGTTAGGGACATCCAGCCGATCTTCCCGTTCATGCCTCCCTCGCGCCTCCGGCAGCGGGCGGCCTCCGCCGCGTCGATCTGCTCCAGCAAGGCCAAGATTCGGGCGCAGGAAAGCTCGCTGCAACAGAACTTGACGCCTCTGCAGCGTCGTGACAGGGACGGAGCGGCCCGTCGCAAGACAGTTGAACCCATGGTCTTTTCACGGCGGGCTTGCGGGTCGCGGCAATCGCCGCACGGACGGCACATCGGCAATCTAACCGTCGCGACCCGCTCCGATGCTTTTGCGACCGAAACCGTAAAGCCGCGTTCCGTGCGCATGCCGGTTTCCGCTGCGCGCCGGTCCGGGAACGGCGCCCTTCCGCGGCCCCGCCCGCGAAAACAGATTGACGCCCCGGGCTTGCCGTGGCCGAATGGACCCGGCCCGTCGCCATCTCTGCAGGATGGACGCAACGGCGGGCCACCACCCGTTCGTGTCCGGTCGCGCCTCCCAATGAGCTGGGCCGCGACCCGAATGGACGCTTTTGCTTGTCTGGCGGCGACTTGCAGTTCCTCCACGACCTTCTTGCTTCTTGTGCAATGTCCTGTTCGTCTGCTGGCCAAAGGCCCAGCATTCGCTGGCCTTTCCGGCCTCCCTGCACCAGCGTCCTCTTCGTCCCGTAATCGCGTCGCAATCGCTTGATTTCGAAGGTCTGTCCTTCGTTGTCCGGTCCTGGCGTCCGTGCCGCCGGTCTGCCGCCGACCGTCCGCGAGCGTTTCCCCCAGCCGACTTCGCCACCCCGATTTCAAGCCTCACGGTCGGGCCGCCGCCTCCGCCTTCCGGACGCCGCCGTCCCGCCATGCGCCGCGAGGAGGCCGGGCGTGGCCGGGATCGGGTCGGCGGCCGGGATGTCCGGGGAGGGTCTTCCGGTCGCCGCTTCCGATCACGACAGAATGGAGACGGCATCATGACGACGGCAACCGCGCTTCCCGGCAACACGGCGAACACCTTTCTCACCCATCTCTTCGGATCC
>JAJDVJ010000020.1 GCA_022826205.1 Silicimonas sp. | reverse complement strand
TGTCGCCGACCAAGCCGAGGACCTCACCAGCATCGACGGTCAGGTCGACCCCGTGCAGCACCTGCACTGCCCCAAAGCTCTTTTCGACTCCGGTGAGTTCAAGGAGGTTCATTGCAGAGACCTCCCCCTTGTTCGAATCTGATCAAGCCAGACCGCGGCAATCAACACTGCGCCGATGGCCATCTGCTGGTAATAGGCCTGCACGGCCATCAGATTTAGCCCGTTCTGCAACACGCCCATGATCAACGCCCCGATCATTGTGCCGAGAATGGATCCCCTGCCGCCGAACAGGTTGGTGCCGCCTATGATAGCCGCCGTGATGGCCAGAAGCTCATAACTCAGCCCTGCCGTAGGGTCGCCGGTATTCACCCTCGCGGTAAAGATCAGCCCCGCAATCCCAGCCATCAGGCCCGAAATCGTGTAAAGCATCATCCTCTGGCGACGCACATTGATGCCTGTGGCTCGTGCGGAGTTTTCGTTGTCGCCCAAGGCCAGCGTGTGATGACCGAAGGGAGTATGGGCGAGGATGTAATGTGCCACCAGGGCGACGGCGACCAGTATGAAGACGGGCGTTGGGATGCCCCAGGGACGAGCCTGGCCAAGAAACAGGATCTCGGGCGGCAGACCATAGATGCCGCGCCCATCCGAGATGATCAGTGCCAGGCCGCGGGCAACGCCCAGCATGCCCAGCGTAACGATGAAGGCGGGCACATGTCCGCGAGTGACGATGAACCCGTTCACCGCCCCTGCGGCGGCCCCCGCGCCAAGCGACCCGATGATTGCAAAATACCACGGCCATTCCAGCGTCACGACAAGCGCTGCACCGCTGACAGATGCGAGGCCCAGCACCGAGCCCAGAGAGAGGTCGATCCCGGCTGCGCTGATCACATAGGTCGCGCCAATTGCGAGGATGCCGAAGGTCGCCGAGGCCAGGATGATGTTAAAGAAGTTGTTCGCGGTCAGGAAGACCCGCACGCCAGAGCCGGTGACCGGCGACAGGATCGCCATGACCACTGCCAGCCCGATGAGCACGGCTAAAGATTCAGGCCGCACATGGGTCCGTTCCAAGAGTTTCAGCATTTGCTCCGCCCGAGGACCGGCGGCCCGGAAATGCCGGGCCGCCGCGTTGGTCTACTTGACGTATTCCAGCATCGGGTCGGTGCCGGCATCCAGGACTTCCTTGGTCAGCACCATCGTGGGTACAAAGATCCAGTCTTCGTGGTCACCGCCAGCCTTGACCATCTCGACCGCCTGCTTGCCGACCAGATAGGGCAGTTGCGCCACAGAGGCGTTCAACCTGCCGGCCTTGATGGACTTCACCGCGTCGGAGTTGCCGTCGACGCCGATAACGATCACGTCGCCGCCCTTGCCGGCTGCATAGACGGTTTCCACGGCACCCAGCGCCATGCCGTCGTTGGCGGCGAAGATGGCGACCAGGTCGGGATGCGAAGTCAGGATGTCATTGGTTATGTTGGCCGCCTTGCCGCGATCCCAGTCACCGGGCAACGAGGCGACGACTTCCAGGCCCGGGGCCAATTCGGCCAGCGTGTCGGCAAAGCCACTGGCACGCTTCTGGCCGGTGATGTTTCCCGAAAGGCCTTCGATCACCAGAACAGGGCCGGTCGCGTCGGCGCCCAGTTGGCTGACCAGCCACTCAGCGCCCTGACCACCGGCGGCAACGTTGTCCGAACCGATCGAAAAGGCAATTTCTACGCCGGCATCTGCCGCGATCTTGTGGTCGAGGTTGCCGTCGAGGTCGACGACCGGAATGCCCATCTCGTTGGCGCGCTTGAGGCACGGCAGCAGGATGGTCGAGTTGATCGCGGCCGTGATCATTGCGTCGGGCTGACGCTCCAGCATGGTGTTGCATACGTTAAGCTGGGGCTCGGCTGCCTGGTCGCTTTCGACTGCCTGCAGATAATAGTCTACACCGGCGGCCTCGGCACCTTCACGAACGCCAAGTTCCATCGCCCCCCAAAACGGGTTGGCCAACGTCTTCATCAGGACGCCATAGGTTTCGGCGTGCACTGGTAGCGCGATCAGCGTGGCGACAGCCGCGGCAGTGAGTTTCTTATGCATTTGATTCCTCCACTTGGTTGAGTCTCGTTCAATTTCTGCAGTCAAACCGGCTCTCCCAATGACCGGGTGGTTCTCGAGGCCGGACAGGACTTGAAGCTGACCCTCCTGCATGCCGAAGACGTCAATGCCGCAACATGCCGGAAGACAGCTCCATGCCCTTGGGTGACTTGGTAACAGACACTTGGAAATGCATTCAAGGGGAGTGCTTCCGCGCACCACCACCAACTCATCGAGCAAGGACCGGCTTGTCCTGGTACCCTGCGCCAACTACCCCTTGACGGCGCCAGCGGTCAGCCCTGACACAATTTGTCTTTGGAAGACCAGCACAAGCACAAACAGTGGCGCGGTGATGGAGACTGCGGCGGCAATGGCCTGGACTTCGTCCGATGCCGTGGTCTCTCGATTGAACATGTTGGCGATGGCGGGCACCATGGTCATGTTCTGGGCATCCAGAAGCAGCGATGTCACAAGAAAATCGTTGTAAGCCAACAGGAAACTGAACAACCCCGTGGTGATCACGCCGGGCCACATGACCGGCACGATGACTCGCCTGAACGCACCGAAATGAGAACACCCGTCGACCCGTGCGGCTTCATCCAACTCCGCCGGGATGTTCTGGAAGAATGACCTCAGCATCCAGATCGTGAACGGCTGGTTGATGGCGACAAGGACGGCGATGATCGCCCAGGGCTTGCCGTAGAGCGTCGGGGCCGCGTCGCCGAAGATCGGGGCGAGCCATTCCGCCGACGTGATGAAATACGGCAAGTATCCCGAGACCAGAACAGAATGCGGAAGCGCCCGGAACACTAGCGCGATGACCAGCAGCCAGAATGCTATGACGGAATCCGACCGCGCCAGGCCATAGCCCGCAAGGGTCCCCACTGTAAGGGAAACCATCACGACACCCGTTGTCACGATCATGGAATTGGCGAAGTTGCGGGTGAATCCTCGGTCGATCCAGACAGCCTCGTAATGCCCCGTCGTCAGGCCAAGGATGTTAGTTCCAAGCGGGCCTAGCAGCGGGTTCAGCACGGCCAGGGCAGCGGGCAGCACAACAACCAGCAATGCCAGAGAGGCAAGGGCATAGGCGCCGCCGCCAACCAGCCATGGAATTCCGGTCCGGCCATCGGGCGCATATTCGGCGACCTTGCCTGGAAGCCAAAGGATCGCTTGCCGGACCAGTATAAAGGCAAGCGCAAGACCCAAAAGGATGTCGATGATCGACAGGCCCCCGATATTGGCACGCGTGTGCGGCCCGAAGATCACCCGGAACGGATTTGAGTCAAATGCGTCAACGGGCGTCTTGAAACTCATGACCGCGATCCAGATGATCGGAAATGCGGCGACGAAGCACCAGAACGCCAGGAACCCGTTCGACAGGGCTTTCAAGGCCATAGGTTGGCGCAGGGCAGAGCTCGACATTGCGCTAGCTTGCCCTCTGCTCACGCCAGACCCGGCGCAACGGAACACCGAGCAAGACTGCGATACCGATCATCGTCAGGATCGCGCTGGCAGATGCCCGGCTGATAGCGCGTGCGCCGGTGCCGTCCTGCAGCAGGAATTCGTAAGTCAGCCATTGCAGCGAAATGACATGTGCCGAGGCAGAAAAGCCGACAATTTCCTCAAACACCCGGTAGGCGTCCATCAGGTGGATGAGCGTCAGGAAAATCACCAGCGGCATCAGATGGGGAATGATGACATACCGCAGCCGTTGCCATCGCGATGCTCCATCAATGATTGCCGCCTCCACCGCGTCGTTGTTCACGGTCTGAAGGCCTGCGTAGAACACAACGAACGCAAAAGGCGCCACGTGCCAGACTCGATAGATGTACATCATCAACTCGATGGTCCAGGCTTGGGCGAACATGGCAATGTCCCTGTCAAGCCACCATTCAAGCCCCGCCGTGAGGATG
Organism: Silicimonas sp.; assembly: GCA_022826205.1. Lineage (GTDB taxonomy): Bacteria > Pseudomonadota > Alphaproteobacteria > Rhodobacterales > Rhodobacteraceae > JAJEFO01. The sequence continues at coordinate 27,946 of JAJDVJ010000020.1, read as the reverse complement.
CCGTCACCAAGGAACAGCCAACGGATCGAGAGCGCTCCAATCACGGGTGTGATGATGAACGGCAGAAGCGAAACGAAGATCACCGGTCCCTTGATCCGCTGCAGCGTGTTGTTTACCGCAAGCGCAATGAGCAGCCCGGTGCCCAGCACAAGCGGCAGTGTCAGGATCGTAAATACTAGCGTGAACCGCAGCGCCGACCAGAAACGGATGTTCATCACGTCCCGCCAGCTTCCCCTTGCTATCGCCGTGCGCAGCTTTTCGGGCTCGATCACGTTGCGGTAGCTTTGCAGCCCGACAAAGGTCGTTTCGGTCAGTATTTTTCCGTTGTCGCTCAGGAGAGGCCGGGTCTTCATTTCGGTTGTGCAGACCGAGCCCAAGAGCCCCGGCGTACACGTCTCAACTTCCACCTGCTCGTAGACAGGTTGCGTGACATGGAAGCTTTGCCAGAGAACCGAAAGCAACGGGGCGGCAATGAAAAGGACCATCATGAAGACCGAGGGGCCCACGAAAATCGCGAAGGTCTTTTTCTTCATCTACGCCGCCTCGGCTATGAAGAGCGGATGCCAAGCCCGAACTTGGCACCCGCCAACTCTTGTCTCGCCGTGCTACTTCAGCAAGCCCTTTTCCTTGGCGTCCGAAACATAGGCCGCCTCGATGTCGGCAAGCGTTGTCGCAGCGTCCTTGTCGCCCGTCATGAAGGCGGCAAGACCCGACCCAAGGGCGCTGTGCATCGACCCGATGTACTTGTTCATTGGATAGGGCACGGCGTCTCCGGCAGCGGTATCGAACGCGCCCTTGGCCGCAGCGCCTGGCACGAATCCCTTCGCGAGCCAAATCGCGTCGTCATTGTTGGCCTGGATCACGTCTTCGGCCATCGCGGCAACAATCAGCTTCATGGCGGCTTCCGCCTCTTCATCCGAGATGTTCTTGGCGATCGCCCAGCCATCCCACCAGATCGTCGAAGCAATGCGTTCCGCCCCGCGCAGTCCGGCAGCCATCACGACCTTACCTGAAACGGTAGATTCAGCCGGATCGTTCACCGCGCCTGCGCGTGACGCCCAGAGGTTAGCCATGGCAATCTTGCCCTGCTGCATCTGCTTGGTGACGAAAGTGGTGTCAGAAACCAGATACTCCGGATCCATGAGCGTTCCAAGCTTCGCCATCCGCTCCAATACCGCCATGCCCTTTTCGTTATTGATCGAAGGGGTCCAGTCGGCGTTGAAGAATTCGCCGCCCTCGCCGAGGTAGTGGTTGACGAAAACGAAGGCCAGGTTCCAGCCGTCCTTCATGTAGTGACCGATCGGATAGTCAACGACTCCGGCGGCCTGGATCTTCTCTGCCGCTGCGATGTACTCGTCCCAGGTCGTCGGCACTGCGATGCCAAGGTCGCTCAGAATGTCTTCGCGATACATGAGATGTTGCGTGTTCGCGAATGCGGCGATCGCCATGGTCTTGCCGTCAATCTCGATGAACTGGTGCGGGTTCAAGTTGGCACCGTGCGCCGCGATCAAGTCGTCAAGCGGGCGCAACAGGTCCGCGTCGATCATCGGGACCGACGTGGAGTTCGTGAGTGACGTCATGGAATAAAGTGACGGATTGGCCGAAAAGGCATCGACGATCTTCAACCGATGATCCTTGTCGAGCTCGCTTTCCACGTTGCCACAGCCAGCCATGACGCCAGTCATGATCTCGTAGGCCGGAAAGGCGTTCGAGATCGTTTTCACTGGCACGGCGTTCATGCAATCGGCGAAGGCCATGTTGGCCGCCACCGCCATCGCGCCTGTCAGCAGGATATGTCTTGGTTTCATTTTGATTCTCCCCATTGTCCGTTTGCCCTTTCGGGCGGATGAAGTGCAGACTTACTCGTCTACTTGATCATGCCGATCACATCGTCAGTTTTTCGAACGTCCCCGAAGCTCTGATAGAATGACGTAAGCCCCGCAAGGTGGTCGTCGTCGTAACGTGCGGCATTGGCGTCTTCGACCATCACAACCTTGTAGTCCAGCATCATGGCGTCGCGTGCGGTGGATTCGCTGCACATGTTTGTGGCTGTACCTGCCACGACCAGGTTTTCGACGCCCATGCCCTGCAGGATGTCGTGGAGATCGGATGCACCAACAATGAAAGGAGAGAACCGCTTCTTGGTTACGATCCGGTCCTCCTCTTTCACGTCGAGGTCGGGATAGATCTCGTAGCCGTCATTGCCGGGGGACAGCTTGCTCAGATGGTTCCGCCCTTTGGCTTCAGTAAAGAAATAGTCGTGATAGAGCCGCCACTGGCTGGGCGCCCCCTCTTTCTCTGCACAACGCATGATCACCCAGATCACCGGGACGCCCTTCTCGCGACAAGCAGAAGCGATTCGGTTGATGTTCGGCACGATGGAAATCGCCGTATCCACCTCGGCAACATAAAAATTCTGCATGTCAATGACGAGGAAGGCCGTCTTCTTGGCCTCGAAGTCATCAAAGACCTCAAGCTTGCCGCGTTTGGCCATGATCCGTTCGATCACGTATTCTGGAATTTCGACGTTATGCGGCATGTTCCACCCACTTTATGCCCGTTCTGCCCACCATGATCCCACTAGGAAAAATAGTCAACGAAATTCTGGCATGCCATCAGCGCCGCCACCGGATGTCACCGAGAATCTCGCGTGCTGCGTTATGCCCGGGCACCGCTGAAACTGCCCCGCCCGGATGCGTCGACGCCCCGCACTGGTAAAGGCCCTGAATCGGAGAGCGGTAGTCTGCGTAGCGCGGCACCGGTCTCATGAAGAATAACTGGTCCAGCGTCAGCTCCCCATGCTGGCTATTGCCGCCTGGCAAGTTGATGTCTGCCTCGATGTCCTCGGGCGTAATCAGCTTGTGGTCGATGACGCTGTCCGAGAAACCCGGCGCGTAGCGATCCATGACCGCAAACGCGTTCTTTATCAGTTGCGGCCCCTCGCGTTCCCAATCCGAGTTGCGCAGTTCATAAGGTGTCACGCCTCCCTGAAAGACCACCACATGCTTGCCTTCTGGCGCAAGCGTAGGGTCCGTGTAGCTCGGCACGTTGGGACTCAAGAACGGCTCCTGGCTGTACCAGCCGAACTTTGCGTCGTGAAACGCGCGTTCCAGGAACTCTGGCGTTGGACAGATGTGGCAATAGGCCGGATATTCCACTCCGGTTTTTTCTTGAGAGAATCCCTTGTACCGGGGCAGCCGGTCAACCGCGCAAAGCAGCTTGAAACTCATGCCTCGGGATCGGAATCCCTTGATGTCGTCCACGAAATCTTCTGGAAGATGCGTTTCGTCGATCATGTCAAGGAACGTCCGCTTGGCGTTGGCATTGGACACGATTCGTGCAGCCTCAATCTCTTCTCCCGAGCGCAAACGCACTCCGTAAGCCTTTCCATCCCTGATCAGCACCTCCTCCACCCAAACGTCGCAGCGCACGTCCATGCCATGCGCCTCTCCGCTGGCTTTCAACGCATCCGTGATCGCCCCCATCCCGCCCTTGCAGAACGACATGCCCGTTTGCCCGATCAGGTGTGTGACCAAGTAAAATGCCGTCCCCGGGCTGTAAGGCCCGACATTTCCGCCAATCGTCGCCCAGAACATGAACTTGGCCCGGACCAGGTCGTTCTCAAACCATCGGCTGACATAGTCATGGGCGCTCATCGACAGAGCCCGAACCAGGTTGTAGGTCTCCTTTTCCGCGTTGCGGTATCGCCAGGCAAATCGCGCCGTCTTCCAGAGTCCCGCAAGGTCCTTGCGGAAGGGATTGACCGGAGTCTCGAGTTGAAGCCGCCGCAGAACCTCGATCGTTGACTGCAGTCGTTCGAAGAACTTTGGGTAGTTCGCGGCATCTCGCGCAGAGAACCGCGCGATCTGTTCACGGGTCTTCACGGGATCCTTGGAAAAGACGATCCCGTCATCCTCGGTCGGGTTGAAGACGTTGGGCTGCGGGTAATACTCCAACCCAAATTTTTTAAGTTCCAGTTCCTCAATCACTTTCGGGTGCATCTGGCCGAAAATGAATGCATAGGTCGAGGCCCGGAATCCCGGAGAGAACTCTTCCGTGACACTCGCTCCGCCCACGTAAGGCTTCTGCTCCAGCACCAGCACCTTCTTCCCCGCCCGTGCCAGATAGGCCCCGCAAGTCAGCCCGTTATGGCCAGCGCCGATGATGATGGCATCGTAGCTCATTTGCCTTTGAATTCCGGCTTGCGCTTCTCGATAAACGCGCGAAGCCCCTCTTTCCGGTCTTCGGAGAACATCAGGAGTGCTGACAGATCGCCTCCTTCGGCCAGCGCTTCGTCGAAGTTCTGCCTGCCGGCGCGATTGATCGCCTGCTTGATGGCCATTACCGAGAGCGGGGCCGATTGGGCAATGTCCTCCGCAATTTCGAGTGCTTTTGCCACGGCGCCTCCGGCTGGTGTCACATGGTTGAGGATGCCCAGGGCCAATGCCTCCTCCGCCTCAACCCGCCGCCCGGTATAGGCCAGTTCCCTCGCCTTGCGCTCTCCGACCGTGCGGGCAAGCGACCAGGCACCACCAAGAATCGGGAAGAGCCCAAGCTTCGCTTCGGTCAACCCCACACTGGCTGTCTCGGAGCCCACGATGAAATCGCATCGCAGCGCGATTTCGAGCCCGCCTCCGAGGGCATGGCCCTCCACCGCCGCGATCGTGGGCTTGGTATAGCGTGCGAGGAAGCGCATGAACTCGTGCCAGACGCCTTGAGTGTGTCGGTGGCGGTATTTCTCGAACGTATCCATGTCCGGCGACGCCGTGCCCTTGACGTCTCCACCTGCGCAGAAGGCCCGTTCGTCCCCGGTCAGCACAACAACAGCAACTGACTTGTCCTGCTCCCAGGTCCCCATTGCCGCACGTGTTTCCGACAGCATTGCGTCGGTCAATGCATTGCGTGCCTCTGGCCGGTTGAACCGGATGACGCCTGCGGCGCCCTGGGTTGTGGTCAGGATCTCAGACATGCCCGCTTGCACGCAAGATCACAGGAGTGCCACCCACGGCGTAGTCGCCGTCCCGGACCTCGTTTATGTAGACGCGCACCTGCCGTGGGTCCGCCCCCAGAACGTCAACAACCGCATCTGTCAGTCGTGACATTAGCTCTTTCTTCACCTCGGATTGTCGACCTTCGATGATTGTCACGCTCACTATTGCCATTTCCCGGCTCCTCTCGGTAGGCAAGGGAATTTCGAAACTCTTCGGCAATGCCCGTTGAAGCAATTCGTTCCCCAGGTCATCAATGGATCACCCCGCCGCCATCGACCCCAAGCGACTGGCCGGTAACAAACCCTGCCTGATCGCTGAGGAAAAATGCACATGGTCCGACCAGATCCTCCGGAAACTGGTCTCGTGCCAGCGACCGGCCAGCCGCAATCTCTGGCGCCCGGTCCTCAATGCCCTCTCGAGCAAGGACGCCCTCGCTCATTGTCAGGCCTGGCGCGACGGTGTTGACCCGGATGTTCTTTGACCCAAGTTCGCGGATCAGGGACCGGGTCATCGCCAGCACTGCGCCTTTTGACGCATCATAGTGCAGCATCCCGGGAAACCCATGAAAGATCCGATTCGTTGCGATCATCACGATTGACCCACCGCCCGCACGCTCCATGGCCGGGACCGCGGCACGTGTACACAGCCACGGACCTTTCACGTTGACCGCCATGACCTTGTCCCAAAGTTCAGGCTCAATCTCGTCATGCATGGCAATCGGAAGCGTCGCGAACAGCGCCGCATTGTTGACCAGCCCGTCCAGCCCGCCAAACGCCTTCTCAGCCGTTGCTACCATTCGCCTGCAATCGGCGAATTCCGTCACATCCGCCTTCACGCCCACGACCTCGCCGCCCCTGTCTCGAACCCGCTGCGCGGCAGGTTCAGGATCCGCGACATCGGCCAGCACGACCTTTGCGCCCATTCCAGCAAACCCTTCCGCCAGCACCGCGCCAATTCCCTGAGCCGCACCGGTCACGATGATGCGCTTCCCTCCGAGCACCTCAGCCATGCGAAATCACCGTCGTCTTGGTCTGCGTGTAGTTCATCCAAGAATGCAGGCCCCCTTCGCGCCCGACTCCCGACGCCTTGTAGCCTCCGAAGGGCGCATTCAACTCTCGTTGAAAGATGGAATTCACCATCATCGTTCCCGCTCGCACCGATTTGGACACGCGCATTGCCCGCCCAACGTCCTTCGTCCAGACATATCCCGCGAGCCCGTGCTCACTGTCATTTGCCAGCGCGATTGCCTCTGCCTCGTCTACAAAGGTCCGGAAGGCAGCAACGGGTCCAAAAACCTCTTCCCGCCAGAGCGCGCAATCGGTCGAGGCAACCTCGACGGCCCCCGGCGTGATGAAAAAGCCCTCTCCATGGACATCCCCACCAAAGATCCTCTCGCCGTTCGAGGCATCGTAATACGAGGCCACTCGATTACGATGCGCTTTCGATATCATCGGTCCCACGGTTACTCCGTCGTCGCGCGGGTTGCCCACCTTGAGACCCTGTGCCGTGCTGGCAAAGGCTTCCCGGAACTCCCCTGCAATGCGCTCCTGAACCAGCACGCGAGTGCCGTTCAGACACGCTTCACCGTTGTTGCCGTATGCCGACATCACGGCGCCCCGGACGGCTGCAGGGATGTCTGCATCGTCAAAGACAATTGTCGCCGACTTGCCGCCAAGCTCGGTCACGCAAGGCAGGTGCCGTCGCGCCGCTGCCTCGGCGACGGCCGCGCCGCCCAGATGCCCGCCTGTGAAAGAGATCATGTCGATGCCTGTCGCTTCCGCAAGCACAGCCCCCACAGTCGACCCGCTCCCGTTCACGACGTTCAGGACGCCCTTTGGCAATCCGGCTCCGTTGATCAGTTCGGCCAGACGTCGAGTGACCATGGGAGTCATTTCCGAAGGCTTCCAGACCACTGAATTCCCCGCCGCGAGCGCTGGTGCGATCTTCACGGTCGAGAGCGCAACCGGCACGTTCCAGGGCGTGAACATCGCACAGACGCCAATCGGTTCCTGTTCTACAATCGTCGTCGCCCCTGCGGTCTGGCCGTGAACCTGTCCCGCAACGGTGGTCAGGAGATCTGCAAAATAGTCGAACCAGGCCGCGCCGATGCCAAGCTGGCCGCGCACGGCGGCCGGGATGATTCCCGCCTCTGAAACCTGCAATTCCACGATTTCTGCCGACGCTGCACGGATCGCGACCGCTGCCCTGCGCAGCACCGCCTGCCGCTCCGCAATCGGCGCGAGAGACCACTCGCCCGCCTCGAAGGCGTGTTCCGCCGCCTCGACTGCCTCGCAGACCTGGCTTTCGCTCGCTTCGCCAAGCGTGGCGATAACCTGGCCCGTCGACGGATCAAGGTCGTCGATCGATGTGCCCTCGCCGGCAACATCCCTGCCATCGATGAAGTTCAGAATCTCCGTCATGCCTCAACCTCGCGAAATCGACAAATCGACGCCAATCGCGCCCTTTTTCATCACGATCAAGGGATTGATTTCCAGCGAGGGCAATCCCGGTGCGGCTTCGGACAGCCGCAGCAAAGCGTCCACCAACGCCGCACGGTCAACAGCAGGGGCGCCGCGCCAGCCGCCGAGCATCCGAGCCGCCCGCGTGGCATCAATGATCGCTTCTGCATCCTGACGCTCGATCGGCGTCTTGCGATAGCTGAGATCCTCGTGAAGCTCGCACATCGTCCCGCCCGAACCTGCGAACACCAGCGGGCCAAAGTTAGGGTCTTGCCTGACGCCAATCAGCATCTCTACCCCGTTCACCATCTCCTGCGCGATGATTGAGAGGCCCGGATGCTGCTCTTCATGTTCGGCAACCTGAGCAGACAGAGAGGCAAAGGCCCGCCGAACGGCCCTTTCATCTGAAAGACCCGCTGCAACTCCAGCTAGCTCGGTTCGATGCTGCAGGCTGGGTGCCGAAAGCTTCAACGCAATTTGTCCGTGCTCGCGCAGCGCTTCCAGGGCATCTTCAACGGAAGCCACTGGAACCTCGTCTGCCAACGCAATGCCGGCGTCGGCCAGGGCAGCCCTCACATCCGCCGCTCGTTCCATTGCCGCCACAGGGGCGCTTGCCGCCTTTGAATATGCGCGACCGGCCTCCACCAGCTTTGCGACCGCCAATGTCGCCACGGTTGGATCGTCAAACACCGCGACTCCGGCCTGCACCAGCTCTTTCCGGTCTTCGTCATGAAAGTTCCCTGCAATTGCCACCAACTGGTCTGGATTTCCCTGACGAAGGTCGAGAAGCTGGGGCATGATGTCTCCGCGTGTGCGCGGCACGAGCGGAACGTGGCTGATGTAGCCCACCACAACCGGCTGTCCACGCTCGGTTCCCCATTTCAGGTGTCCACCGGTTATGGCCATGTTACTCATCGAGGGTGCGGAAATGTCGATCGGATTGCGTTCGTTGACGAAGGGGTTCACCGCCTTCAGCTCCGCCAGCGCGGCCACTGGGTAGTCAGGCAGCTCTAGCCCCGCCTCGGCCGCCGCATCGGCAATCATCACTGCACCGCCTCCCGAAACCGACACCGCAGCGACCTTGTTCGAGGTCGGCACCACGTCGGCGTTACAGGCCGCTGCCAGATCAATGAGTTCATTTATCGACCGCGCCCTCAGCACACCGTATTGCGCGAAAACGTCTTCGATCAGTTGATCCTCGACATACATCGCCGCGGTGTGTCCTGCCGCTGCAACCCCGCCCAACGGTGTCGTGCCCACCTTGAGAGCCACCACGGGCTTCCTGGCCGCGCGAGCCAGTTCCAGCGCCTGGACGAGCTTCAGCCCCCGGCCCGCATCTTCCATGTAGACTGCAATGGTCTTGGTTGCGTCATCCGTCGCGTAGTAGGCAATTGCATCGGCCACATCGATGTCGGCCTGGTTGCCAGTGGAAATCCAGTTCGCGAGCCCCAAGCCTCGATCACGCAACTGCGCAAACATCTGGATGCCTACTGCGCCTGACTGGCTTGCCACGGACAAGGTCCCAATCTCGGGCCAGCCGTTGCCGTCGTGATGTTCGGGCGCGGACGAGAAACTCGCCACGAATCCCGAGGCCAGCGACATGACCCCCATGCAGTTCGGCCCGATCATTCGCATCCCATGTGCATGCACGATGTCCAAGAGCTCCTGCTGCTGCGCTGCACCGGCATCCCCGGCTTCCGCGAATTGCGCACCGTAGACGATGGCGACCTTCACGCCTTTCTCGCCTGCCGCCACCAGGTTTTCCTTCACCTCGGGTGCAGGCACCGCGATCACAGCGATGTCCGGCGCTTCCGGCAGATCAGCGACCGAGGCGAAGGCCGGCACTCCCTGGACGACATCGTTGTGCACGTTGACGGGATAGAGCCGTCCCTTGTAGCCCCGCTCGAGGCAGAACTTCAGTGCCCTCCCGCCGAACTTCATCGGATTGGTCGAGGCTCCGATGATTGTCGCGCTTGCGGGCTCGAAACACATGGCGAGCTTTGCCGCTTCGGAACGGTCGAGTTCGATCATGCTGCCTTCCTCGTGACCGAAAACGCCTCGTTCACGAACCAAAGACCGCCATGTTTCCGAAGCACGTCTTCCGTAACTTCCAGATATCGTCGGCCCTCGTGAATGGCTTCCTGTGCAAGCTCTTCTCGCACCTGTGCAAAATAGACGGCATTGTTGAACGCCGCCGACAGGGACTGCGTGCCAAGATTCTGCCCTTCGAGCACGGGAAGCGTGTGCATGTCGAACCGAAACAGCGCATGGGTGTCGGTCAAGCCGGAGACCGAAAACTCTTCGCCGGCCAGCACCTTCCGGAACTCCCGGATCACGTCGTAGCGACTGATCATTGGCGCCTGATCGGGCCAGAGACGCGAGATGATTTCGTGCGCCGGGTCCTGCCCTTGTCCCTGGATCACTGTCATGCGGCCCCCGTCCGCCAGCCTGTCGAAGACCGGCCGCAGCACATGGTCCAGACGGAATGTCATTGTGTGGCTGTGCAGATATGGGTGGTTCAGCAGCGCATAGTTGTAGCGCAGATTCTTGTCACCCGGCTTGGGCAGGATGCGCTTCAATGCCGTCGCACGATCCGCCCTGTAAACTGTTACGACGGAGGGCACCGCATAGACCGGCTGCGAGTTCTCTCCCTGGTGGATCAGCCACTCTCGGCTGAGTTCCCCATAAAGTTCCGCTACCTGTCTTTGAAAGTCGTATGTCCGGTCCCCGCTCAGCGCGACATCCCGCCAGACCACATCCTGCGGGCTGTCGTCCGAGCGCTTGGTCAAGTCCACGGCCTCGCGCAGATACATGTTGGTCATCGCAAAGGCGGAAAGAGGATGTTCCGCCAACCGGTCCACGAGACGCCCCATGGTGTTGCGCAAGTCCTCAAGCCCACGCCCTTTCATTGCCACAAGGACCGGCACTTCAGGATGCAGTGCATGAAGCGCACGCAGCGTTCGGGTAAGAATGATTCCGTTGTCCATGGGCGTGTAAAGCAGCCGAAACCCGTCTCGCCCGGGAGAGATGTCGGCCAGCTCCGCTGACACACGGTCTGCGACCACCCAGCTTTCATTGGTCGTGTTCGCGAAGATATGAAACCTTTGCCGCTGTTCGTGGAAGGCAAAGCTCCCGGGCGTCCGCACCGAACTCTCTCGGGAGATCAACTCCGCCATTTTCTCTGCGTTTGAGTCGGACTTCTTTCTCCTGGGGCGTCCGCGCAGCACGACTTCCCCTCGCTCGACCCGTGCCATGAAATCATGCATCCGCCGCGAGGTTTCCTCCTCAATCCAGCTGCCATTCGCGATCCGGCTGACAAGCTTGCCGTCATTGACCGCATGTCGCCCGAAGGTGCTTTCCGCGATCCCGTGCCTGCCACAGAACCTGCGCACCTCTTCCACAAGCGCGGCGATATCCTTGTCTATGGCCGCCAATCCCCTAGTCCCCGATAAGGAAGATGCCCTCGACTTCCACCGGTTGCCGCTCAGCCAAGGTTGCCACCCCAACCGACGAACGCGCATGGCAGCCGATCTCAGGTCCGAAGACCTCGTAAAACACGTCGCTCGCGCCGTTCAATACAGCGTTCGGCTTTTCGAAATCCGGGTGCGCATTGACCATGCCCAGGATCTTCACGACCTTTTCGACCCGGTCCAGGTCATGCACGTGATGCTTGATCGTCGCAATCATCTTCACCGCCAACGCTCGCATGGTCGCGCAGGCTTCCTCCGGGGTGATGTCCACGTCAACCTTGCCGCGCCGCTTGACGCTGTCGTCCTCCAGCAAGGCCGCTCCATGGCCTGAAACATACAGCATCGCCCCCACCTGCACGGCAGAGGTGCGGTTCGAGCTTGGCAGCACCAAGGGCGCGGGCAACTCGATTCCCATCTCGGCAAGTTTCCTGTCAATGCGACCCATCTTTTCTCCACGAACAATATTTCCCTTGCACCCTGCCCATTTTCTGCCCACTAGTAAAGGAGAAAGAAACGGGAGGATCACGGATGTCAGTTCCGACGCTTCAGGACAAGATCGACGAGGTCGGCGATCCGCTGGCAATGCTCAGGAACGCACCTTCTGGCCCCTACCAATTCCCGATCAAGGCGGAGTTCACCAACTGGCGGGACGAGCAGGAGGCCTGGCGGCAGGGCGCAGTCCTGTTCGACCAGTCGTTCCACATGACGGATCTCTATATTGAAGGACCGGACACGAGGCGACTTTGCGAATTCCTCGCGGTCAACTCCATGGCAAATTGGCGGCGCGACATCGCCAAGCAATTCGTCCTCTGTACGGAAGACGGCTACATCGTCGGCGACGCGATCATGTTCATCCTGGAGGAAGAGAAGGTCAACATCGTCAACAAGCCCATGAATGCCAACTGGGTGATGTACCATGCCGAGAAACATGGATTTGACGTGGAATTCGACTTGGACTCCCGCGCTCTCGACAACAAGGGTCGCCGCAAGGGATACAGGTTCGAGGTCCAGGGCCCGAACGCCTGGGGCATCCTGGAGAAGCTGAACGGCGGGCCAATCGAGGGCTTCAAGTTCTTCGGGATGGGGGAAGTCAACATTGCAGGTCGCCGTGTTCGGGCGCTACGCCACGGCATGGCGGGCGCCGCTGGGCTGGAGCTCTTCGGTCCTTTCGATGACTACGACCGGATCCGCGACGCGATCCTCGAAACCGGTGCGCCGGAGGGCCTTCTCGCAGCAGGCGCCAAGACCTATTCCACCGTCGCCCACGAAAGCGGCTGGTTCCCGTCCCCGTTGCCGGCGATCTACACCGGCGAAGCGCTAGCCGACTACCGGAAATGGCTGCCTGCCACGAGCCTTGAAGCCAACCTTTCCCTCGGCGGCTCGTTCATCGGGACGTCGGTCGAGGACTATTATCTCACCCCTTATGACATTGGCTATGGCCATATCGTCAAGTTCGACCACGATTTCATTGGCCGCGACGCACTGGAAAGACGACAGCGGGAGCCGCACAGGCACAAGCGCACCCTGCTCTGGTCAAAGGACGATGTCGTCAGGATCTTTGCGTCCCAGCTCGGCGATGGCGAACGATACAAGTTCATGGACATGCCGGCCTCCCACTACGCGACCTGCCCCTATGACGACGTGCGGCAAGGCGGGAAACCCGTAGGGATTTCCCACTATCCGGTCTACACCTCGAACGTGCGAAACTGGATCTCGCTCGCACTGCTGGACGAATCTGCGGCAGATACAGGAACGGAAGTTGTCCTCACCTGGGGAGAACCCGAAGGTGGCTCTGACAAGCCGACCGTGGAACGTCACGCCCAGACGACAGTCGCTTGCTCAGTCGAGCCCTGCCCGATCTCCGTCACGGCGCGCGAGGCATACAAGGCCTGACGGCATGGCTGGAGCCTATGACCTTCCAGGAGACACGCCCGGATTTGCCGAAGCGCAGACTGAAATGTCCGTGCGTTCGCAGGAGGCGGTGAACCTCCCCCGCGCGCAATTCGACGTCGCCTACGGGCCGCATCCGCGCCAGCGACTTGACATTTTTCCGGCAGGCCAGGACACGCCAGCGCTTCTGTTTTTTCGAGGCGGCTACTGGAGGCTTGGCGAGAAAGAAGATCGACGCTTTCCGGCAAGTGCTTGGGTGCCGCGCGGTGTGGCATGGATCGTTCCGAATTATCGCCTCGCACCAGAGACGTCCTTGCCGGACATCGTGGAGGACGCTCAATCCTCGCTGGATTGGATCATCTCGAATGCCGATGCCTACGGGATCGACGTGACCCAGATCCATCTCATCGGCAATTCCGCCGGTGCGCATCTCGCGGCGATGGTGGCCGCGAGGACCGTGCCAGAGAGAATCGCCTCGCTCATGCTTGTCTCCGGCCTCTACGATCTATTGCCTCTCCTCAGCGAAGAGCCCAACAATTGGCTCAATCTGAACGTCGGATCGGCCCGCGCCATGAGTCCCGTCCACCATCTCCCATCACCTGAACTGCCAATCACTGTTTGTTGCGGCGGAGCGGAGACCGAGGCATTCAAGCTGCAGTCCAGCGAGTTTGCGGAATGCTTAAGCGCAAACGGGAATCCGGTCGACCATTTCGAAAGCCCGGGCCGGAATCACATGGAAGTCATCATGGAGATTGGCACGCCGGGAACTCCGGTCTTTTCGGCATTGGAACGGCACCTGGAGAAAGGTCGGATCCGGTCCAAAGGCCAGTAACGGCCTTCCCGGCACAAGGACCCGGAGGTGCGGTTGCATTCCCGAACCGAACTGACGCGCCGACACTTCAGGATGGCGCGGTGGTTCGACCGCTCATGTGTGTGCATCCTCGATGATCATGCCGCTCGCCTTTTCCGCGATCATGTTCACGGCAGCATTTGTGTTGCCTGAGACAATCGTTGGCATCACGGAGGCGTCCACCACCCTCAATCCGCGGACTCCCTTGACCCGGCATCGCTCATCCAGTGGACCTGCCGCTCCCATGGCGACCGAGCCGACGGGATGGAATATGGTCGTGACCCGGTTCCTGATTTCCTCCAGGAGCGCTTCATCACCCCGCGCCGCAAGCTCTGTCCCTGGCCAAAGCTCCTCTTCAACCTGTTGGTTGATCGGTTCAAACCTGCAAATCTCCCGCGCCCGGTGCAGCCCTGCGACTATTGTCCCGCGATCTCGTTCGGTCGCCAGGTAATTTGCCCGGATGGATGGCGCAGCCAGGGGATCTGGGGATGACAGCCTGATCTCCCCCCGGCTCTCCGGGCGGATCGGGCAGATCGAGATCGAGAACCCCGGAAACCGATGGAAGCCCTTCGCGGGGTTGTCGCTTGACCAGGGCAGCACATGAAACTGAATGTCCGGCCGGTCAGTTTCCGGGCGGCTCCTCAAGAATGCAAAGACTGGAGCGGCCCCCATCGTGAGCGGTCCCGATCGGTTGAGTGCATACCTCAGCCCCATCCAGAACATCCCGAAGACCGAGTTCAACTGCTGGTTCAGGGTCGGGTCTCGAACTCGATATGCATTGTGGAACTTCAGGTGATCCTGAAGCCCCCTGCCAACTCGTGGAGCGTGCAGATTCAAGGCGATCCCGAATTCTGCAAGTTCCTCTGCTGGCCCGATTCCTGACAGCAGCAGGAGATGCGGCGACCCGACCGCCCCTGCGCAAAGCAAGATCTCGCCCCGGCAGAAGGCCCGTTGCTCGACCTCGTGGATCCGCAAACGCACGGCAGTGGCGCGACCCTCCGAAATTTCAAGCCCGAGAACATGTGCGTCAGTCACCACCTTCAGATTCCGCCGCCCTCGGATCGGATCAAGGTACCCATGTGCGGCACTAACCCGGCGTCCCCGCCAAGTGGAGGTCTGGTAGTAGCCGACACCTTCTTGCTCTTCCTCATTGCAATCGGGATTCATCGGCAACCCGGCCGCGACCGCAGAGGCAACAAACTGATCCGTGATCGGAAACCGGACCCGTCCGTCAGAAATTCCGATCGGCCCGTCCGCCCCGTGCCATTCATTCGCACCCCGCTCCTGCCGTTCCATCTTCCTGAAGTAGGGAAGCACTTCATCGAAAGACCAACCCGGTGCCGCCCGTCCCCATGCGTCGAAGTCCTGCCGCTGCCCGCGCACATGGACGAGTCCGTTGATCGCCGAGGATCCTCCCAATCCCCGCCCTCGCGGCCAATCG
The DNA here is from genome assembly GCA_022826205.1 of Silicimonas sp. GTDB lineage: Bacteria > Pseudomonadota > Alphaproteobacteria > Rhodobacterales > Rhodobacteraceae > JAJEFO01. The sequence goes on along the minus strand of JAJDVJ010000020.1, from coordinate 12,845 downwards.
AGGCGGCGCCCGTTCAGGTGTGGCTCCCTGTCGGTTTGCAGACACCAGTCGTAGCGCGGATCGCCAATGGTCTTGAAATATCCGATCGGCACCCGGAACCACAGGTTCCGGTTCCGACTTCCGGCTTCGAGCAGCAGGACCCGGATGGAAGGATTGGCGCTCAGCCGATTTGCCAGCACGCATCCTGCGGTTCCAGCCCCAACCACGACATAGTCCCAGTCGCCCTCGATCATCCAGCCAGCCCGTCAGATGAAATGCGGCACCTCCTTCTGCGTCGGCCCCACGGAATACCGTGGCCTGGGTCTCGCGTCGCCCCAACGGTCGGCATCCAGCAATTTCAAGTGCACCGCATTGCGCAGCTCTCGCCCCAAGGCAGGATCGGCCAAGGTCACCTCCGTTGCCTCAGCTTCAATTGTCCGCACCAGCATGTAGCCCCGTGGAAGGGCGTCTTCAGCGCCTCCGACGTCGGCAACCATGTCCGAAGGCAATTCCAGATCGGCAAGCGGAACGCCGTTCAGCGTTACTTCCGCAACATGATCATCAAGATTGCTGAGCCGCCAGGCAGCGCGCGCGGCTATGACAAGGCCGTTCGAAATGACGTGTGCCGGCAGGATCAGCGCACCGCCGCCAAGCGCCATAAGAGCATAGGCCGGACGGGAAAAGGCATCCGCACCGACCTCTTGCCAGCAGTTGTGGGTCAAGAGCCCGAGCGATCGCATTTTGCCATCGACCAGGAGGCAGTCGACAACAACGTCCGGCGTTGTGACCTGGCCTTCGAGGCCGGTGACATGTGGCTTCAAAAGGAACATCGGCACACTCCTCAGACCGGTGCCCACGTGATCATGCGGATCTCGCCAAGTTCACGCTTCATCTTTTGCCAGCTTTCGCCGCCGTCAACGCTCTTGAAAATCTGCCCGAAGATCGTGGCAGCGAAAAGCAGGCCCGTATCTGCAGCATTTGTCCCGATGGACCAGATCGTGGAGTTTGCCGGATGTGACATCTCGCATTCCGCCCAGCTCTCGCCAAAGTCCTTCGAGATCAGCAGTTGCCCCGCCTCGCCTGACGGCTTGTCGCCGACCGAAGCTATCACGGTGTTGGAGTTCTCCGCCGGTTGCTTGAGGGAACGAAAGTAATCCCATCTTGCCTTCGGCACGACGAGTTGCTCCCAGGTGGCGCCGTTGTCGTCCGACCGGTGCACCCCGTCTTCGGTCGAACACAGCACGGTACGGCTTCCGTCTTCGCGGTCGCGGAAGACGAGGTCATGAGTGTCATTGTCGTGCAGGCCGCGGATGATCATTTCCCAGGTCCGGCCGCGGTCGGTTGACCTGAACACGCCATCGATCTCCACCGTTATCCAGATGGTATCAGCGACCTTCGGGTCAAAATGGACCGACGTCACTCTTGAGGTGTTGATGAACCAGCATTCCGTCGAGGCGTCGAGGTTCGAACGCATCCAGGTCGCACCGTTGTCTTCGGAAATGAAAATCTCGGCTGGCCGCGTCCCGCAGACAATGCAGTCCGGATCAATGGGAGATTGCGCAATTTTCAGGATATGAAGCTCTTCCATCGGTGACGGGACATGTTCGAACCGCTTGGTTTCCCCGCTGAAGCGATAGAGGCCCTGATCGGAACCGGCGAGCAATTCGCCCGGTCGCGCCGAATGCGTGCAAACGGCCCAGGTGCGCGCCTCGTTATAGAACCCCCCGGTTGGGGTCAGCAGGCGGTTCCAGCTGACACCTTCGTCCTCGCTGAACCAGACGCTTTGCATTGTGGCGGCGTACGCCTTGTATGACATTTTTGATCCTTCTCAGACGCCCGTGCCCACTATGATCCCACTAGCGCAATTGTCAATGGACCATCTACGGTGGCTGCCAACATTTCGCGCGGTCCGGCAGGAAACAGGCACAGTACGCATATTTGCGGTTCGGCGCCCCACCCGCTCGAGTTCCCGTGTCCTTCAGGCACTTGACTTCTTTCACTTCTCCGGCACCAGCGCTTCCGTTAGGGCCAATGCGAGACGGAGCGAGGTGCTGAAGTCCAAACCACCTTTAGCGCCATTGCTTTGCCGCAACGGACGGCGATCCTGGACTCGCCGGGCCATCGATCGCCTTGTAGCCCACCCTGCCCCCAAGCGCTTGCCCGGCAGACTATTCGTGAATGACGAACACGAGCGGGCAGCCTTGACCGCACATTGCCGCTTCACTACCGCATTTGTTGGCCTATGCTGTCAAAGTTGGCGCACAAGGGAACCAATCAATGGCGATTGCACCATATCCGGCAGGTCGCTTTCGGCGTACGCGGCGAACGGAGGCGCTTAGGCGTCTTGTCCGCGAAAGCACGCTTTCCGCAGATGACCTTATCTGGCCCGTGTTCGTACGCGAGGGCAAGGATGACGAAACGCCGATACCGGCAATGCCAGGCGTTGCGCGGCTAACTGTGGACCGGTTGGTAAAGGCGGCGCGTGAGGCCGTTGACATGGGCATCCCGGCAATTTGCCTGTTTCCGTACGTCGACTCTGCTCTGAAGACCGAACTGTGTGAAGAGGCATGGAACCCGGACAACCTGTCGAACCGCGCCACGCGCACGCTCAAGGAAGCCGTGCCGGAAATCGCGGTCATGACCGACGTGGCGCTCGACCCGTACAACGTCAACGGCCATGACGGCATCGTGCGTGACGGCGAAATCTTGAACGACGAAAGCGTGGATGCCCTCGTTCGGATGGCGACGGCCCAGGCAGAGTCCGGAGCGGACATACTTGGTCCGTCCGACATGATGGACGGCCGCATCGGGGCAATGCGGCAGGCCCTGGAAGCCGCCGGCCACCAGGGAACGTGCATCCTGAGCTACTCGGCGAAATATGCGAGTGCGTTCTATGGACCGTTTCGAGATGCAGTTGGAGCGTCTGGGCTCCTGGTTGGTGACAAGAAGACCTACCAGCTCGACTTCGGAAACTCGGATGAGGCGCTGCGCCTGATCGAACGTGACCTTTCCGAGGGGGCGGACATGGTGATGGTCAAGCCGGGCTTGCCTTATCTGGACATCTGCCGCCGAGCATCTGACGCATTCGGTGCGCCCGTCTTTGCCTACCAGGTTTCTGGCGAATACGCGATGATCAAGGCTGCGGCCGAGAACGGATGGATCGATGGCGACCGGATCATGATGGAGAGCCTTTCCGCCTTCAAGCGGGCCGGCTGCGCTGGCATTCTGACCTACTTTGCCATGGACGTTGCTCGGGCACTTGCCCGGTGAACGGTGACGCCGACTGGAATCCGGGGAATTCCCAGGCAACGCCTGCTGTACCAGCGACGATAGGTGACGGCACGGGCCGATGGCTGCATCCTGGGTCCGGGACCGGAGGGACGTTCAAGCGCTTCTCGTGGTTCACACGCACACTGATTGCCGATTCGTCTTGCTCCTTTGAACGGGAATGCCGATAGATCCCACATGCTGAAGACCCGCGTCATACCGTGCCTGGACGTGGCCGACGGCCGAGTCGTGAAGGGCGTGAATTTCGTCGATCTCGTCGATGCCGGAGATCCGGTGGAGGCGGCAATCGCCTACGATGCGGCCGGGGCTGACGAACTTTGCTTTCTCGACATTCATGCAACGCACGAAAACCGCAGCACGATGCATGATCTCGCAACGCGAACCGCCGAACACTGCTTTATGCCCTTGACGGTGGGCGGTGGCGTTCGAACGGTCGAGGATGTCCGCGCCCTCTTGCTGGCCGGAGCGGACAAGGTCTCCTTCAATTCGGCGGCAGTGGCAGATCCCGACGTGGTGGCCCGCGCAGCGGAAAGGTTTGGATCGCAGTGCATCGTTGTTGCAATCGACGCAAAGTCAACGGGACCGGAGAAGTGGGAAATCTTCACGCATGGTGGGCGACGCGCGACTGGAATCGATGCCGTGGAGTTTGCGCAAGCCGTCGAAACGAAAGGTGCAGGCGAGATCCTGCTCACGTCCATGGACCGGGACGGCACGCGTGCGGGATTCGACATCCCGTTGACCCGAACGATTGCGGACGCCGTATCAATCCCGGTAATCGCGTCCGGCGGCGTCGGCACGCTGGATCACCTGGTTCAAGGCGTGACCGAAGGCGGGGCCAACGCAGTATTGGCCGCGTCAATTTTCCACTTTGGAGAGTTCTCAATTGCCGAAGCCAAAGCACACATGTCGGCGCACGGGGTTTCCGTGAGGCTCACTTGAAATCTTTCCCGTCCTCTTCGGTGAGGACTTTCAGCGGACTTGGAGAGCCCGAATGCACGCTGCAGACTCGACACTGAAAGAACCAGGAGCGGGATGCCGAACATCCAACAAGGCTTTGTTTTTGCGCCTAAAAATTTCGCCCACAGTACTCTCCGGTTCCGGAGAAACTTCCAATTTCTCCTCGGGTTCGCACTTCGCTGGCAAGCCTCCCAATGCAGCATCCACACGTTGCAGCGATTCTTTCCACCGGAGAACTCCATACGGTACCAACGCCAATCCTCCACGCCCGCCTTGTGGCCTCAACAAAAGGAGCGCGCTTTCTGTCCTGGCCGAATCGCAGGGGCTTGCAGCGTGATATTCAGATGACTGATATTCTGGACCGGCTCGCCCGGACCGTCACCGAGAAAAGGGCAGCTGACCCGAAGAGCTCCTGGACCGCACAGCTTCTTGCGGCCGGTCCGGAGAAGGCTGCCAGAAAATTCGGCGAGGAAGCCGTGGAAGCCGTCATCGAGGCGGTTCGGGGTGACCGCGAAAGGCTTGCCGCGGAGGCGGCGGACGTTCTCTATCATCTAATCGTAATGCTGGCAGCGCGTGGAATCGAACTTGATGAGGTTTTGAAGGTGCTGGAAGAGCGCGAAGGCATTTCGGGAGTCGACGAAAAGGCGGCGCGCCGGAATTGACAGCCAAGAACCCCCACGTACCTTGAATCAAGCGACATCCAGAGACAGCCTGATTGCATGCCCTGTCCACGAAGTGCCGAGCAAGATTGACTTCCGTCTGTGCCTTGGTGGCGATCAACTGCAAGTGGCTCAATGCGGCATCTGTCGTCAGACAATTCCGCAGTTTTCGGATGTGTATCCATGAAATTCTTCTAAATCAACATGATAACTATCTTTCTTAAAACTTACAACAAAAATATCTACGTAATCAATTGAATTTACTTCTGCAATTTTGAAATTTTGCATTGCCAGTTGTTGAAGCGGCACTTCTGGCATTCTCGTCTAGTCGCGCCCATAAAGATCTGCCGCACGGCGCTCAAAGGCCTGCACAACGCGCTGTGTCACTTCATTGAAAAAGAGCTTGGCAGTTGTCTGCAGAAGCCTGTTCCGGAACTCGAAGTCCACATGGAAGCTCACATCAGATCCGCCATCCTCAGCGTCAGCAAACTCCCAGTCTGAATTCATTCGGCGGAAAGGGCCGTCAAGATACTCGGTGTTTATCCTGTTTGAGTCGGGCCAGAGCGTGACCCGACTGCCAAACCTCTCGCTGAAGACCTTGAAGGAAACCACCAGGTCGGCAAACATCACTACATGGCTGCCTTCGTGGCGCATCTCGCGGATGCGCGCGGCAGTGGTCCAAGGCAAGAACTCCGGATAGCGTTCCACATCCGCCACGAGGTCGTACATCTGTCTGGCACTGTAAGGCACGCGGCGGCATTCGGTATGGGAGGGCATGTGCTCGGGTCTGGAATTTTCCTGTCCCTTACGTGTAGGGAGCGGGAACGGGGGTCAAGGGGGGACTCGTTTTGACAAGACCTTATGTGATTGTTGAGTTGATTTCGGCAAAGGCCATTGCGAGCCGAGTCGAGGAACTCGCCCGAGAAATCAAGGCGACGTTTTGCGATACTGACAAGTTGATAATGGTCGGGCTCTTGCGCGGATCCTTCGTGCTCATTGCCGATCTCGTGCGCGAGCTCGACATCAATGTCGAAGTCGACTTCCTCGAAGTCTCCTCCTACGGGAACGAGATGGTTTCGAGCCACGAGGTGCGAATCCTCAAGGACCTCCGGGGCGAAATCGAGGGCGAGGACGTTCTCGTTGTCGAGGACATCGTGGACACGGGATACACGCTCAGCCACGTCGTGAGATTCCTGCAGGCGCGCAACCCGCGAAGACTGGAAACGATCGCGCTTCTTGACAAGCCCTCACGTCGCGAAGTCGACATTTGCGCTACCTGGACCGGGTTTGAGATTCCCGACGAATTCGTGGTCGGCTACGGAATCGACTACGCGCAGCGAAACCGGAACCTGCCTTATATCGGGCGCGTTCGCCATGCGGATTCGGACGGCAACGTCAGCAACGAAGTGGCGAGAAGGTCGTAGTTGCAATGGGACGAACACACACCAGCAATGCCCCGTTGCCCGAGAGCGGTGGCTTTCCTTGAGCCTTCAGTTAACATGCAAGGAAAGACGGTCCTCGCATGTTCAAGGAGACGCAGATGAATTTCTCGAAGCACTTTGCTCTCATGGTATCCGCACTGACATTGGCGGGAGCGATGCTTGCCCATGCGGGTGGACATGACGGCAATCCTGCCGCCAACGCCCGGCAGGCACACATGAAGCTCTATGCGTTCAACCTCGACGTGATTGGAGCCATGGCCAAGGGTGAGGTCGACTACAACGCGGAAATTGCGCGTTCGACTGCGAACAATCTCTTGGCGCTCGCGATGATGCATCAAGATGCCTATTGGGCTCCCGGCACTTCGACGGTTGAATTGGGCAATGAGACCAGGGCCCTGCCCTCAATCTGGGAGGACGGGTCGCGTTTCGGAGACATTGGCGTTCAACTGATCGAGGCAGCAAGCCAGCTCGCGGAAGCGGCTGGAGAGAGTCAGGACGCGATGCGCGGCGCCATTCGTGGTGTCGGAGGCGCTTGCAGCGCGTGCCACAGAAATTATCGTCAGCGCTGATACTGACGACTACGAGGGCAACCTGCCAGCCCAGGTTGAGCAGCCATGAAACGTGCCATGACATGGTTGTCCGTGTTCACAATGCTCGGCATTGCGGTAGCGCTCTGGTTGACTCGCCCTGCAGTCGTCAATCCGACCCGGTTTGCGTCGCTCCATGGCAATGCGACTCGGGGTGAAGTTGTCTTTTGGGCAGGCGGATGCGCGTCGTGCCACAAGGCCGAATCGAGCGACGACGACTTGGCGTTGCCTGGAGGCCGACGTTTCGTCACGCAGTTCGGCAACTTCATCGCACCCAACATCTCGTCTGATCCGACACACGGAATCGGTGATTGGACAGTGGCAGAATTCGCATCAGCCCTGCTCCATGGCACGTCGCCCGAAGGTCGCCACTATTACCCGGCGTTTCCATACACATCCTACGCGCGAATGAACGACCAAGACGTGACCGATCTTTGGGCGTTCATGCAGACGCTGCCAGCATTGCCAGTGGCAAGCCGTCGGCACGACCTGACATTTCCTTTCAACGTCCGCGCCACGCTTGGCGTCTGGAAATTCCTGTTCCTGAATTCGGACTGGGTGCGGCCTGCAGAAACGCCCGAACTGGAACGCGGGCGGTACCTGGTGGAAGCATTGGGCCATTGCGCCGAATGCCATACACCAAGGAACCTCTTGGGAGGCAGCCTCGCTTCGGCTTGGATGAAAGGCGCACCACATCCTGCCGGCAAGGGACGCATTCCAGGTCTGGTTCCAAGCGCCTTGGACTGGAGTGCGGAAGACATTGCATATTACCTTGAAACCGGATTCACGCCGGACTTCGATAGTGCAGGAGGCGAAATGGCCGAAGTTGTCGCAACCATTGGCAGGCTTTCGCCCGAGGACCGTCTTGCTATCGCACACTACCTAAAGGCGCTCGAGTAGCCTCGACACATCTCGCAGTCCCGATGAGAACCGTATGCCCGCATGCAGCAAATGATGCCTTGCGCTCCCCGAGAATCCCGGGGCAATGAGCGACCATGGCAAGTTTCGTTCTGGCTGTATTCTTCCTGATCATCACGCCCGGTCCCGGTGTTCTGTCCCTCGCCGGCGTCGGGTCGGCATTCGGATATGCGCATGGCCTCCGGTACCTGGTGGGTCTCTTTGTCGGTACGAATCTCGTGTGCCTTGCGGTGATCAGCGGTTTGGCGGCGCTGGTGCTTGCCGAACCTGGAACCCGAGTGTTCCTGACCATGGCGTCGGCAGCCTATCTGCTGTGGCTGGCCTTCCGTATCGCCTTTGCCGGGACAAAAATTGCGTTCATCGAGCAGCCGAACCCGCCCGGAATCCGGGGTGGCATCCTGCTTCAGGCGGTCAATCCGAAGGCCTATGTGGTGAACACGACATTGTTTTCCGGGTTTGCGTTCATGGCCGAATATCCCTTTTTCGAGATTGGCATTAAGTTGCTTCTTCTCAATATCTTGTGGACCGCAATTCATGTTGCTTGGCTGTGTGCTGGGGTGACGGTTCGACGGATGAGACTGCCCGAGAGGTGGCAGCGGGGCATCAACATTGGAATGGCGGCTGCGATGCTTGCCGTAGTGGCGTTGGCGGCTCTTGCGCCCCAAGCTTGAGCGATCAGGAGCAAGGGAAGGTGAAACAGGCTCCACGACCGCAAGTAGTCTTTCAAGATCTTACTTGCCTAATTTGGCCCGCCATTCACCTCGCCTATTCCTGATGCACTTCACGGCGCACGGATCGACGCAATGTCACCTACCTGCCAAGGCAGCCGCAACAAGCCCTCAACGACCTGTGCTGGCCCACGCGTTCGACGGTCTGTCTGATCGGCATGGCTACTGGGCAAGCGTTCGAAGCGGTCAGTGGCTCGCCAGCTAGCGGCCTCGACCTGATAGCTAGCGGCACGGGTCTGGCTGATGAAGCTCGTGTCGACCTTGAGCAAGCGGTACGTCTTACAGAATGCCATCTGGCGAAACGCAACCCAGACGACGTCCGGAATTGTCGAGCCCGACCTGCTTGCGGACGCGAATTCCAGCACTTCATGCGCCGCATCACCTGCCCTGCCCTCGGTTCCACTACCAAGATTGCGGTCGCGTCCATGAGTCTTCACGAGACCCGATGCTGCCAATTCCGTCACTCCATCTCGATGCTGAGGTAGACCTTTCGCAGTTTACACCGACCCAATCGTGGCGCTGTGCGCATGCTTGCATGCGGCCGTGCGTGCGCCTCGATGCAGCGAGGGTTTGGCCTGCGAAACACTTGGGAATGCCTCGGAAAAGACGTTTGAGGACATCGTGCCGAAAACGGCAGGGGATTGCTGGTTATCCCGTACGGCGAATACCCGCCAATTAGGTATCTGGAGCGCAGCGTCAGGATTGACACGATTTGACTGAAGTGTTGCTGTCCGTCGCGTGTGGTCACCTTTTCGGAGGAGTTCGACATGAAAATCCCTGCCATTTCCGGCTTGGCCGCTCCAACGATCCTCGCCCTTGCAGCATGCGGCGGTTCCGGCACGCAGCCGACCCTCGGCCCCGAAGACATCAGAGAGCTTACCGGCCTGTCTGCGCCGGCCGAGACCGGGACGGAGCAGCAACAACGCCAGCAGGACATCGTCGAGCGCGCGGATTCCCTGATCGTCTCGACCATGTACGTGGACGCCATGTTTCCGGACGGAGCCCGCATTTTCCGAATATTGGCGGAATGTTCCGGACCTCAGTGCGAGTTGCTCAACCCCGTGACCGGGGAGATCGAAACGAGTAACTTCGATATAGTGATGGCAACGCCAGGCGATGCCGAAGCCATCGGGTCAGCGCGCGGCATCACCCTGATCTCGGAAAACGTGCAGCAAATGGGCGTGAACGCGACCAGGTTCGGTGCCTGGATGGAGCACGGCGCGTTCGCGCTCCACACCGTTCAAACGATTGACGAAGAGGTCGACACCAATTCCGTTCAAGCGATCGCATTGGGAGATCTCACCGACCTCCCGCTGACCGGATCTGCCACTTGGCTCGGCATCATGGTGGGAACGCCCGTCGCCGGCGATGCCCAAGGAGACCGACTCGTCGGAACCGCGGCATTGAACTACGACATGGCTGTCGGCGGGCTCGACGCGGCGTTCAGCGGTATCAAGAACATCGACCGCGGCGCAGCCTACCCCGTCGAGGTGCTGATCTTCTCCAATCTCGCCGTCGGCGCGGACGGGACCTTCAGCACCGGCCAGTCCGGCACCCGCATCCAGGGCGGGTTCCACGGTCCCGGACACGCCGAAGTTGCGGGCATCTTCGAGCAATCCGACATCGTCGGGGCCTTCGGCGCGACTCGGCAGTAGACACTCGAACGAGACCCCAACCGGTACACGGCAAAGTACGCGCTGGCGAGGATAGATTCAGAGCAATGCCTGTGCCTGCAGTTGCAGCGAGACACCTTATGGACAGGTGTCGCTCCCGCATTCATGCAATTGCACAAGTGATCGAAGAACTACCGCCTGAAGCCGTTGGCTTCAGCATCGGATGCATTGCCGAGCGCAAATGCATCCTTGTCCGGACACGAACGCAGGAATGACGGGAACTGCCCCGCGCCTCGGCCAGCTCGTCGGAAACGTGCCTCAGGTCTGAATCTGGAGAAAGAGGGTCACGACGCTTGGCACGCATCCCGCGACGACGATTTCTCCGCCATCCCGACCTTGATCGCCGCCAAGATAGGGAGTGTCATAGGCTCAGTGCGAAACCGCGGCTCCGGATGGCGATCAACTGCCCGGTTTCGGAAAGAACTGGTCGATGAGGATCGGATTTCCGTCAGGGTCCTTGATAATGATGCTCGCGGGTCCGGTCGTTTCCGGGTCAGTATCGGATTCCATCGTGATCCCGCCGGCCAATAGCGATGCGCGAATGTCTCGCACATCGGTGAAATCGGCGATGCGCGACATGTCTTGGGCCAGTCCTGGATTGAATGTGAGGATGTTCTTTTCGAACAGCCCCTGAAACAGGCCAATAACGGTCGTTCCGTTCACCAGTATCAAATATTGCTTTTCGTCGCCGCCCGTCACGTGGAAACCGAGCTTTTCGTAGAACGACCGCGACACTGCAAGATCCTGAACGGCAAGGCTGATCGAGAATGCGCCGAGTTGCATTGTCATTTCTCCAGACGGGTTCCGGGACGTATTGCGACTGCAATGACGGTAATGCGTTCGGAGACGATAGGGAAGGCGAGATAGCGGGCACTTCCCTGAGATCCAAAGGCGGTACGCGGCACCTGACGTCTCCGCTGCCAACCATTGGGACGGCCTCCGTGCGTGCGGGGAGTACCAAGGGCACTGAGTCAGTTCATGGATCTAGGTCCCACGCGGGGAAGGACTGCACAGTTGGATTGCCGTGACGGCAGATCATGCGACCAATTCCATGGCGGCCTCGTGCAATTCAGGAGTGGCCGCTGCCAGTGCTCTGCCCCCGTCGTGAGCCGGCTTTCCTTCCCAGTCGCTGACGATTCCTCCTGCTGCCTCAATTACGGCAATGGGCGCCTGAATGTCGTAGGCCTTGAGGCCAGCTTCAATGACGAGATCGATCTGCCCGGCGGCGAGCAGCGCATATGCATAGCAATCGCAACCGTAGCGGGTAAGTTTCACCTTGCTGGACACGCGTCGAAATGCCGCAGCTTCGGCGAACGTGCCGACTTCTGGGAATGTCGTGAACAGGGTGGCGTCAGCCAGCGATGTTGTTCCGCTTGCGCACAAGGGCCGGCTGCCATGCGGTCCCTCTAGAACTGCCCTGCCTCGACCACCCATGAATCGCTCACCGATATATGGTTGGTCGATCAGCCCAAGAAGCGGCCCGTCGACATCAGCAAGCGCAATCAAGACGCCCCAAGTCGGCGTTCCACTAATGAAACCCCTCGTGCCGTCAATCGGATCAAGGATCCACGTCAGGCCGCTGACGCCATGCTTCGGCTCGAACTCCTCACCCAAAATCCCGTCTTCCGGCCGAAGCTCTCCAAGGATCGCGCGCATCGAGGATTCCGCATTCCTGTCGGCAATCGTAACCGGGTCAAAATGTTCGCTCTTGCTCTCGGCAGTCAGATTCCGTGCGCGGAAATGGCGCAAGGTTTCCTCTCGCGCGGCATCTGCCAAACGCTCGGCCACGGACCAGAGCTCGACGCTCTCTGTGTCGCCTTCCGGCATTGACCATCCCCTAAGCGCACGCCCTGTGCGGCGTATGCGGCAGAGCCTACGCCGTCAAGCCTTGCTTCTCCGCCAGAGTTTCTGCCCCAAGTGGTGAATCAGGGGCCACGTTCGAGACGGTGCGGCCAATCTCACGCCCACTGCAAATCGCGTGAAATTTCAGAATGGTATACATGACGGGCCACGATGGGTCTGGTTTCGGAACGCATCTCTCAACTCTTGACGCCGAAAGCCGTGGCGGGCCCGTTCCTGATCACTAGGGGATGCAGTACAGCCGCCGCGTGGAATTGCGGTTAAGGAAGTGTCTGCGCGAACTCATCCATCTAGTCTTCGCGCCAAGGATCTCGCATGCAGGCGCTTTGCTTCGGTCCCCTCGGAGAAAGGAGGCGCTGCGCCAAACGTCTCGGCGTCTTCGGATTCGACGATGGCAGTCTTGTCGCAGATCGTGGCGGTCGAAGGTCCAGCATGGAACGCGCAGGCGATTGCACCGTCTATCGTATGCCAAGACCTTCCGTGTGGCCGGACAACGTCGCAAGAAGTGCGCCCTGCTTGCTTCAACTGACGCACCTGCGACGGGTCGCACAAAGCCTTGTGCCGTGGCGAGGTCGGCCACGGAGAGCAGCAGACTCGCTGGATGAATGGAGGCGTGTCGACGGTTTTCTAAAAGGGCGGGATTTCGGCGGTTCGCCGCGCTTTTGAGCGACGATTTGGCCGTGCAGTTCGGGTGATCGCGGCGTGCGCGGGCGTACGTCGTTGACGGGATGCCTCCCGGCCTTTCGTTTTCCGC
>JAJDVJ010000142.1 GCA_022826205.1 Silicimonas sp. | reverse complement strand
CGGAAGCCTTGGAGCAGGCGCGGACCCCGCACGGAACCGTAGACAACGTCATGCGTGTCCATTCGCTCCGGCCGAACACCATGCATGGTCATGTCACGCTCTATCGCGCCTGCCTTCATGACGACGGCAACAGCATTCCGCAGTGGTTCCAGGAAGTAATGGGCTCATACGTGTCCACGCTGAACGATTGCGCTTACTCCTATGCAAATCACTGGGCAAACGCCAAGCACCTTATCGGAAACGATGAGCGCGCCACCGGGATCGAAAGGGCGCTCAAGGACCGGCAGCCCGAGTTCCAGTTCAGTGGCCGCGAACTCGCGGCGCTCCGGTATGCCGAAGTCCTGACCCTTGAACCCGGCGCAGTCTCGGAAGACAGCGTCCGCTCGCTTCGAGAAACGGGTTGGGATGACGGCGAAATCCTGGAGATGAACCAGATCATCTGCTACTTCAACTACGCCAACAGGCTGCTCAACGGGCTTGGCGTGACAACGGCCGGCGACGTGGTCGGCTACTATGCAGAAACGTGACGGCACGAAATGGCATCCGAGAAGGCCGGCAAGCATATCGATGAAGCCATCGGGCAGTCACTGAAGGAGCTCCGGCGCGAACGCGGCCATTCTGCCAGAGCGCTGGCGGAGCTTTCCGGCGTATCCGCCGCCATGGTGAGCCGCATCGAGAACGGCCTGGTGAGCCCGAGCATATCCACGCTCGCGGCGCTCGCCGAGGCACTGAGCGTGCCTATCGTGTCGCTGTTTAGGGAGGCGCGCACCGACCATACGGACTTCACCCTGGTGCACGCCGGCGAGGGCTTGAAATCCACCCGGCTCACTGAAGGGCATCGGCACGACTACGTGAATCTTGCCCTGCACGCGCGCAAGGATCTTCGCTTCCAGGCACGCAGGGTGACTCTGACCCGGGATGGCGGCAAGCCACCGACCTATGTTGGCCATGGCGTCGTCTTCGTTCAAGTGATCTCTGGTCAGGCAATCTATCGTTACGGTCAGCAGCACTTGACCCTGTCCGACGGTGACAGCCTCAGCGTGGACGCCGAACTGAACCATGGGTTCGTGGACGTCCTGACACCGGAGTTCGTGTTCCTGACCGTCCAGGCGGAGCGTCCCTGAACGGTCATGCATGGCACGTAAACTCACCAGCGACCTGACCAACGGTCCGATCAGCGGACACTTTCGGATGCTTGCCGTCCCTGCCGCGATCGGAATGCTGTTCAACACGCTTTACAACGTCGTGGACATGTTCTTTGCCGGCCTGTTGTCAACCAGTGCACAGGCCGGCATCTCTCTGGGGTATCAGGCCTTCTACATCGCGCTGTCCATTGGCTTCGGCCTCGGCGCCGCAATGGGGGCTGTCGTCGGCAACGCGCTCGGGGCGAAGGACCGGCGCTCCGCCCGACGGCTTTCGGCACAAGGCGTCACATTCGGCGCCATTGCCGCCATGGTCCTTTTGGCGATCGGATCATGGTACGGCCCGGCGCTCGTGCAGCTTGTGTCCGAGCCCGGACCTTATCGCGACGCCGGGACGCGGTACTATTTGCTTCTTTCCCTGGCACTGCCCGGCTTCATGGTCGCCTATGCCTGCAACGGGGCATTGCAAGCCCACGGCGACGGGCGGTCCATGCAACATGCCCTGATCGCTGCATTCTTTGCCAACATAGCCCTAAACCCGTTGCTGATATTCGGCATTCCTGGCCTTTGGGCCGGGATCGGCTTCGACGGCCTCGCGGTATCCACTGTCATCAGCCAAACTGGCGTGATGATCTATCTGATGTGGAAGCTGTTGAGGCTAGAAACGCTTTCCCGGGTACGGTCCCGGCACTTCTTGCCCCGAGGTCCCGAGCTTCGGGAAATCTTCCTTCAGACGTTTCCGACCGCATTCGCGCTCATGATCATGATGCTGTCTGGATTCGTAGTGCAGTTCGTTCTCAAGGGTTTCGGCGAACATGCAATTGCCGGCTTTGGCATTGCGATCAGGCTCGAACAGATCTTGTTCCTCCCGGTTCTCGGAGTGACCGGTGCGCTGCTCCCAATTGCCGCCCAGGCGTTCGGAGCCCGCGACCATGAACGCGTGCGAGAGGCGCTCTTCTATTGCTGGAAGGTCGGATTCTTCATGACCGCCGGCGCATTGCCGATCATCTGGATCCTTGGACGCCCAATGCTTGGACAATTCACCCAAGATCCGGACGTGATTCGGGTCGGTCTCGCCTACCTCAGGGTCGAGAGCCTGATCCTTCCGGCCTACATGATGCTTTTTGCAATCAACTCTTTCCTGCAGGCCCTGAAGCGCCCGATCTGGAGTGTCTGGATCAGCCTCTACCGACAAGCCTTCGGCATTGCATTCTTTGTCTGGCTGTTTGTCGGCGTGTTTCACTTCAACGAAATTGGCGTCTGGTTCGGAGTCGCTGCCGCGGTCACGACCGGACTGATGATCTCGATGGTCATTGCGTCGCGCGTGGCATCGGAGAGCATTGGCGGCCTGTGGCGGGCATCAGCGCTTCGCAACGCCTGACCTATTTCCTTCCATTCAGCGCATCCTCGAACGTCTTGCGTGCCTCTGCGCTATGTATGTAGTCGTAATTCCTCGGGTACGGTTCGCCGGGCACTGTCTCGAGGCTGACCATCTGCGGACCGGCAAGTTCAAGAATCCGAGGCACCGCACGGGCAAACTCGTCAAGATCGTCAAACGACCGCGACATGGCGTATCCCGCAGCTGCGGCAAATCCCGCAAAGTCGACGTTCTCGGCGTTGGGGATTGGCTGATCGCCGTTAACCTCGTAGACGCGATTCGCAAACACAAAATGATAGAAGTTGGTGACGCCGGCACCGGCAACGGTGACGAGCGCTCCAAGATTCATGAGCAGCGAGCCATCGCCGTCAAACACGAACACCCGTCGCTCCGGGTTGGCCAGCGCGAGGCCCAACCCATGCGAGGTCGCCTGCCCCATTGCTCCTACGGCCACGTAGTTCAGTGGCCTGGGATTGATCCCCATCCAGTCGAAGTTCGTCTGGTACACGGCGACAACAATGTCGTTGTCGTGCACGAGCGGCACGAGAGTGCGGAGCGCTTCATCACGCCTGATGGTCATGGCGCCACCGGTGCTCGCCCAATCAGGAATACATGCGGACGCGAGTTCGCATATGCTTCGTCAATCAAGTGAACGATGCTTTCAACGTCCCCAGGCTCTTCGATCGAAGAATGCGAAATCCCCATCGCGCGGAGTACCGGCTCGACAATCCTTACACCGTAGGCCGCAGACTTGCTTGCAGGCAGATGAGGCTCCTTCTCAAGAAGACCCACCAGCATGACGACCGGCCTTTGGTAGTCGATGCCGATCGCACGGATTGCATTGAGCGAATCCATGAGTCCGGTCTGCTGCATCAGCAGCACCGCCCGTGTTCCGTTGCAGGACATCGCGGCACAAATCGAGACGCCCTCGTCTTCCTTGCAGACCCGTGTCAGACGAATCGCCGGGTCGCGCGATATCGGCCAAAGCAGCCCGTCGCTCGTGACAATGTCGGGCAATGCAACGACCTCTCCAACCCCGCTCTCCTTGAGGAGCTCGATAATGCGAGCACCCGAAGGGTGAGCCACCTGCCCTCGCGTCCTTGCCGATGAGGCTGTTGCCATCATCTTGCCTCCCTAAGGTGGCCTTCGAGCGCACTGGACGTCGCCTCCAGTTCGTGAGGCAAGCCAATCGAGACCCTGAAGAAATTGGCGTATGCAGGTGAATTCATTTGCCGGACCCGTATTCCCCTCTCGCCCAGCGCCAGAACCGCAGACTCCGACTGATCCGCCCCGGGCATCCTTACGAGGACAAAATTTGTCTGCGACGGAACGTAATCCACGCCTAGGCGTGCCAGCCGGGCGCAGAATTGCTCCAGTAATGCACGGTTTTGCTGGCGGACGAACGAAACATGCGCCTGGTCTTCGAGCGCCGCCGTTGCCGCCGCCACGGAGGGCCCTGCCATGGGGAAAGTCAAGCCAATCCGCCGCACCGAGTCGACCGTGTCCCTGGGGCCGTGAGCCCAACCCACGCGTGCTCCGGCAAGCCCGTAAATCTTGGAAAACGTCCTACAGACAATCACGTTCGCCGATCGTGCGACAAGGTCATGCCCGGGATCATAATCGTCGGCGCAGGCATACTCGGCATACGCGCAATCCAGGATCAAGAGAACGTCGTCAGGGATTGCGGCATGCAGACGTTCGACCTCGGCCTTGGGAAGATATGTGCCGGCTGGGTTTTCCGGATTGGCAAGGTACACCACCCGTGTCCGCTCGGTGACGGCGGCGATCATGCCGTCGACGGACGGGGTCAAGTCGTCATCTTCGACCGAAACAACCTCACCTCCGTTTGCATGCGCATAATTTGGGACCTTCAGATATCCGTTCGCAGACCGGACCAGCTGATCTCCTTGCCCGAGATACGCACGGAACAGCCGCGCCAAAAGGTCGTCCGCCCCCTGCCCGACGACAATCCTGTCCGGATCAAGCCTGTGAAATCCCGCAATAGCACGGGCCAGCGCCGCATCGACTCCCTCCGGGTATCGCTCGATTCCGGACACGGATGCGCGAGCGGCGTCCCTGGCGCGGCAACTGGGGCCGAAGACACTTTCATTGGAGTTCAGCAAGGCCCAGGCAGGGGGCAATTCGTCCGCAGTTGACACCAGCATATGCGGCTTGATCCGATCAATCCCCGGCTTTGCCTTCGGTCCCGCTATCGTCGCCTCCCAACTCGATGCCACAAGCCACATGCAAGGACAGGTATGGTCAATACCCTCATCACAAATTAGGATAAACGGCAAAGCAACTTCTCGGCGAAGGGATCCGATTTGGCAGCCACCAGGGTTTCGACGTCCATTGACCTCGACAAGCCCGGCCGTCACGTCGGCGAAATTCGCCTTCGTTGGTCCGACAATTCCAATCCGCTGGGACACCATCCGATCCCGGTCATGTCTTTGAAGGGCGGCGCCGGTCCAGTCGCCTTGTTCATTGGCGGCACGCATGGTGACGAGTTTGAGGGGCCGGCTGCCATCATGCGCCTGGCACAGCGTCTCGATCCAGCGGATCTCGCGGGACAGGTCATTCTCGTTCCCGCCTTGAACGCTCCCGCGCTCGCCGAGGCTTCCCGCGTAAGTCCGCTTGACGGCGCGAACCTCAACCGGGCCTTTCCCGGCGATCCAGACGGCGGCCCGACAGCCATGATCGCCGACTTCGTGGAAACCGAACTGCTGCCCCGCGCCGACGCCGTTGTCGACTTGCATTCGGGCGGCAAGGCATCGTTCTTCCAACCCTGCGCACTGGTCACGCATTGCGCAGACAGGGAGCTATATGAGGCGAATCTTGCCTTGGCCCGTGCGTTCGGTCTTCCTCTGATCTGGCGGCTGGGCGCCCAGAACGACGACCGGTCCGTCAACGCTGCCGCGGAGCGTCAAGGCGTTCCTATGATTGCAACCGAACTTGGAGGCGGCGGCGGCACGGACCCCGAATTCACAGGTCATGCAGAGACCGGCCTGCTTCGCATGCTTCGGAACATGGGGGTCGCCGCCGGAACGGCAGAGCCGCGCAGTGCCCGAATTGTTGAAACCGCGTCACCTGCCTCCTCTCTCTACGCAACAGGCGATGGCGTGTTCGACAGGGCCGCAGCTGCCGGTCAGGAAGCGAAGACCGGCGCTCTGGCTGGCACGCTCCATCACGTATTTGAACCGGAGAGGCCTTCTAAGGACGTGAAGTTTCCGTCTGACGGCTTCATCCTGGCGCACACTTGCCGCGGCCTTGTAAGGCGGGGAGAATTGCTGCATCTCGTTGCACAGGACGTCACCCGATGATGCAACTGTCTGCTATGCTGCCTGCTCCCTTTTGCCAATCCGGCTATCGCCATTCGACCGGAACGCGAATGAGATGAAGGATCATTTTGCTGCACCAATAGGCAACTTTCGCGGGCACGCCCGGCAGTCAGTCTGGTCCGCGACGCCTGATCCCGAACTGACGGATGTTGGCCCGGGCACGCCCTGCGGCGAATACCTGCGCCGCTACTGGCTGCCCGTAGCGATGACAGACCAGGTTGGAGACCTGCCCTGCCGGATCAGGATCATGGGCGAGGACCTGGTGCTGTTCCGAGAGAAGGGCGAAGGCAAGCTCGGCCTTACTCACCTGCATTGCTGCCACCGGAACATGAGCCTTGAATTCGGCATCGTCGAAGAGGGCGGCATTCGCTGTTCCTATCATGGGTGGAAGTACGGGCTTGATGGAACGATCCTCGAGACGCCCTGCGAACCCCCGGCCAGCCAAGTCAGGACGCGCGCGTGTCTTGGCGCCTACCCGGTCATTGAGTCCACGGGACTCGCGTTCGCCTACATGGGGCCACCAGAGGAGCAGCCCCCGTTTCCCGTGCTCGACACGTTCGACGAGGAGGGTGACGAAATGCTGCCTTACCTCATCGAGTCCCCGTGCAACTGGCTTCAGGTGATGGAAAATGCGTGGGACCCATTCCACGTCGTGTACCTTCACACGCTCGCGGTGCGCAGCCAGTTCATCGACGCTTTCGCCGAAATGCCGATGATCGAGTTCCACGAAAGCCGGACGGGTGATTTCTACACTAACGTCCGGCGCGTGGACGACATAGTCTGGATCCGCTGCCATGATCACATCCTGCCAAGCTTCACACAAAACGGCGGGCACTTCCCCGTCCCGGACAAGCCCCGATATTTCGGGCGCTGCGGACTCAGCCGCTGGATAACTCCAGTGGATGACACGCACACAATGGTGATCGCGTGGCGCCATTTCCGCGATGGCGACGACCCGCGTGGCTTGACCGACAAGTCAAAGGTCGGACTCGGGACGGCTGACTTCTATGGCCAGGGACCCGACCGCTCCTACGAGCAGCGTCAGCGCGACCCGGGCGACTATGACGCTTGGGTCAGCCAAGGGCCGACGAACATTCATGCGCGTGAGAACATGGGCTTCACGGACAGGGGAGTCGCCAAGGCCCGGCGCCTCCTGCGGAACGCCATCCGTTCCGTTGCCTCCGGAAACCCTGCACCACAGCCAACGGATGGCTTCGACGGCGTGATCCCGACCTATGGAGGCGACACAATGCTCAGAATTCCCATGCAGGAAGGCCGTGATGACGGCGCGGTCCTCAAGGAGATTTCGATCGACGTAGCGGAAATCTACAAGTCCGGCGATCACTTGCAAGGTGACGCAAGAAACGAGTTCATACGTTCGCGTCTCATGGAATACGAGGCAGGCTGGCAATGACGCGCGTTTCCATCAATCCGGGACGTGTCGACTGGTCTGGCGAGAATCCGGGAATTTACCTGAAATCCGATCCCTCCGCCGAGAGGTACGACGCCCTTGCCCTGTTCTTTCGAGTTGTCCTCTCGCCCTTCGGCCGCGGACACGCCGGACTGGTCATTGGCCAGCCGGACAGTGATGCCGGCTGGCCAGATGCACCCAACTTCATCATGACCGACAACCAGCGCATGATGCGTTGGATTGTGGATGGCTGGGTGTCGAAGATGCCAACCTTCGTCGGCAAGTCCGGCCTGAATTCAATGACCTGGCTTGATTGCGACAGCGTCGAAAGGCGACCAGGCGACCTGAGGACCCGATACTCGGAAACCGTTCGTGGCTCTGGCGTGACACTTGAATTGATTTGGCACGACATGGGGCCGCCGCTGCCCGTCGAAGTCACAAAGGAGAATTCGGCCACCAAGGGTCACGAGATGTACTCAGTGTTTCTCGAAGCGAAATCTGCGGAGGTTCGCGTGAACGGGACACCGCTCCCCGGTCAGGTCGCCGAACGGCAGTTTTTTGGCCGCACGATGTCGACCGCCTTCCTCGCGTTCTCCGAAACCTGGGTCACGCCAACGGAGGAATCCTGATGCCGTTAAGCACTCCGATCACGCCTGGATCGGTCGATTGGACCGGCGAGAACCCAGGCATTCTCCTGAAGGATGCCAGCGGGGCATTCACTGCCATGGGGCTCTTCTTTCGGGTGGCGTGGTCTCCAGCCGGTCAGGGCCAGGTTCTCTGGCTCTACGGCTCTCCTGCATCACAGATCGACACACCAGAGGCCCCAAACGTCGTCTTGACCGACAACGTCGACCTCGCCACCTACCTGAAATCAAATTTTGTAGGTCGTCTCGGCGTCTTCCGCGACGCGCCGGCATTCGACTGCATGAGACCACGCCTTGCTCATGCCGTGCGGAGCTCCGGTGACCCGATGAGCCACCGATATTCCGAGACCATTGTCGGAGAGGATCTGTCAGTCGAACTGGTTTGGGAGGACCTGGAACCGCCAAGGGCGCTGGAACTCACGCCCGACCAGGTCGGCACCGGCGCTCACACCATGTTCACGCTCCTCGTTGCCGCAAGAAGCGCGCAAATCATCGTCAATGGCCGCGCCCTGCCAGGCCAGGTAGGCAGCCGCGTGCAGGCTGGCCTCGAGACGACGACCGCCTTTCTCTATTTCAGCGAGACGTGGGTGATCCCGCCTGGCGCCGAATGACGCCTCATCAAGGCGACAGGCTGGCGTTCGACCGAGCCATGGTCACGCAACCGGTCTGGAACAGGTTCGATCTGGCGCGCGAAGTGACCGGCATCTCGGAAAATGTCCTGCTCCACGCAGGACCTCCCTTCCCTGACCCAAAAGCGATCACCCGGCCAATTCTGAACTCGGCCTGCGTTGCAGCTGTCTACGAAGGGCTCGCGCCTGGTCTTGACGCGGCTGAGCGCATGATAGCGTCCGAAGAAATCCTTCTGAAACCAGCGCAGGACGTAAACGTCGTTGTTCCACTTGCGGCGGTTGTCAGCGCCTCAATGCCGCTGCATTCAGTGTACGACGCGTGGCGAGGGCAGCACCGCACGTTTGCCCCGATTAACGGCGGAAATCGACCCTCGCTCCGCCTAGGCTTGAAGTCGGAAGCCGTACTGGATCACGTCAGATGGCTCAACACCCGCTGCTTGGACGTGCTTCAGGGGGCACTGGCGGAAGGAATCGCCCTCGTGCCACTGGCCGTCGAGGGCCTCAAAGGCGGTGATGACTGCCACGGGCGAACACCGGTCGCCGGCGCCGCACTTGTCCACGAGTTGATCGACCGTGCTCCAAACGGCATAGCAGATGACGAGGCCCTTGAGTTTCTCAGAGGGTCGCCAAGCATCTTCCTCAACCTCTGGATGGCGGCTACCAAACTGATGATGAGCCGGGCAGCGGGTGTCTCGGGTTCGGGTTTTGTCACCGCAGCTGGTGGTAACGGACGCGACGTCGGCATTCAGGTTTCTGCATTCCCCGGGCGCTGGTATTCCGTCCCTGCCACGCCGCCAGTTGGCACGTTCGACGTTGACCTGCCACCGTCCCGCGCGTTGGGCGCCATAGGCGACAGCGCCGTCGTCGATGCGTTCGGCCTGGGTGCGATGGCAAGGGTGGGCAATGAACCACCAACCTCGCCTAGGTCAGGTTACGGCATGTCGGTCGGAGAGCACCCCTATTTCAGAGACACAGGACTGAAACTGGGCATCTCTGCGATGACCATCGCCGAAAGCGCTCACGCCCCACAGGTCAGCCTTGGAATTCTAGATCGCGAAGGGGAAATGGGACGCCTAGGTGGCGGACTCTATCAAATGCCGGTCATGCCATTCAGGCAGGCGGCGGAAGATGTGCTGACCCGCGAGCAACCGTCTTCCGACTGACATGTCCAGCACATGAGCCAAGAGGTCGAGTTGACGGAGCAAGCGCCGTTCCCGAGTGATCGTCCGGTCATGAGGTGAGCATGTTCGGTTCACCGTGCGCTTCCGACCCCCACAGGACTGTCTGGAACAGATGGCCATCGCGGGCATGGCAGGATTCCCTCGACGGTCGTACAGGCTTCTTCTCACAGCGTATCCGGCAAGGTGTGTCCGGAAGCCAGAAATGCGGCATCGCTGCGTTTCCTGGTCGCAACGCAAGTCTTGATCGACAAGGGCATGACCTGTTGGCGGTCGCTTCCGGTGCAGTTCTCGACCACGGCTGAGAGCTGTCGGCGGTTGCGATTTGTGTTGAGCTCAACATCATTCGACAAGCTTCTTGAACAAATTGGCAAACTCTTTCGAACGGGCTGGGCCGTCCTCGGTGTCGCCCAGGATATCGGCGACCAAGGAATTGAACTGCGGAGCATGCAGAAGCCGAACATGCTCAAGCCTGGGCTGCATTCTCAAGAGCCAGCCGAAATCCTGGATAGGCGAAGGCGCCGCTGATGGTTTCGCAGTCGGCCTCGGAAACGCCTGCACGACGGGAGACTTCATACCATCTGGCTTTGACCTGGCCCTCCATCGCATCGATGATCGCGGCGGCTTCCTCCGCATTGTGGTGGAAACGCGCGCATTGCGAGAGCATGTTCTTCGCATTGGCGTAGCCGCCCATGTCACCGCAGGTCATGGCGAGGTCGCGGCGCTCAAGGCTCACCGGTATCGACGGCGTGAGGTCATAGGCCGGAGAAAGCTTCCAGTCAGCATCTCTTGCAATGGCGGCGTGGTTGCGCGGGTGATCGTCGGAGTTCGAGATTAGCGCGTTGAAGACCATGCGGCGAAAAAGTTCGGCCGCATCGTCCCTGGGTTGCGCCGAGATGCGGCGCAGTTCTTCGGCCAGCAGCAGGTAGGACCAGCGGTCCCGGTGCTGATGGGTGTCCTCGGTACGCAGCATCGTGAGCCCGCTCATCATCCGGGCGCGCAGATAGCCATGATCTGCATTTTCACGGTCAAACCGCTTGACGAGCAGCACGTCGCGACCGGCGACATTCTCGATGCGGCTTTGTGCGGCGTGTACGCCGCAAGCACCGGCAAGCTGAAGCATCGCGTGCTCAACCCGAGCGTGGTTCCACTTGTCATCGCCGCGGTTGAACTTAGCGAGCCAAAGCCCATCCGAATCCTCGACCACGGCCTTCGGGCGCGCGCCGCCCATCGAGGTGCCGATCAACATCAGGTCTTCGATCTGTCCGGCTTCCGGGCCGTCCAGGACACGTTCGC
Organism: Silicimonas sp.; assembly: GCA_022826205.1. Classification (GTDB taxonomy): domain Bacteria; phylum Pseudomonadota; class Alphaproteobacteria; order Rhodobacterales; family Rhodobacteraceae; genus JAJEFO01. Next base: position 25,235 of record JAJDVJ010000142.1, on the reverse strand, counting down.
CGGAAATGATCGCATCGGCGAGCGCGATCAGCTCTTCGAGATCTAGAGTCTTGTTGAAATTTTTTTCCGGCGCAGGTGGCTCAGGGCCGAGGCCAAACCCGAGCGCACCGGCGCGATCATCGGGCCCATTGAGCAAGTAGTCGATCTCGCTGAGCTGCGGAATTCCGACATGTTTTTCAACAACACGGCGACCCCAGTAGTCGGGACCAGCGTCGCGCAGCGCGCCGAACAGGCCCTTGAGGGCCGTCGTATGGTATGTCGTGCTGGTCAGCTTGAGATCAATCGGGTCGATCGGCACGGCGTCTGGATTGGCAAGGTAGCTCCGGCCGTAGACAAAGCGACCGATCGGAACGCCGCTGCGGTTCCGTTCGTGCACGAATCGGCCCGCGGTCACGAAGGTGCTCGCGCCGGGCAGGGTGATATAGACATAGCATTCTGTGGCACCAATTTCAGAAGTCATTGTCGAGACCCTTGCCGCTGCGCGCCCGCATCCGCCCGGAAATCTGATCGAGGGCAAGTCCTTCGCTGTCCGCCTGCGGATCGGCAAGCGCGCCGAACGGGCGCAGCAGATCGTAAGTCCAAAGCAGCGCCGCGTAGACCGCGATGCCGGTGCTCAGCTTTCCCTTTTCGGCGCCCATGACAGCGCGCGGACCAGTACCAATCTTGGCTGCGACTTCATCGATCGTCAGGTTGCGGCGCAGGCGCGCGGTGCGCAGGTCTCGGCCCAAGCGCGTGATCGCATGTTCGACCTCGTAGGGCGGCGCAGTTGTGAGCAGGTTTTTTGCCGTCATGTGCTTCCAAGCTCTCTTTATCGTCGCTATCATACTCCCAAGAGCATATTGGAATTTCATTCCCTGTCAAGAAATATGCTCTTAAGGAAGCCGTAAATTCTATAAGATGCTTTTAAAAGCGATTATAGGCCAAAAAATTGGTAGTCTTGCCGCTGCTTGCGGGCGCGCTCCGCCGCGCCTGCGGCGAGCCGCAGGCGCTGTCCGCAACGGCTTGATCCGCAATGGCGTGTTGGGACGCGTCGGCATTTCCTCACAATGCCACAGACCTTCCGGTCGAGGTGCTCGAAATTAAGTCCGTACCGCATGAGGGAGGCGCGCAGCCACTACCAGCATGTGATCAAGAGACACGTCGGCAGCGCCCGCCGCTTGAACGGCGCAAAACCAAAAGGTATTGCCAGGCGGAGAAGTTGCCAAGGTGACCTCTTTCACATGTGAGGAGCAAGGATATTGGCGATCGGGACCAAACTGAACCGGAGCTTTCGGGCCTTCATCGAGAAACAGCCGGTTTTCTTCGTGGCAACCGCGGCACCCGCGGGCCGAGTGAACCTCTCGCCGAAGGGTATGGGCACGTTGAAAATTCTCAGCGATACCAAAATCCGCTGGCTCAACCTCTCCGGCAGCGGCAACGAGACGGCCGCCCATCTGCGCCTGTCTGACAGGATGACTCTGATGTTCTGTGCGTTCGACGGCGATGCCCTTATCCTGCGCATTTACGGCACAGCCCGCGTGACCCATCCCCAGGATGCCGACTGGGCGGAGAAGGCCGCCGCCTTCCCCAATTTTGCTGGCTCGCGACAGGTGATCGACATGGAGGTCGACATGGTCCAGACCTCATGCGGCAGCGGCGTGCCCTTCATGGATTTCAAGGCTCAGCGCGGCCCCGGAGAACTGGTCCCGTATTTCAAAGAGATGGGCCCGGAGGGCGTCCTCGCCAACTGGAAGAAAAAGAATACCCTCAGCATCGATGGCTACGAGACGGGCATTTTCGATGACGATTGAAGCGCGTCCCTCCAATTGGGTCGGTTTTGCGAAGGTGAAGGGGTAGCAAAGCGGCTGCGGCGTCTTCTGGTGCATGATGAGGCGCCTGAGCCGCAAGGACTGAAATGCCCGGGCAGGTTCAGGCAATCGCGAAGCGAAGAAGGCCGTGTTCGAGAGCAGCCCGCTGCCAAGCCTCATCGGCTGGCTGAGTGAGGAGACCGTCGGCTGGCTTCAGGTCGACGAACGCGCCGCTTTCCCCCGGCTTGCCATTGCCCGTCTGCTCAAACCGATCGACGATGCGCCGGTCTGGTTGGTCGCCTGCTTCTTCATCAAGAAGGTCTTCAGGCGGCAGGGCATCTCGGCCCAGATGCTCCGCGCCGCGTGGCGATTGTGACTGGCGAGTCAGTGCCCCGTGGTTTCTTTCGCTTCCGCCTTCATGCGCAGGTCTTCGTCACCCAGCGAAAATGCCTGATGCATCACAAGGTGCCTGTCCTCTTTGAAGGGCCAAGATAGCAACGCGAGGCCAACGGAATCGACTTTAGGAATTGGTGTTATTGGACTGTAAAACATGGAAATTTCTGATCTAAGAGATTAGCGATTTGCGCTGGACAGATCTGTTTCGCAAGGTAGTGGCGACCGCGCCCCTTGACGACTACTTGTTGGCTCGATTGCGTGATGCCCTTGAATAGCTTCGTTTTGGCCATGCTCTATGCCAGCAAGCAATGATACCGTCCACAACTTGCTATGCGGCACTGGCGACAGCAGGCAATTCCGGAAAACGTCGAGGCAAGGCACCGGGAGACAGAACTGCATCGGCGGGCAATGAGTTTTGCAAATTGCCACCAGCGGCAATTGATTCCATGAATGCAAGACGGCGGCATCGTACCGCCATTGTCACCGAGCACAGGGCTGAGGTTGCATGATTGTCGCGATTTTCCTGATCCTTGGCGTGGCGCTAGGCCTTCGTGCCGCGCGCAAGAGGCGTGGCGCATTGATCGACATGCTTAGGTATGCAGTTGTCTATGGCATCGCGTTCACGCTGATTGGCGTATTCCTGTCCCTTGGAATCGGCAGTGTCTGGCAATGACGATGCCAGGTGCAGCTGACGGATGGGTTAATGCCCTCCTGCATTGCCATGAAACTCCCGACTCTACACAGGAAGTCACGTCGGCCCGGCAAGGCGGTTCTTGGAACACACGTCTTGGCATCCCATATTCGTATCATGCTTAAGTTCGGGCCCATACTTCTGGCGATTCTCTACGCGCTGGTGATGTACAAGTTCTCAGCCTGGAAAACCTCGGCAGAACTGAACGAAAATTCGTCGGAACTTGCCGACCCGGAGTTCAAGAAACTCACGGACCGCATGGCCAAAGCGTTGGATCTCCCTCGCATCCGGGTGCATCTCTATGAAATCGAGCCAGTAAACGGGCTAGCGGCTCCCGATGGACGTATCTTCCTGACCCGGGGTTTCTACCAAAAGTACCGCAACGGAGAAATTGCCGCCGAGGAGATGGCATCGGTCATCGCGCACGAACTCGGACATGTGGCTCTTGGGCACGCCAGAAGAAGAATGATTGATTTTTCCGGCCAGAATGCGCTTCGCACTGCGCTCATGATGGTCCTTGGCCGCTTCCTGCCAGGATTTGGCGTCATGATTGCCAACGTCCTCACCACCATGCTTGCTGCACGGCTTTCGCGTTCGGACGAATATGAGGCGGACGCCTATGCTTCGGCCTTGCTGATCAAGTCAGGGATCGGAACCGAACCGCAAAAGTCGCTGTTCAAGAAGCTGGAGAGGCTGACCGGAGCGCGAGGCGCAGCGGTGCCAGCATGGCTTCTCAGCCACCCCAAGACCGACGACAGAATTGCGGCTATCGAGAAACTCGAAGCCGGCTGGACGGATGCTCGTCGTCGGTGAACCAGCACACACGTCGGCCTGATCAGGCCACGAACGCGCACTCCAATGGCCTCCGACTGCGGTCGGGTCAATTTCAACGCCGAGCGAGTCGGGAGAAGAAGGACTTCATGAGTTCGGCGCGAAGCTTCCGGGCCTTAAGTTCGATTCTTTGAATTTCGTCGGATGAGTTCAGGGTGATCATTTTAAACTCCATGTTTGTCGTGGCTCACATAGGCAAAACACGACACGTCTTGAAGCTTGCCTTTCTGCATGCCAGTCATGCGGAAACTGCATTCCTCGCTGAGGAGAAATTCCACATTGACAGTTTCATCTTCGACCATTGCGCCCCGCCCGGATGGACCTCGGCGTGACTGCGACCCAGTGGGCCGGGCGAACCATTCTCTTCCTTGGTGCTTGGGGCTGCTCGGACAAATGCGTTTGCAAGGGATCAGACCCTTGAGACATACTTTGGATGCGATCCCGCAATTACGTCCGGAGACGTGCCTTGGATGGGTGTGCATACCATGAATCCACGGGACGGCTGCCGCGAGACGTCCAGGATTTGCCAACTGGCGCCCGTCATTGCGGTCTTGACGGTCAAGAGTTCGGGCAACGCCGACCAGTTGGCCAGTGCGCTAGTCAACGGCGGGTTGCCTGTGCTGGAAGTCACACTCAGAACGCCAGCGGCTCCTCACGCAATTCGTGCCATGACCACGGTCGAGGGAAGCGTGATCGGAGCCGGAACAGTGCTAACACCTGCCGATGTTCGCGCAGCGAAAGACGCCGGGGCGGTCTTTGGCGTCTCGCCGGGGGCTACGGAGCGGCTCCTCAGTGCCGCCGAAGCCGAGAAATTTCCTATCATTCCGGGTTCTGCCACGGCAAGCGAGGCAATGCGTCTGCTGGAAAGAGGCTACACGGTCCAGAAATTCTTTCCCGCGGAAGCGTCGGGCGGTGCGACGGCTCTGAAGGCACTTGCTGCCCCCCTGCCCCAAATCAAGTTTTGTCCGACCGGTGGCATCAACATGGACAATGTCGCAGACTATCTGAGCCTTGAGAACACGATGTGTGTAGGCGGGTCTTGGGTGGCGCCAGACGACTTGGTGTCCAGCGGTCGTTGGAAGCAGATCGAAGCCTTGGCCCGGAAGGCTGCAAGTCTTCGAAATTGAGTGGGAATTCACTTGGGTCCTGCTCCAGGCTGTGAACGCCACGGCCGGGACGAGAAAGGAAAATGATGCCGGCCACGCGACAAAATACGACCAAGATGTCAAGTCCGACGAAAGGTGTGACTGCCAAGGCCGTCTTCTCGAATGAAAGAACCGTGCACGCACCTAGGTTCAATTTGCCTATACCCCTCAAGCCCAATACTCGTTTGAAGATGGATGGCTTGGAATTCCTGTCCATGCTCCCCGAGAGCGCCATTCCCGTCGCCTTCCTTGACCCCCAGTACCGTGGCGTTCTCGAAAAGCTCTCCTATGGCAACGAGGGAAAAACGCGCGGAACACGACGTAGCGCCATGGCGCAAATGCCTGAAGCGATGATTGCCGAATTCGTGCAAGGCATTGACCGCGTTCTGATGCCGTCTGGACACTTGTTCCTTTGGGTCGACAAGTTTCACCTTTGCCAAGGGGTGCGTCCTTGGCTGGCAGGCACTGAATTGGAAGTCGTCGATCTAATGACGTGGGACAAGGGCACGTTCGGCATGGGGTATCGCACCAGACGCCGTGCGGAACATTGCATCGTCCTGCAAAAGCGGCCTGTCAGGGCAAAGGGAGTGTGGAAAATTCACAACATCACGGACGTCGTACTGGAAAAGGTATCGAAACGCGAGCATCCGCACGCCAAGCCGGTCGAACTGCAAGGGCGCTTGATGTCGGCTGTGAGCAACGAAGGGGACTTTGTCATTGACCCTGCAGCCGGATCATTTTCTGTGTTGGACGCGGCACTGCAACATAACCGCAAGTTCCTTGGCTGTGACCTGAACGGCTAACGTCATGACCAGCATACCGGATCCGAATCCATCGCTCACCGGCATGCAGGCTCCTTCCAAGCCGAACTTTGCTTCAGCGCTCGCCGAACGCAAAATCCATCGATGCCATACATGTACGGCTTCGCCAGGCATCACGCAAAAGGCAAGCACAAACGTGCGCAACCGATACAGATGACTCGAGAGCTAATAGACGCCGTCTTCGAGAACGCCGTCAGCTGACATTTGCGCATACAGTAGGCCCTCACGCAATCCGCGGTCCGCAACGGTGAGGCGGTCGGTTGGCCAGATCCTGAGCAGGGCTTGCAAGATTGCAGCGCCGGACATGATCAACGTATGTCGGCCGTTCCCGATACGGGGGTCAGCGCGGCGACCCTGAGGCCCAAGATCAAGATACTTGTTGATCACCTTGTCGATCTGATCGGAAGTCATTCTGAGGCCATCCACCTTTGTCCGGTCATATCTGACAAGCCCAAGGTGACTCGCGGCCACTGTGGTCACCGTCCCGGATGTGCCAATGATCTGAAAGCCCTCGCGCGTTTGTTCTGCCTCGTATGGCGAGAATTCCGCAAGGCACTCTTCAAAGCAGCAACTCATCAAGGCAAATCGCGCTGCATCGTTGTCAACGTCGATAAACTGGTCGCGAAGCGTCGAAACTCCTAGCGGCACGGAAATCCAATCGACGACATGAGCGGTAGGAAATGGTGACGAAGGATCCGGCGTGAATCCCGTATTGAGGCGCATGATTGCCCGTGGGCGCTCGATCTTCTGCACACGGCTGAGGTCGATCCAAACGAGTTCGGTAGAGCCGCCGCCAATGTCGACAACAAGCAGATGCTCGGTTTTTGGCGAAACAAGTGGCGCGCAGGAAATTACCGCCAAGCGTGCCTCCTCGTCGGGAGCGATCACTTCCAGTTCAAATCCGGTCTCGCGGGCGACTGTCTTGAGGAAAGCCTTACCGTTCCTTGCACGACGGCAGGCTTCGGTGGCGACAAGGCGCATGCGCTTGACACCGTGTCTGTCGAGTTTGGCGCGGCAGACCTTCAGCGCATTCAACGTCCTGCGCATGGCCTGGCGTGAAAGGAAGCCGCTTGCTTCGAGGCCTTGTCCCAACTGAACGCTCTTGGAGAAACTGTCGACGACATGAAACTGATTGCCCTTCGGCTGGGCAATCAGCATGCGGCAAGAATTGGTGCCAAGATCCAGCGCCATGTACAGATCCGCCGGATCTGGCAATCCTGGTACAGCGCCAGCAACTTCGACCGGAAACGGCGCTGCCCCGGCACGACCATTGGGCGGCATGTCGCCCTCCAAACTTTGGTTGTGACCAGCTTAAGGGATTGAGTGCAGTGCGCACAAGCAGGCTATTTTGTCCAGGCGGCTTGCGGTCGGCGCCACGCCGGGCAGATGCCGAAATGGAAGCGGCAAAACGACATCGCGTGAAGGAGACCTCCGACGACGGGATTGCCGCGCAATTGCCAAGCCAATCCGTGGCTCGCTGGACCCCCGGTTGCGCCTCAAATCGGACCAAAACCGAGAGTCGCTCGGTGCTTCCACGGGTTCAGCCAAGTCGTAGCGATCGGACGAACGAACGGGAATTCCGGTCCAAGCCCTGAAATTCCCGACTGTCAGACAGAGATCGTATCTCGGAGTCGACAAAAAATCTGCCTGCGTGTAGAGCGCTGAAACTTGATCACAGGAGACGACCGATGCACGACATTCGCACAATTCGCGAAGACCCCTCGGCTTTCGATGCCGCGATGGCCCGTCGGGGATTGTCGGGAACATCGTCGGAAATCCTCGCAATCGACAAGGTGCGCCGCTCCAAAATTGCAGCAGCGGAGGCCGCACAGGCTGATCGAAATGCGGCGACAAAGGAAATCGCCGCAGCATTGGACAAGGGCGACAACGCAAAGTTCGAACGCCTGCGATCCCTCGTTGCGGAAAAAAAGGACGAGATCGCGCGTCTCGAAACCGAAGCTGCTGCCGAAGACGCGCGGCTGCAGGACCTTCTGCTAACCCTGCCAAACCTGCCACATGACGATGTGCCGCAGGGGTCCGACGAGTACGAAAACCAGGAGTTACATCGTTGGGGCGAGCTTCCGGCGTTCGACTTTGAGCCCGTCGAGCACTTCAACATTGCAGGTGTCAAGCCAGGAATGGACTTCGAAACCGCGGCCAAGCTTTCCGGAAGTCGATTCGTCGTTCTGCGCGATACGGTTGCACGGGTGCACCGGGCATTGGCACAGATGATGCTCGACATCCACACATCAGAAAACGGCCTCACCGAGACCGTGACCCCGGTGCTCGTGCGCGATGAACCCATGATCGGGACAAACCAGCTGCCCAAGTTCGCAGATGACAGCTATGCCACCCGCGAAGGGCTGTGGCTGATCCCGACATCGGAAGTGACGCTCACAAACACGGTGCGCGAGAGCATTCTTGATGCCGATGCCCTCCCGATCCGCTTGACTGCACATACCCTGTGTTTCCGGTCAGAAGCTGGAGCCGCCGGAAAGGACACCGCAGGCATGCTTCGTCAGCACCAGTTCGAGAAAGTCGAGATGGTATCCATCGTGCATCCGGACGCGTCGGAAGAGGAGCAAAGGCGGATGCTCCGCTGCGCCGAGGGAATTCTGGAACGCCTTGGCCTGGCCTACCGCACGGTCTCGCTTTGTACCGGCGATCTCGGATTCGGCGCCCGGCGAACCTATGACGTCGAAGTCTGGCTGCCCGGACAGAACACGTACCGCGAAATTTCCTCGGTCTCGACCTGCGGCGATTTTCAGGCGCGAAGAATGAACGCGCGGTTTCGCGAAAGAGACGGCAAGCCGGAATTTGTTCACACATTGAACGGTTCCGGCCTTGCGGTCGGACGGGCGTTGATCGCCGTTCTCGAGAATGGCCAGACGGTCGATGGAGGCGTCAAACTGCCCGAGGGCCTGCTGCCCTGGCTGGGAGGTGCCACGGCAATCACGCCTGAAGGTTTGCTCGCGTAACTGCGTTGACCCGCGGTTTCTTCGCCGACGGCTCACGAAACTTGCGAAATCAGCTTCAGGCATGATCGGGTTAGAGCCTCATTGCGCACGTCTCGGTTCATCTCACGACCTCGCTGCGTCAACCGCAATCCTTGGACGAGCCCGGACGGAGTGGACGGCGTGTCTCTGGATCAATCGACTGGATCAAGTGCCGCTCGATGAGCCCGGTTCGAGATGCTTGCGGAGCCGTGATGGGCTCGGCTTCTTCCTGTCGCGGTAGGGATTCTTGTGGCCCTGACCGCGAAAGGTCAGCCGAACAGGGGTGCCCGGCATGTCGAAATGCTCGCGCAAGGCATTGATCAGATACCGTTTGTAGCTCTCGTTCAGCCTTTGCGGATACGAGCACATGACGACAAAGCCCGGTGGTCGGGTTCTGGCCTGAGTGATGTACCGCAACTTTACGCGACGCCCCCCAGGTGCGGGCGGAGGATGCGCTGCGATCGCCTCCACAAGCCAACGATTGAGTTCGGCAGTGCCAACTCGGCGATTCCAGACCTCGTACGCACGCACCACGGCATCACGCAACCGATCCATTCCGCTGCCCTTGCTGGCCGAAACCGCCACGAGCGGCGCGCCGCGAAGCTGGGGCAGCAACCGTTCGAATTTTTCGGTCAGTTCACCGAACCTTGCCTGTCCTTGCTTGACCTGATCCCACTTGTTGACTGCAACCACAACCGCACGGCCCTCACGTTCCGCCAGGTCGGCAATGCGGAGATCCTGCTGTTCGAACGGGATAGCGGCGTCGAGGACGACGATCACAGCCTCGGCGAACTTGATTGCGCGCAGCCCGTCGCCGACCGAAAGTCTCTCGAGCTTGTCCTGCACACGGGCCTTCTTCCGCATGCCGGCGGTATCAAAGACTCGGACCGGCAGGCCGTCCCAGTCAAAGAAGACCGATATCGCATCGCGTGTAATGCCCGCCTCCGGCCCGGACAGAAGACGGTCTTCGCCCAACAACCGGTTCACGAGCGTCGATTTCCCGGCATTCGGCCGACCAACCACTGCTACCTTGAGTGGGAATTCAGGGGCAAGAACGCGCCCTCTGTCATTGCTGCCGACGACATCTGAATCCGTCTCTGTCCCAAGCATGCTGGCGTCCTGTTCCGCCTTGCGAACCAATTGCTCCAGTTGCGAGCGAAGCTCGTGAATTCCTTCGCCATGTTCGGCCGACAACGGCAGCGGGTCGCCGAATCCGAGAGAGTACGCTTCGAGAAGTCCAGCCTCCCCGGCCCGCCCTTCAGACTTGTTGGCCACAAGGATCACGGCGGCAGCCTTGCGTCGCAGAACGTTCGCAAGAGCCACGTCGTCCGGAAGGACACCGGCACGTGCATCGATCATGAAAAGACAAGCATCGGCCGTGGAAATCGCGCGCTCGGTCAGACGCCGCATGCGCCCCTGCAGGCTTTCGTCGTGTGCTTCTTCCAATCCGGCCGTGTCCATGACCGTACAATGCACTCCCGCAAGTCGAGCTTCACCCTCCCGCATGTCCCGCGTCACCCCCGGCTGGTCGTCGACGAGCGCGAGACGTTTGCCCACGAGTCGATTGAACAGCGTAGACTTGCCCACGTTGGGACGTCCGACAATGGCAAGCTTGAAGGTCATGGGTCATGCGCCCATACGAATCAGCGGAAGGCGTGGAGATGGCCGTCTTCAGTCACAACATACAAGGTTCCGCCAACAACTACGGGATTGCGCGCCGCACCGGCAGGTAAAGCCAGCTGGCCAACCAATCCACCTGACACGGGATCGAACCACCGCAACAGGCCGTCATTCGATGCAAGAAGCAAGTGCCCTCCGGCAAGAACCGGTCCATAGTGCGCAAAGATCGCCTTGCGGCGTGCGATGCGCTCGCGAGTGAAATACGGAAGTTCCTGCGCCCAGATCGCCTCTCCGGTTGCCGCGTCAAGTCGCATCAGGCGGTTGTTTTCGGACACGAGGAAGACAGAACCTGCCGCCACCCAAACAGGATTGAGGCCGCCTGCGTCGATATCCCAGATCGACTCGCCTGTGCCTGCGTCAAATGCCGAAGCACGACCAGAGTGATTGCCAGCATAGACGACTCCACCAGCCACAACTGGCGCTGCGGTCAGTTCTGAAAAGTGGCTGAATGCGCGCCTGAGCCTCTGGCTCGTGACACTTGCCACCCATGTCTGCGCGCCGGAACCGATGGCGGCAGCAACCAATTGGCCGGACGGCAGCGGAAAGACGACCTGCGAACCAGCGATCACGGGCGCCGAGCCGCCTGAAATCCCGCTTTCGCTGGCGGCGCCAATGGCCTGCCACAGGATCCGCCCGTTCTCGGCGTCTATGGCCCAACCTACGGCGTTTCGCGTAACCAGGTAGATGACTCCCTCGTACACCGTGGGAGCGCCGGAAACCACTGATTCAAGGTCCTGCACCCAGCGTACTTTGCCCGTCGCGGTTTCCAGTGCCGTCAAGGTCCCAAAGCCCGAGCTTGCAAAGACGGCACCGGCGGCAACGGCCAGGCCTCCGCCTGATCCCTCGTCAGCGTTTTCGGAAGCAGGCGTCAAGTCCTGAGCCCACAGCGGTTCTCCCGCCGTCGTGTGTGCCGAAACACGCGCCCTGCTGTCCAACGTGTAAACCCGCCCGTCCGCAACGACCGGGTCGGCCGTGATCCGGTGCCGTCGATCATTGCCCTGTCCGATTGATGCGCTCCATGCCAGTGACAGGTCTCGGGAAAGAGCGAGATGAGTCAGGTGATGGCGCACGTTGCCGCCTACATGCGTCCATCCCGCGTTCTCCAGAGCTGGCGGAAGGTTCAGTGGCGCGGCGCGGTTCTCGATGACTCTTTGAGGCGTGCCGGCTATGTCCAGCCGCTCACCCTGCAGCAACTCTTCCCTTTCGCCGCATGCAGCAAGCGCAATCGCGACGAACATCGGAATGCCAAGTTTCTTCACCATTTGCACCTCGCTGGCCTATCGCTTCGGCCTATGGATCCTCGGGTGTTCCACCCAAGGCCACAATCAGCCACGAAGCACGCCTGCGCAAACCCTCTGTTTGCTCTGCATCTGCAAGTATGCCGTTCAGGGTCTTGATGGCGGTCTCGGTCTGGCCAAGCTCGACTTCGGCAAGGGCACGCTGCTCGATAGCCAAAAGCCTGAACAGGTTGCCGGGCCTTGTGAGCGGTTCGAGACGCGCAATTCGTTCCTCTGGCGCCGCATCCGAGATCATCACGGACTTCAGGACCGCGAGGTCGCGATACACGGAGGGCGCCTCGGCATCGACAGCAATGTCCTCCAAAGTCGCCAAAGCACGCTCGTCCTCGCCCGCCTCTATTTCAGCAGCAGCCTGGAACAATCGAACGATTGCGTTTCGGCCCGCGGATTCGCCGTCAATGGCGGCAAGAACCTCGGCTCGGGCTTCTGGCGCATCTTCAGACAGGGCATTCAACAAGGCGTCGCCGGCCGCTTCGGCTTCCGCCCTCGCCTGAGCCCTTTGCCACTCGAAGACAGCTGCGCCGCCTACGACCAGCATGACGAAAGCGACGGCAATCCAGCCATATCTGCGCATGAGCCGGAAGAGCTTGTCGCGACGGACTTCCTCGGTCACTTCGTTGATGAAGGAATCCTGGCTGGACACTGCAATTTCCATCCGTTGCTGCGGTCAGCGCCCTCTTATCGCCTGCATGCGGGAATGCAAACAACACTTTCCGGTCAAAAGGTTGAAATCTTGCCGTGGACTGTCGAATTATGTAAATCACGGCATTAAGTCTGCCTTGTTGCACAGAGCGGCGCGTTTGGCCCATGGGCCTGCGGCCGCGAGGACACGAGAGCCATGCGCCTGCTTCCCGTTTTGACAGCATTCCTCGTGGTCGCGGCACTTTACCTTCTTGTGCTAGAGCGTGATGCAGTCTTGAACCTTGCGGCCGGCAACAGCGCGCCAGTCGTCACGACGGACGAACCGAACGATGCTGACGCCGCAAGCATTCAACCTTCGGACCTAGGCGGAACCATTTCCGTCGTTGCGTTGCGTTCGGTCGCCCAGACCGTCGACAGTGCCGTGATCCTGCGGGGTCGAACTGAAGCAGCACGACAGGTTGACGTGCGTGCCGAGACATCCGGCAGGGTCATCAGTGAGCCGGCCCGGCGCGGCGCTACGGTGACCGAAGGCGACCTGTTATGCGTTCTGGACCCGGGCACGCGTCAGGTTGCCTTGGACGAGGCCGAGGCCCGATTTCGAGAGGCAGAGCTTCGCTTGCCGGAAGCGGAGGCGCGGCTCATAGAAGCCGAGATCAATGGCCGTGCCGCAGAACGCCTGAACGAGGGCGGTTTCGCTTCCGAGACAAGGGTTGCGCAGACAGCCGCGGCGGTGGAAGCCGCGCGCGCCGGCGTCGAAAGTGCAAAGTCTGGCATCCAGGCGGCAGAAGCGGCGGTCGCCGCAGCAAGGAACGAGCTCGGCAAGCTCGAGATCCGCGCACCGTTTTCGGGGCTCCTCGAAAGCGATGCGGCAGAACTCGGCTCCTTGCTCCAACCAGGCTCGCTTTGTGTAACCGTAATTCAGCTCGATACGATCAAGCTTGTCGGCTTCGTGCCTGAAATCCATCTGGATCGAATTTCCGTGGGTGCGTACGCCCAAGCGCGGCTGACATCGGGGCAAACGGTTGTTGGCCGAGTCACGTTCCTTTCGCGATCAGCCGACCCGGCAACACGCACGTTCAGGGTGGATGTCGAAATCGCAAACGACAATCTGGCAATCAGTGACGGCCAGACAGCGGAGATTGCCATTCGATCCGCAGGCCGGACCGCCCATCTGTTGCCACAATCGTCCTTGACACTCAATGACGACGGTCAGCTCGGCGTTCGGGTGATAAGGGAGAGTAAGGCCGCGTTTGCCAGAGTCAGCGTGGTTCGGGACTCGGCTGAAGGCATCTGGGTTACAGGCTTGGGACCGGAGGTCGACGTAATCGTGGTCGGCCAGGAATACGTCACCGACGGCGTGCCGGTCGCCGCCCAGTTCAGGGGGTCGGACGAATGACCGGCATCATCGACTGGGCCGCGTCACGCGCTCGCATGGTCCTGTCATTCATCGCGCTCTCGCTGTTGGCGGGAGCCTTCGCCTATACCCAGCTTCCTAAAGAAGGCGCCCCCGACATAGAGTATCCGGCCATCTTCGTGAGCTTGCCCTTTGCCGGGATCAGTGCGGAGGACAGCGAAGCGCTCCTGATCAAGCCGATGGAAAGCGAGCTTGCCGACCTCGACGGGCTCAAGGCGATAAGTGCGACAGCGGCCGAAGGCTATGCCAACGTCCTCTTGGAATTCGACTTTGGTTGGGACAGGACGCAGGTCCTGGCAGACGTGCGGGACGCTATGAACAAGGCCGAAGCGCAGTTTCCGGCAGGGGCCGACCAATACACGATCGGCGAACTGAACTTCTCGGAGTTTCCGATCATAGTCGTCAACCTGACAGGCGCCGTGCCCGAACGGACCTTGCTGCGTGTCGCAAAATCCCTGCAAGACCGACTTGAAGAACTTGAGCCGGTGCTGGAAGCGAAGCTTGCCGGTCATCGTGAGGAAATGGTCGAAGTCGTGGTCGACCCGCTACGCTTTGACGCCATTGATGTCACAGTGGGTGAACTCGTCGGCAAGCTCACCAACAACAACCAATTGATAGCCGCAGGCAGCGTGGAAACCGAATCTGGCTCCTTCGCCATCAAGATTCCCTCTTCTTTCGACGAACAGCAGGACATCTACAGGTTGCCGGTGAAAGCCGACGGAGACCGGATCATTACGGTCGGCGACGTTGCCGACATCCGGCTGACCTTCGAGGATCGGTCCGGCACAGCTCGCTTCAACGGCGTGAACTCGGTTGCCCTCCAGATCGTGAAGCGGAAGGGATTCCCCACCATCAGCACGGCCGAAATCGTTCGGCACGAGATCGAGGCAGCACGAGCGACTTGGCCACGCAACCTGCAGACGGTAATCACGGTCGGCGCATCCAACGATCAGTCGTCAGGAGTGAGGTCGATGGTGAACCAGCTTGAAAGCTCGGTCCTGACAGCCATCGCCCTCGTCATGATTGTGGTCCTGGCGACGCTAGGAACCCGCTCGGCGCTGCTTGTCGGTTTCGCCATTCCGACTTCATTCCTTCTCTGCTTCGCGTTCTTGGCGGTCATGGGAATTGCCATCTCGAACATTGTCATGTTTGGCCTGATCCTGTCCGTCGGCATGCTTGTCGACGGCGCCATCGTCGTGGTGGAATACGCCGACAAGCGGATTCAAGCCGGCACCGGTCCAATGCACGCCTTTGTCGAGGCGGCAAAACGCATGTTCTGGCCGGTCGTGTCCTCAACGGCAACGACCCTATGCGCGTTCCTGCCCATGCTCTTCTGGCCTGGCGTGTCGGGCGAATTCATGGGCATGCTGCCGGTCACGCTCATCTTTGTCCTTTCGGCATCCCTAGTCGTCGCCTTGATCTACCTGCCCGTCGTCGGCGGGATTTCGGGAAGGCTGAGCCGGATCCTTGAACGGCTCTCGGCAGCGCTTGTGCGCTCCTTTCCGTGGTCGTTCCGAGTTGCCCTTGTCGGCCTTGCGTTCTGCCTGATGTTTCTTGCCGCCTTGCAGATCCTTAACCCGGCACTTCTCCCGATACCTTACGTCGAGAATCTCGGATCAGCGGCTGGTGCGATCCTCTTTGCGGGCGCGGCAGCGTTTTCGTCCGTCGCGCTCAACGCCGTCAAATCCGAACGCGGAATGCGCCGAGTCGGGATAAGAAAGAAGCGCGCACCGTTCGGTCATTTGATCGCGTTCATTGCGGGCAACCCGGTAATGCCAGTTGTGACGATCGGCTTGGTCATCTCCATCGTCATATCGGTATTCAGCTACTTCGGTGCGAATAACAAGGGCGTCGAGTTCTTCGTACAAGTCGAGGCCGAGCAAGCTATCATCTACGTACGCGCGCGTGGCAATCTCAGCCTCGCCGAAAAGGACGCGCTTGTTCAAGAGGCGGAGACAATTGTCCTCGCCACTCCTGGAGTGAAGAACGCATTCGCCTTTGCGGGTGCCGGCGGACTGAACTCGAATACCGGAGGCGCACAAGGCCCGAACGATGCGATCGGCCAAATCCAGATCGAGCTCGTGGCCTGGGAAGACCGATCGGCCGCCGCTGAGGCGCATGACATTGAGATTGGCGACCTCAACGGCAACGTCATTCTGGAAAGCCTTGAGGCACAACTCAGCGAGATCCCGGGCATCAAGGTCGAAATCCTGAACCTGACGCGTGGTCCTTCGTCGGCAAAGCCCTTGCACCTGCGCCTCAAGTTCAACGACTGGGACAAGCTGATCGAAGCAACACAGACTGCACGCGAACGTTTCGAGGCAACGCCCGGCCTCATCGACATCGAAGACAACCTGCCGCTACCCGGCATCGACTGGCAAATCGATGTCGATGTCGAAAGAGCGGGAAAATACGGCGCAAACGTCGCGACGATTGGCGGCATGATCCAGCTCGTTACGCGCGGCGTCCTGCTGGACACGATGCGCGTGGACTCTTCGGATGAGGAGATCGAAATCCGTGCCCGGCTGCCCGAGGACGACAGGTTCCTGTCAACGCTTGATTCGCTCAAGGTTCGGACCAACCAAGGTCTCGTGCCGCTTTCGAACCTGATAACTCGAAAGCCCGTTGCACGGCTCGCGCAGATCACCCGGACCGACCAGACCCGGTTCTTCGATGTCAAGGCCAACGTGGAAAGCGACCTCGTGAAACTGCTCGATTCCGAGGGTGTGATCGTAGATGTCGTCACGGCAGCGGATGCAAAGAGCGGCGACCTGGCCAACCGCATCGCCGAAGAAGGCATGGACATCGTGCCGGTCACTGCCACCGAACGGATCGAGGCCCTGACCAAGTGGATCGAGGAAGACCGACCGTTCCCCGACGGTGTCGAATGGGAGTGGACCGGGGACGCCCAGGATCAGGCGGAGTCCCAAGCATTCCTTCTGAACGGGTTCATGGCCGCGCTCGGCCTCATGTTCATCATCCTGCTGGCGCAGTTCAATTCATTCTACAACGCGATCCTAGTGCTGCTTGCAGTGGTCCTGTCCACTACGGGCGTCCTGATCGGCATGCTCGTGATGCAGCAGCCATTCTCGATCATCATGACGGGGACCGGCATTGTCGCGCTTGCGGGAATTGTCGTGAACAACAATATCGTGCTGATCGACACGTATCAGGAGTATTCCCGGTACATGCCTCGGATCGAGGCCATCATTCGCACCGCGGAGGCTCGCCTGCGCCCGGTCCTGCTGACAACCATAACGACGATCGCGGGCCTCCTTCCGATGATGCTGGGCCTTTCGTTCGACTTCTTCAACGGGGGATATTCGCTCAACGCCCCAGCGGCACTCTGGTGGAAGCCGCTTGCGACTGCCGTGGTTTTTGGCCTCGGCACTGCCACGCTCCTGACGCTTGTGTTCACACCGTCGATGCTGGCTCTGCGTGTCTGGTTTTGGACCATCCTCGCCAACGCACTTAGCGCGCTGAGTGCGTTGACCCGTGGCGCAAGAAGCCGCAGCGCACGGGATTGGGCGCTGAAGCGTGCAGCAAAGAAGATGAAAGGAACAGACGTGGTTTGGGACGTAGACACTACTGGCCCTGCCAGAACTGTTCAGCCATTGCATGAATTGAAGGCGGCGGAGTAGCGCCAGACTCCGCCTGCACCTGAGTTCGGTTCCTGGGCCCGTCTGCAGTTTGCGTCTCGGGTTGCCAGATTGCCGGCGTCGTCCCCGGACAGGCGTTAGGCCGCGTCGTCCTCGGCTGCCTGCCGATGCCAGAGCGAGGCGTAGCGACCGTTGCGGGCGAGAAGCGCGTCGTGAGCCCCTTCTTCGACGATTTGTCCGCTTTCCAGAACCACGATCCGGTCGGCATGAGCGATCGTGGACAGGCGGTGCGCGATTGTGATCACGGTGCGGCCTTCGCCCATAGCCTGAAGCTCGTGCTGGATCTCGGATTCGGTCTCAGTGTCTAGGGCGCTCGTTGCTTCATCCAGAAGCAGGATAGGCGGATTCTTCAGGATCGTTCGTGCAATCCCGACACGTTGCTTTTCCCCTCCCGAGAGCTTGAGTCCCCGCTCGCCAACGGACGTGTCGTAACCATCAGGCAGGCCGGAGATGAAGTCGTGGATCTTTGCCGCCCGCGCTGCCTCGATGATCTCTGCGCGTGACGCCTCGGGACGGCCATATGAGATGTTGTAGTATATGGTGTCGTTGAAGAGGACCGTATCCTGCGGCACGACTCCGATAGCTGCATGCAGGCTCTTTTGCGTCACGTCGCGAATGTCTTGCCCGTCAATGAGGAGCACTCCATCGCTCGTGTCGTAGAAGCGGAAGAGAAGCCGCCCGATCGTGGACTTTCCGGAACCGGACGGACCCACGATCGCAACCGTGCGGCCAGCGGGCACGTCAAGCGTCACCCCCTTCAGGATAAGGTGGCCGTCCTGGTAGCCGAAATGGACGTTTTGGAACGTGATTTGGCCGCCAGTGACGGCAAGATCGGCTGCACCCGGCTTGTCCTGAACTTCGGCAGGCTGCGCCAGCAGGTCGAACATCTCTCCCATGTCCACCAGGCTTTGCCGAATTTCTCGATATACCGTGCCGAGGAAGTTCAGGGGCAGCGTGATCTGGATCATGTATGCGTTCACCATCACGAAATCACCGACGGTCAGGGTGCCGTCGGCGACCCCGACCGCTGCCATGACCATGACCGCAACGAGGCCACCTGAAATCAGGAACGCCTGCCCAAAATTCAGGAATGCCAGCGAATAGGATGTCTTGAGTGCCGCGAAGACATAGCGTTCCATCGCGCCGTCATACCGGTTCGCTTCGCGCTCCTCGGCGCCGAAGTACTTCACAGTCTCAAAATTGAGAAGGCTGTCGATTGCCTTTTGATTGGCGTCGGTGTCCTGCTCGTTCATTTCCCGACGGATCTTCACCCGCCACTCGGTCACCTTGAACGTGAACCAGACATACAGGAAAATGGTCACGGCGACGGCGACGAGGTACCAAATGTCGAACACGACAGCCAGGACCGCCGCGATCATTACCAGTTCCACGACAAGCGGAGCGATTGAGAACAGAAGGAACCGCAGCAAGAACTCGACGCCTTTCACGCCGCGCTCGATGATCCGGCTGAGGCCGCCAGTCTTTCGAGTGATGTGATAACGAAGCGAAAGCGCATGAACGTGGTTGAAGGTTTCGAGCGCGATCTGTCGCAGAGCGCGCTGGCCAACGGCGGCGAACAGGACATCCCGCAATTGCTGAAATCCGATCGTTAGAAGCCGCGCCATGCCGTAGGCAACCGTGATTCCGACGGCACCGATGCCGAGAGCCCAGACTGGATCCACATCCTCTCCGGCCAGTACGTCAACTGCAGCCTTGTAGAGAAAGGGCGTGCCAACTGCGACAATCTTGGAGAGCAGCAAGGCCAACAGGGCAAGCACGACTCGCCGCCGAACCCATTGCTTGTCCGAAGGCCAGAGGAATGGTGCGAGCTTCCTGATGATGTCCAGGCCGCCGTCGTGTTCCTTGGTTGGAGAATGGACGTCGGTCATCCCGTCTCGTTCCTTCTACACCGCAACTACGCCTCCGCCTTCGCACACTCCGACTTGGAGCACTGGCAAGACAGGCGCATAAAATTGCCACATCCCCTCAGATCGTAATTTCGTGCCATCGGCATGCCTGCATCTGACACGACGCTCCCGGTTCGCCCGTATTTATGAAGGTTCGGCGATGACTTCAAAGGGCCAGACAACGAGTCGCAATCCCAGCTTCAGTTCCAACTTGGCATGACATTGTGCGACATGTTCACTTGCCACCCGCGGAACTGGACTGGATCGTTGCCTGCAGCAACCTTCCTGACGTGAACCGAACAACTGGGATGCCTGACTTGTGCTCCCCGCTCAATCTGGCACTGCGAAGATCTGGCCTGGAAAGATCAGGTCCGGGTCGCGGATCCGGTCCGTGTTGGCCTCGTAGACACGTACGTAGAGAATTCCCCTGCCGTACTTCTTACGTGCGAGGCCCCAAAGCGTGTTGCCTGGCTGGATCGTGACAAGCGAGACCGGCGCGAGCAAGGTTGCCGGACTCTTGTCCAATGCCTGAATCTCCTCGACCGCCTCACGAAGAAACGGGGTCTCCACGCGCGAGATCACCCTGCCCTCTGCATTGAGCTCATCGACTCGAAGCGTGTAGGTGCCCGTGTCGACGTCTGGCAACGGAGTGCGCCACTGACCACCCTCACCCACATTGGCGTCGACCAGATCCACATTGTCGAGGTAGATTCTAACTGTTTCCGTGCCTGTGGCGCGACCTCCGACCGTAACCTCACCCTCCTCGTCATAGGCAATTGTGTCCACCGATACATTCTCCGGAACCTCGGAAATGTCAGTGGAATCCTGAACAACCTGGACACCGCTCTCGTCTGAGAGAAGAACGGTCGGCAGGGTTTGCCTGTGATCCGGCTGTTCCGCCGGTTCAGTTGAGGCAACGGCCGAAACGGTCCTCTCCACGTCGGGCTGCTCTGCCCCGTCGCTTGAAACGGCAGCTGATGCCGTCCGCCCGTCATCGGGTTGCTCCGTCTCGTCGGTTGCCGCGGCGACCGATGCGATCTGTTCGACGTCGGGCAGTTCTGCCAGTTCCGTTGAAACGGCGGCCGATGCTGTCTCTCCGGCATCGGTCTGCGCAGTTTGCTCCGTTGAAACGGTAGCCGACGCGGTCTGCTCGACGTCAGGCTGTTCTGCCAATTCCGTTGAAGCGGCGGACGATGCCGTCCCTCCATCATCGGTCTGCGCCGTCTGCTTGGTTGAAACGGTTGCCGATGCGGTTTGCTCGACGTCAGGCTGTTCTGTCTGGTCAGTCAAAGCGATAGCGTCGGTCTCTGACGACTCGTCGCTGGTTGCAACAGCTTCACTTGCAATCTGCAATGGCGCAACGGGTCCCAGAATCAAGGACGATGCGCCGTCTAGGATGGTGCCATCCAAGCGGGTTTCGGTAAGTGTCAGTTCACGAGGTTGATCCGACACGCCAAGTTCGGCGAAAATTACGAAGTTGCCTGTTCTATCTGCGCTGGCCTCTCCGACCAGTACGCCATTCACGTACAAGGCAACCGTCGCCCCTCCTTCGACCCCACGCCCGGCGATCACTGCACTGCCGCCAAGCTCGATACGGACAATGTCGAATGTTGCGGTGCTAATTGTCATTGGCGCAGACGCAATCGACGCTGCGGCATCGGGCGCTGCGGCGCCTTCCGGTGTCACCTCGCCCAAAGCCTCCACCGATTCCGTCGGCACAACGCTCGCGACCGTCGTGCCCGCGCCTTCCGTCGCGGCTGCAATTGCCGAAGAGTCCGGAGCCGTCTCGCCCGTGGCGTACGCCAGTTCCGTCGCAGCCTCGCTCTCGGCGGGCGTGCCCTCGGCTTCCGTCGTGGCGACAGTCTCCACGGGCTCCGGACCGGCCTCGCTGGCCGGGGCCGTCTCGCCCGTGGCGTACGCCAGTTCCGTCGCAGCCTCGCTCTCGGCCGGCGTGCCCTCGGCTTCCGTCGTGGCGACAGTCTCCACGGGCTCCGGACCGGCCTCGCTGGCCGGGGCCGTCTCGCCCGTGGCGTACGCCAGTTCCGTCGCCGCTTCGCTCTCGGCCGGCGTGCCCTCGGTCTCCGTCGTGGCGGCAGTCTTCACGGGCTCCGGACCGGCCTCGCTGGCCGGGGCCGTCTCGCCCGTGGCGTCCGCCAGTTCCGTCACTGCCTCCGTCTCGGCGGGCGTGCCCTCGGTCTCCGTCGTCGTGACCGTTTCCACTGGTTCCGGAACGGCCTCGCTGGCCGGGGCCGTCTGGTCCGTGGCGTCCGCCGATTCCGTCACTGCCTCCGTCTCGGCGGGCGTGCTCTCGGTCTCCGTCGTCGTGATCGTTTCCACGGGGTCCGGAACGGCCTCGCTGGCCGGAGCCGTCTCGACCGTGGCGTCCGCCGATTCCGCCACTGCCTCGGTCTCGGTCGGCGTGCCGTCATCCTCCGTTGTGGTCGTCGTTACCGCAGTTTCGGGAACGGTGTCGCTGTCCGGGATCGACTCGTCCACCGAATCCGTGCTGTCGACAGTCTCCGTCGTGACGGGAGAGTCGCGTCCCGTGATCGGCCTCTCGGGCAACAGAAATATCCAGAGAATGGCCAGCAAAAGGGCAATGGTGATGCCACCAATGGCACCTTTCCAAATTGGCTTCACGGCTTGCTTTCTCCCTCAGAGTCCGGTTTGGGCTAGTGTCTGTGCACCTGAACTTTCCCAAGCGCTTGCGGGACAATATCAACGCCGCTAACAGGGGTCAAAACACGTTTTGCAATTATCGGCAGCGAGCATGACCCAAACGATCCCCTTTTCGCTATGCGTTTATTGTGGCGCCCGGGATGGACGAAACCCAAATTACCTGCGGTCAGCCCGTGCACTCGGACAAGCCATTGGCGAAAACGGTTGGCGTCTTATCTATGGCGCCGGCGACGTGGGAATCATGGGAGCCGTAGCCGATGCCGCGACTGCCGCAGGCGCTGCCGCAATCGGGGTGATTCCGACCCACCTGGTCGCAACCGAGGCTCCACGCAAGCGCATCGGCGAGCGGATCATCACCGAGACCATGCATGAGCGAAAGAAGATCATGCTGATGAACGCGGACGCTGTGGCCGTCCTTCCTGGCGGCGCGGGCTCTCTGGACGAGTTCTTCGAAGTCCTGACCTGGGCGCAGCTCGGGCTCCACGAAAAGCCAGTCTATCTGGTCGACATTGAAGGATATTGGCAACCTCTCCTGGCGCTCATCGGACATGTGATTGCAGAAGGATTCGCGGAGCCTAGCCTAGGTGATCTGGTCCAGGCAGTGCCGAACGTGGAAGAGCTGGTAGCCGATTTGCGACGATCACTGCGCGAATCTCACCAAAGATAGGGTGCTGCCAAAAGGCCCGGAGAAATTTGCCCGCAACGTCAAGTCAGTGCATTCCAACGACGCAAGTCGCGGAAGAACAGGAGCCCGTCGGCAAGACGTGCCGACGGGCCCGAACAGCGCCGTCGTGGAAGCCTACATGCGGCTCGCAACGTTTTCCCAATTCACGAGGTTGTTCAGGAAGTTGTCGAGATAGGCCGGACGCTTGTTCCGGAAGTCAATGTAGTACGAATGCTCCCAAACATCGCAACCGAGCAGCGCCACCTGATCGAAGCATAGCGGATTCACGCCGTTCTCGGTCTTGGTCACGGCAAGGGACCCATCCGAGTTCTTGACGAGCCATACCCAGCCCGAGCCGAACTGGCCGACGCCGGCGGCTGCAAACTGGGACTTGAACTCGTCCACCGATCCGAAGCTGTCGGCAAGCGCGCTTTCGAGTTCGTTCGGCATGCCGCTTTCGCCCGGGCCCATCATTTTCCAGAACTGGTTATGGTTCCAGAGCTGGCTGATGTTGTTGAAAATGCCATTCTGCGCCACGGCACCCGCGTCATACGTCCCCTTGACTATCTCCTCCAGCGACTTGCCTTCCCATTCGGTGCCGGCAATCAGCTTGTTGCCGTTGTCGACATACGCCTTGTGATGGAGGTCATGATGAAACTCGAGGGTCTCGGCGCTCATTCCTTGCGAGGCCAGTGCATCATGTGCATACGGAAGATCGGGAAGATCGAATGCCATTGTTGGGTTCCCTTCTGTTGACTTGATGTACACTACCTGCGCAGGGTTGCCGGTCGGGTCAAGGCAGAGCCAGGAAATTTCTGGGAAATCCCGGAGAATTGCCGGAGGCTGCTGGCTCGTCGGAGCGGGCGGGTGACTGTGCCGATATGAGGGATGTCATGCCAAGAGCCGTAATCATTGGCGGAACGGGCGGAATTGGAGCCGGCATCGCGCGCGCCCTCGTCGACAAGGGTTGGGAATTGACCGTCACTGGCGCCACTGGGGACGATGTCGAGAGGCACCTCGAAGCAGCGCCGGACATATCTGCGGTCGCCCTGGACGTGACGGATAATGACGCGGTCGCGGCTCTATTTGCCGGCCTCACTGCTCTGGACGGTCTCGTGAATTGTGCCGGCATCATCAGGAAACTTGACGAATACGATCTGGATACCTTTCAGAGAGTGATCGACGTCAACCTCACCGGAACGATGCGATGCTGCCTTGCTGCACACCCGCTGCTCGCTGCTGGCGGCGGCGCGATAGTGAACACCGGATCCATGTACACATATTTTGGCGGACCGCACGCTCCAGCCTACACCGCTTCGAAGGGTGCTGTGGCCCAGCTGACCAAGGCGCTCGCAGGCAAGTGGGGTTCCGACGGCATTCGCGTGAACGCCATTGCTCCGGGGTGGATCGAAACGCCGATGACCGAGGCCATACGTGGCGACGATTCGCGCGAACCGGCCATCTTGAACCGAACCCCCCTGTCTCGTTGGGGCCAACCCGCCGAGGTTGGCGCACTTGTGTCCTGGCTGCTTTCCGTGGAAGCTTCATTTGTTACCGGTGCAACCTACCCCGTGGACGGCGGCTATTCCGCGATGTGAACGAAATGCCCATTGAATCCCAAGATCAGAATCCAATGACGCCCTATCAGTTGCCCTTCCCGAAGGAAGCGCTTGATGAAATCGTCATAGCGGATGCCATTCCGGAAGATGAGCGCCTTTGGGTGCCACAGACCGACACCGTGGCCTTCCGACCGCTGTGTCTGAGCCGAAGCCAAGGATACTGGATGAACCTACTGCGCGTTCGTCAGTCCGGAATCCTGTCACGCCACCGGCATCCTCAGCCGGTCCACGGATTCGTCCTTAAGGGAAGCTGGCATTACCTGGAGCATGACTGGGTGGCACGTGTAGGCTCGTACGTGTTCGAGGCGCCGGGCGAGACACACACCCTGGTCGTGCCTGATGACGTGGACGAGATGATCACGTATTTTCAGGTGAATGGCGTGATGATCTACGTGGACCCGTACGGGAGCGTCCAAGGCTATGAAGACGTCTTCACCAAAATCGAGATGTGCCGGAAGCACTACGCGGATGTCGGATTGGGCGAGGACTACGTCGATCAATTCATTCGCTGAGTCAGGCGCGACCCGTTCGTTCGGGACAAGTGCACTGAATTTCCTGCCAGCAAATCAACTTCGTTTCGTGATGGCATTTCGGCAATCATGAATAATCTCCATGAACGGTAGCGTGACCCAATCCAGCAACGCTGAATGGTGTCAGACCTGGCCAGATGCACTACTGGAGGACGTGATGACACTCCCTCGATTCATCGAGATTTCAAATTGATTCCATTTAGAGCGTGTCCGACCTAGTTGGAATCATTGGAGATTCCCATTCTGTCGGAGGTCTGATTCGATGCGTGCATCGCAATCAGGAGACCCCCGAGATGCCCAGAGCCTGCTCCATCGATCTTCGCATGCGCGTCGTCGCGGCCATGCAGGCCGGCGCAACCTGCCGCGCCGTCGCGGCCAGCTTCGACATCGCACCGTCCACCGCCGGGAAGTGGAACCGCGCCTTCGCGAGATCCGGGTCCGTGGGCCCGGCAAGGGTCGGCGGCCACCTCAGGTCC
>JAJDVJ010000179.1 GCA_022826205.1 Silicimonas sp. | reverse complement strand
TCGGAAATTGCGCTGGTGCCAAGATTGCCTCCAATGCCGGAGAGCGCAACGCGTCGGTCGCGCTCTCCGGCAGGCTCAATTCTGGCCGTTGCCTACTGGTTGCCCCAAAGACCCGGGTTGTCGACGTTGTCCCTGGTGATCGAGGTCGTGCTCAGGTACAGCAGCATGCCGACGTCGGTCATCTCAAGGCGGCCCGGCGACCAAAGCGCACCGTCCTGATGCACCAGGCCAGGCTCGATCGCCTCTCCGGCGAACTGCTTCGCCATGAATTCCGCAACGAGCGTGCCAAAGTCCGGGATCGGCTGACCGGATGTCTGGTCGGTGGCGCCCTGGCGGATCAGTTCCAGGTTTCCGCTGCATCCATCAATTCCCGCGATGAATATGTGGCCATCCTCGCCAGCGGGCGCAAACTGATCGATCTCCTTCAGCGTCTGCACGGTGCCGGCGGCATAGACGCAATCTGAGTGCATGTAGATCCCGTCTACGGGCTGCGCCGAGGCGACGTCGCGAACGATCTCCACGCCCTTGGCGGCATCCCAGTCGCCCGGACGCGTGATCAGGTTGATGCCGTCATGCTGATTGAGCACATCCTGGAAGCCGGCACCCCTGAGCTGCGCAACGTTTTGCGCAAGATTGCCCGTGATCTCCAGGACGGTGCCGCTCGGCGAGCCGTTCTTTGCAGTCAGGTGCGCGACCATGGCTTCACCCGCCTGCTGCCCGCCCAGGTAATTGTCCGAGAGAACGACCATGTCCACCACGCAGCCCGAAGGCGCCCGGTCGATCGTGTAAAACGGAACGCCCGCCTCCTTCGCTGCCGCAACGCCGACGCAAATGCCTGCGCTGTCGTCCGGCACGGCGACAATCGCCGACACGTTCTGGGTGATGAAGTCGTTGATGTCGTTGACCTGCTTCTGGGCGTCTCCGCCCGAGGTCACGGACAGGACTTTCCATCCGTGCTGCTCTGCGCCCACGAGAAAGCCCCCTTGTATCTGCGACTGCGCGCCGTCAAGCGACGGTGCCGCGTATCCGACGATTATCTCATCGGCGGCCTGCGCCGCACCGCTGAGCGCAAGACCGAGCGCACATGCAGCAACCAGCTGTTTCGAATGCATCCTATTCCTCCCTCTGGGTTCTGTCTGACGACTCCGTTTGACGTCGGTCCGAGGAAACGGCAGTTGTTTCGGTATGTCAATATGATACTATACGCATATATATTGTCATACCATTCTGGAGGGCAGGATGCCCAAAGGGCAGAGCGCAAGGGTCGCGGTGGTCGGGTGCGGCTTCTACGCGCAGAACCATCTTCACGCGTGGTCCGCTCTCCGCGACCACGGCGCGGAGCTCGCCGCGGTCTGCGACCTGAACCACGATAGGGCCAAAGCGGCCGGCGAAGAATGCAACGAGCTGGCTGTGCAGAGACGGCCACGACTTCGGCATGCCTGGGGCCATTCAATCAAGCTCCGGCTGCGGCAACCTGTGAAAGAGCGCAGATGTCTTCGGTTCCCGCGATACCAATCGCTTCATCGCGGCAGCCCTGTAAGGTGCATTGGCGGCACCGTATCCTCCGTAGCCATGTCGACGCTCAACGATTTCAAAGAAGAAGCCGTCACCGTAGGGCCGGCTGTATAACTGGAAGAACTGGCCGCTCTCATCTTCGTCATAGAGGATGTTCCCCTCCCGAAGCTGTGCCAACATGCCTCCGTCCAGCCCGAAACGTGCTTCAAGATCGTCGTAGTAGTTTTGGGGGATCGGCAACGCCTGGAAACCCCGCCCGCGCAGGTGCCTTTCGGTTTCGAACAGGTCGCTAGACTCAAAGGCCACATGTTGCACGGCGGATCCCAGGCGCCCAGCAACGAATCGTCCCGCCAACGTGCGGTCCGAATCCGCACCGTTCAAGGTGATGCGCAGGCTGGCTTCCGGGCTCTCGATGACCTGGCTTCGCACGACACCCCCGGGGTCAACGACATCCACAATCGGCCTCTTCGACGCTTCGAACAGAGAAGTGTAGAACAGGGTCCACGTCAGCATCTCGTCATGGCCCATGGTCTGCGCGACGTGGTCCACGCGGGTCAACCCGGCCCCATCAAACACATTTCCGGTTGTTTTGAACTCCACGTCCCACACGTCGGTCAGCCCGCTCGCCGCATCCAGAAAGTGCATGACGCCACCTCCGACCGAATGAATGGCAGGAAGGTGCAGTTCTCCCTGGTCAATAGGCTGATGGAACAGCTTCACCTTCAGCGCCTCGGCCCTGCGAACGGTTTCGGCCGCATCTTTCACGCGCAATCCGATGTCGCAAACGCTGGTTCCGTGCGACAGGTAGGTCGCATGTGCGAATCCTTCCCGCTCGGTATTGATGACGATGTTTATCGCGCCCTGTGCCCAGAGCGAGACGTCCTTGTTGATGTGATCTGCGGCATGCGTGAACCCCAATGTCGTCAATAGAGCGCCGAGCCGATTTGCCTCGACCTCGTCGGCGGCAAATTCGATGAATTCAACCCCTTCGATCTCCGTCCGAGGCGGCATAAACGGAACGTCGAGTTGGGGGACTGGCTCAATCCGGTTCACGTCATCCATGAGCGCCAATAGAGATCTCATGCCGTCTTCGGCAATGGCCCGAGGGCTGGCGCCCCGAAACTGGTCGTTGAAGATCTCAAGCGAGATCGGACCATCATACCCGGTCGCGGCAACCGCTTGCATGAACGGCCGCACGTCCAGATCGCCTTCGCCGGGCATGTTGCGGAAGTGCCGCGACCAATAGAGCAAGTCCATCTCGATCTGGGGCGCATCCGCAAGCTGCACGAAAAAGATCTTGTCACCAGGAATGCGGCGGACGCTTTCCGGGCTCAGCTTCCGCCCGAGCGTGTGAAAACTGTCGACGATCAGACCGACGCTTGGATGGTCCGCGCGCCGCACGATTTTCCATGCATCCCGATGGTCGTTGACATGGGTGCCCCAGGCCAGCGCCTCGTAGCCTATGCGCAATCCGTGTTCGGCGGCCACATCTCCCAGGGCATTCAGGTCGCCAGCGGCACGGTCAATCCCGCCCAAGGCCTTGGGATGCACCGAAGAACAGATCAGCATGAGATCGGTGCCCAGCTCCCGCATTACGTCGAATTTTCGCTTGGCCCGCTCGAAGGCGCGGGTCCTGTCCGGCTCCGGCAATCCCTCGAAGTCACGAAAGGGCTGGAACAGCATGATCTCCAGCCCATGATCCCGCACCATTTGCCCAACGTCGCGCGGACCGCTGTCGTGGGCGATGAAATCCTGTTCAAATATCTCGACTCCGTCGAAACCCGCCACCGCAATCGCCGCGAGCTTCTCCGGCAGTTCGCCGGCAATCGAAACGGTGGCGATCGCGGTCTTCATCGCGTTACGCAAAAATCTCCTTGAAGCGGTCGATGCAGAGGCGGAATCCGGCTTCGAAGTCGCCGTCGCCGGGATGAAACACGCTCTCGAAGCTGATCACGCCGTCATAGCCATCGGTGCGCAAGGCATTGGCGAGTGGCTGGAACTGATCGGCCAACTGGCCCTCGCCCATGCGGCACACTTCCAGCGTGGCCGACGGCGTGTCGACCTGTACGTCCTTGATGTGGATATGGCCCAGATATCCGTCCTTCACCGTCTCGTATCCGCGCGGGTAGGCCTCCTCGTGGCACCAGCAGTTGTTGGCCGGGTCCCAAAGGATCTTGAGCACGTCCTTGGCATCCAGATCGTCGATAAGCTTTCGCGCGGTCCAGTTGGAGTTGACCATTGTGCCGTTGCCGGTCTCGAGCACCAGCGTGATCCCGGCGTTGCGTGCCACGTCGCAGGCCGGGGCAATGAGAGGAAGGGTCCTGTCCCATGCACCGTGGGCGACATTCCATATCTCGGCGCCGTTCTTGCCCCAGAGGATCTGCTCCTTCCTGTTGGTCATGATCCTGACAAGCGGGCTGCCAACCACATGCGCCATGTCGATCACGCGCTTGAGTGCATCCATGTGCCTTGCATGCAATTCGTCGCCGGGCTCATTAGCGACGGTCATGCCTGCAAAGACGTGGCGCGAGAGGCAGGACACGGGCTTTCCGCGATCGCGAAGCTGCGCGTCAATCTCGCGAATCTCGTGTGCACTGTGATCGCCGACTTCTGTGTCGCCAACGTATTGCAGCTCGGCATACTCGAGTCCAAACTCATCCATGACATCTACGGCATGCGCCAAGTCCCGGCTGATGCCGTCGCAGATCACGCCCAGTTTCATTGCACACCTTCCCGATGCAGTTCCGCGTCCAAGATCTCTTCAGTCACGCGTGTATGGGCCAAATTCACTTCCTGTCGGCAATTCGACCTGGTCGCAAGAATGATCTGGATCCCTGTCGATGCCTTCATCATGAGTGCGTCGGCTTGCGTTCCGAGAGTTCCGCCTGAATCTGACGAATCGCTGAGATGAACTTCACCGCCCTCCAAGGCGATCTCGATTTCGCAAGGCTCGCGCGGCTCTTTGGTCAAGGCCAGATTGATCACGCCACCTGCAGCCATATGTCCCGCCAGAACTGCATCGCCTAGGATTGCCAATTCTGCCTGATCGCCGTTCATCACCACCAACTAGACCGCGTCGGAACATCCCCCTCGACCTCGGCCACGCTTCCTGCGGGGGGACCACCCATGTCATGAGACGTGGTCATGCGCGCCTCTCTCGGGTCAAGGCCAGTCACCTCGAACCCGTTGGCAATCAGATTCTGCGTGAACCCGGATCCCATATCCCCCAATTGAATCGCGCCGACGCGCATTTCACTTTATCCTTCCGTTTCTCAATTGGCGGGGTTTCAAGCGTGCATCACGCTGGACCAGTCCGAAAGACACCCCCGGTCCCAGCTCCGCCTCGTCATCGCACGAGGAAGAGCGAAATTTGCGGGAATGCCACGAGAATCGCGAGGATCAAGGTCTGCAGCAGGATGAATGGTCCGAACGAGCGATAGATCGTCACTAGGTCAATCTCGGGCGGCGCCACGCTCTTGAGATAGAAGGCAGCCGACCCAAAGGGCGGAGTCAGAAACGCGATCTGCATGTTCACGCTGAACAGGATCCCGAACCAGATCGGATCGTAACCCAGTTGCTTCACGATCGGCATGAAGACCGGCATGGTCAACAGCACTATGCCGATCCAGTCCATGAACATCCCCAGTATGAAGAAGATGCACATCATCACGAGGATGATCACTATTGGCGCGACATCCAGGCCTATGATGGCATTTGCAACAAAACGGTTGCCGCCTGACAGGCTGAAAGCCCCGGCAAGAACGGTCGCGCCAAACGTAACCCAAAGGATCGTGCCGACCGAGCGGAACGTCTGTTCCAGACCCTCCAGCACCATGACCGTGCTCAGCTCGCTCCGCACCCAGATCAG
Source organism: Silicimonas sp. (assembly GCA_022826205.1). Lineage (GTDB taxonomy): Bacteria > Pseudomonadota > Alphaproteobacteria > Rhodobacterales > Rhodobacteraceae > JAJEFO01. The sequence continues at coordinate 2,634 of JAJDVJ010000179.1, read as the reverse complement.
TAACAGTGAAGCCACGACACCCATTGCGGCCGCTTCTGCATAGCCGGTCACGCCGCCATAAATCGAACCCAGGACAAGGTCGACCACGATCAACGGCGGCAACAGACCCTTGGCGATGGGATAGTCATCTGTCTTCTGGAGCCATGCCACCAGCAGCAACGCCGTCGTCGCGCTAGAGAAGATTAGGGTCGCGATCTGCTCGGTCCGACCAAATCCAAGGAAGCTGACGACAACGGCACAGGCGAACCCGATCACGAAGGGCGTCAGGTTGAGGACCAGCTCCATCCTCGAATTGACGTCCAGCTGCTCGACTTCCACCCCGGACTCCTCAGGCAATGGAGCAAGTGACGGATTCATCCGAGTGCGAATGACGATATAAAGAATGTAAGTTCCGGCCAGCATCAGCCCCGGGATAAAGGAAGCGGTAAAGAGCTTGGTGATCGATGTCTCGGTAACCAGTCCGTAGATGATCAGCACGACCGAAGGCGGGATCATCGTGCCAAGCGATCCGCCTGCACAAATTGTCCCGATTGCAAGGTGCTTGTCATAGCCCAGCCGCAGCATTTGCGGCAGCGCGACAAGGCCCAGAAGCACGATTTCGCCGCCAATGATCCCCGACATTGCTGCCATGATCACGGCCATCACCGTGGTTACGATGGCAACGCCGCCTCGGGTCTTTCCCATCGCGACGTTCAGCGCATCATACATGTCCTTGGCAATGCCGGAGCGCTCCAGAAGTGACGCCATGACAATGAAGAACGGCACCGCGATGATGGCATGCGTCACGACCAAGTCGTAGACGCGCTGCATGACGAGCCCAAGACCCGGTTCGCCGAAATTCAGCCAAATGATAATCGCGCCGAGGAAACCTGTGGCAAAGCCCAGCGGCACGCCGGCGACAAGCAGGATGAATATGCCAACCAGCAGCAGCAGTGAAAGGGTTCCGACCCCAAGGTCCGCGCGAAAGTCGCCCAAAAGGACGAGAGGAACAACCAAGGCAATCGCCACGGTAAGCGCGAAAAACGCAATCGGCAGATGGATGGGCTTCATCGATGCTTCTGCCCTGGCTTGCTTTCCTCGGCGGTCTTCGAATCGACCAGTCCGGCAACGCCTTCGTCGTGATCAGCCTCAACCCAATCCGGGTTCTTGGTGCCGCGACCGTACCAGTCCGTCAGCAGATTGTTCACTGCGCCCAATGCCACCAGGCAGGTGATGATCAGAACCAGAGGCTTCATGGTCGCAGGAACAGGCGGATCGAAAATCGTGCCCAAGCGTTCCCACGTAATGAAGGCCTCCCATGCCACGTCATAGCCGCCAATCACCATAAGTACGGCGTAGACAACAAGAACGAAGATCGCGAGATAGTCGAAGAACAGGCGAACCTTGGGCGAGACAATGTCATAGACCGCCGTGATCCGGATGTGGGCACGCCGCTGCATCGTGTAGAGCCCGGCGGCGAGATACACGATGCTCCCCAACCAAAGCGTGAGCTCATTGACCCATAGCGTCGGGCTGGCGAACAGGTAGCGCATGACCACTTCGAAGAAAGTAACGAAGACACCTGCGAGGATCAGGAACATCATCACCCGCGAAATCGACGTGACAACGCGGTCATAGGCGGTCACGCGCGGGCTGTCCGGGCCGGCCATCACATAGGCCCAGATGCCCCTGATCGGACCCCTCGATTCAACGAGCGCCTTTGCTCGATCGTCCATGAGCCGGCTCCCTCCGACCGCGGGTCACAAGTCGGCGATGGGCAGGCGCGAAGACCTGCCCACCGCCAGAGCGAAAAAGTCAGTTGACGAGCCCGACCGACCTCATGAAGGACAGGTGGCTGTCCAGCACGGCCTGAGCGGCGGGTGTCTTGGCACCCCAGTCTGCCCAGCGGCTCTGTGCGAATTCGCGGAACGCCTTGCGGTCCTCGGTCGACCAGTCATAGAGCGTGACGCCTTCGGCCTGAATGCGCGTCGCGGTCTCGTTGTCCCGAATCTCGGTCAACAGGGCGAGATCAAGAGCGATGCCTTTCAGCGACACCTCAATGGCCTTTTGCACGGATGCCGGAAGCTTGGCCCATGCCCCCTTGTTGCACGACAGCTGTTCGGCGGGCATCGAGTGAAAGCCTGGATAGGTCGCATGCTTGGCGACGTCAAAGAGACCAAGGTTTGCGTTCGTATTCAGCGTCGAGGCATCGGCCCCGTCCACGATTCCGGTGCGCAGGGCGTTTGGAACCTCACCGAAGTCCATCACCACAGGCTTTGCACCGAAGGACGCGAAGATCTCTGTTTCCAGTCCCGGAGGAGAGCGGAATTTCCAGTCCTTCAGGTCTTCGAAGCCTGCCAAGGGTGCTGTGGAACTAAGCGATTCGTGGCCCTGAAGCCAAAACCCGACTACGTGCATGTCCTGTGCGTCGTAGAGGTTGGCCTGCACCACTTCCCTGCCGCCGGCATGGTAGAACCACGACAGGAACTGGTAAGGCGTGTCATAGCCTCCCATGATGTCGCCGGCGAGCATCCAGCCCGCGTCCTTGCCGACGTTGCCGGTGATCCCGCCCATGTCGCAGTCAAGAATTCCCTGGCTTGCCGCGCTCATCACCTCGTTCTGGGCGACGACTTCGGACGAGTAGTGCATCTGGAT
>JAJDVJ010000172.1 GCA_022826205.1 Silicimonas sp. | reverse complement strand
GCGGAATGCTGTTGCCGTCGTCATGAAGGCAGGCGCGATAGAGCGTGACATGACCATGCATGGTGTTCGGCCGGAGCGAATGGACACGCATGACGTTGTCTACGGTTCCGTGCGGGGTCCGCGCCTGCTCCAAGGCTTCCGAGAGCACCTCATCGGCGTCCTCGTCGGAGATCATCTTGATCCATGCCGACATTGTGTCTCCTCTGGATGACTGGCAGGCGGTGTTCGAAATTCATTCGAACAAGTTTCCTTATTCCTTGCCTAAACCGTCATGCAACGTTATTGAGTGAAATGCAAGAATTGGGGGGTGCCGGAATTTGCACTATCGCTGCCAGTGGTCAAGATGAACGCTGCGCGAAATGCGTCTCGGATCCATGCGATCCTTGACACGCGGCTGCAATGGCAAGGCCATTGCGGGCGGCAACCGGGGAATGTCGTTGCCAGACATCCTCGAATTCTGCCATGGTTCCATGGGGCGTACGTCAGCCGTCGCGGCAGGTGGAATGCATGAGTAGCCAACCGATCATCGAAGCTCGCAACGTCGACAAGTTCTACGGGAATTTTCACGCCCTGAAGGATGTCAGCATTTCGGTTCATCACGGTGAGCGTGTGGTGGTGTGTGGCCCGTCGGGATCGGGAAAGTCGACGTTGATCCGTTGTTTCAACGCTTTGGAAAACCATAGTTCAGGTACTCTTGTGGTCGATGGCATCGAAGTCTTCGAGGGTTCGAAGGACGTTCGGAAGCTGCGGCAGGAAGTCGGCATGGTCTTCCAGCAGTTCAACCTCTTTCCGCATCTCACAGTGCTCGAAAACCTCATGATTGGGCCGATGAAGGTTCGGAAGGTCTCGCGGGAGCAGGCGGAAGAGACTGCGCGCAAGTACCTGGATCGGGTGCACATTCCGGAGCAGGCGGAAAAGTACCCGGCTCAGCTTTCCGGAGGCCAGCAACAGCGTGTTGCGATTGCCCGGTCGCTTTGCATGGAAACCCGGATCATGCTGTTCGACGAACCGACATCGGCGCTGGACCCCGAGATGATCAACGAAGTGCTCGACGTCATGGTCGAGCTTGCCGAAACCGGCATGACCATGGTCGTGGTTACCCATGAGATGGGTTTCGCGCGCAAGGTGGCCGATACCATGGTGTTCATGGAGGAGGGCCGAATCGTCGAGGTCGCGCCTCCCGAGCAATTTTTCACGGCGCCTTCAAGCGAGCGTTGCCGGATGTTCCTAGCGCAGATCCTGGAGCACTGAGATGGCGACGAGCGGGACAGCCAGCCTGAGAGGTCTTCCGATCCCGAAGCCGCCGGTGCATCAGCAACTGCTGAACTCGGTTCCGGTTGCCGTCGCGATCTATGCCATCGTTGTCGGGCTGATCGTCTACGGGTCGTTCGCCGGAGCCCAAAACATGGGCTACAATTGGCAGTGGTACCGCGTGCCTCAGTACCTGTACAGCTTTACCGACGACGGATTTCAGTGGGGCGAGATAACGATCGGTCTGGTGGCAACCATCAGGCTCTCTATCCTGTCTTTCGCGCTCGCCACGTTTCTTGGGCTCGTCGTGGCACTCCTGCGGCTGTCAGGTCTCGTCGTGGGGTCTGCCGTTGCCGTCGGGTTCCTCGAATTGATCCGCAACATCCCGCTCCTGGTGCTGCTCTACCTCTTCTACTACGTGCTGGGTCCGATCTTTGGCCTCGACCGCTACGTCGCCAGCATCCTGACGCTTGCCGTTTTCCATTCCGCCCTGATATCCGAAATCTTCCGGGCGGGCATCAATGCGGTTGCCATCGGGCAGTGGGAAGCCGCGAAGTCAATCGGAATGTCCACCGGGCAGGCCTACCGCTACATCATTCTGCCTCAGTCCGTCCGCTTCATGCTGCCACCGATGACTGGCGAAGTGGTGCACCTCATCAAGTCGTCGGCGATCGTCAGCGTCATTGCCGTGGCCGAGCTTACGACAATCGGGCGCAACATTATTTCTGACACGTACATGAGTTTCGAGATCTGGTTCACCGTCGCAGCTGTCTACATGGTGGTGACCCTGATCCTGTCAATTGGCGTGTCGTTCCTCGAACGAAAGTACACGGTTGACCAATGAAGCGTTCAAAGATCATCCCGAACGTGTACCGCGACCACGCCGCTTTCATGCCGATGTCCGGCATCGCGGGCCGAACTGCGGATCGGTGTCGGGCACCTCCCAGGGATCGCAGACTGGCCAGGCCAGCACGCTTCGACGTCCGGAATTCCCTGGGCTTGACCGGAAAATGAACAAATGAGAAGACCACTCAATCAAGGAGGATACCAAATGAAACTCAATCGCAGAATGCTCGGATATGCCTTGGCAGCGACTGCGACCGTGGGATTTGCGTTGCCCGCGGCGGCTCAGCAGGCCACGCAGGCACTGACCTCGGAGAGCGTGATCGAACAGATCAAGCAGGACGGAGTGATCCGGATCGGCCTGTCCCTGTTCGTGCCCTGGTCGATGCGCGACAAGAACGGCGAACTCATCGGCTACGAACTCGATGTTGGTCGCAAGCTTGCGGAGGACATGGGCGTGGAAGCCGAGTTTGTTCCGACGTCCTGGGACGGGATCATCCCGGCCCTCGTTGCCGGCAACTTCGATGTCATAATTTCGGGCATGTCGGTTACGGCGCAAAGAAACCTGACGATAAACTTCACAGATCCGTACGCGTATTCGGGGCTGGCAATTCTTGCAAACAAGGAAATGACAGCGGGCATGTCGCTGGAGGACCTGAATTCGCCCGACGTGATCTTCACGGCCCGTCGGGGCGCAACCCCGGCTGTCGTGATTGCTGACAACTTTCCTGAGGCGCAGCTCCTTCTCTTCGATGAGGACGGCGCGTCTGCTCAGGAAGTGCTGAACGGCAATGCCCATGCGACCATGGCCGCTCAGCCGACGCCGAACCGTGAGGCGGGCAGGAACCCGGAGACGCTTGTCGTCTTGGAAGGCGATCTGTTCGACCCGCGTGGTGAAGGCTTTGCCTTGCGGAAGGGAGACCCGGACGCGCTCAACTACTTCAACAACTGGATCGCCCAGCAATGGCGCAGCGGTTGGCTTGAAGCGCGCCACAACTACTGGTTCGCGACCGAGGACTGGGCCGACCAGGTCGCCCAGTAAGCCAAGACCAAGGCCCAGGAGCCTCGGCTCCTGGGCCTTGAGCAGTGAGGCGCTGGAACTTGCGCTCGTTCATCAACAGGATGCGGTGGCCTGACTACCTGATTGTCGCGATGCTCGTCGCGTTCTTCGGGTATATCTGGTTCACCATCGAAGGCACCCTGAACTACAAGTGGCGCTGGGAGCTCATACCGGGATACATCATCGGCTATCACACGGGTCGAGAGGCGTATTTCGCCAACATCCTGCTTCAGGGCCTTGCCGCCACGATTCGGATCAGCATTTACGCGAGCATCCTCGCGGTGATATTGGGCACGATCCTCGGCGTCGCGCGGTGTTCCCAGAACCTGACCATACGGATGCTGGCGCGGACGTACCTGGAACTGCTGCGGAATATTCCGCCTGTCGTCGTCGTCTTCATTTTCTTCTTTTTCCTGTCGCAGCAATTGATCGATGCACTCGACCTGGCGCGCTGGTCACGCAATATCGCGCGGCAGGAGGACATCTGGCTTTGGGAACTCTTCTTCGGCGACATGCGGCGCTTCCCCTCGATCATATCTGGCGTGATCGTTCTTGCGCTCTTTGAGAGTGCGTTTGTCGGGGAGATCGTTCGCGCGGGAATTCAGTCGATACCCCGGGGACAGCGCGAAGCGGCCCGATCGATTGGCATGAGCCGACTTCAGGAACTTCGGTACATCGTGCTGCCGCAGGCGATGAAGAGGGTCGTTCCGCCGCTCGCCAATCAATTCATTTCGCTGATCAAGGACAGCTCGATCATATCGCTCATATCGGTTCAGGAACTGACGTACAAGACGGTTGAACTGGTGGCCTCGTCCCGGATGATCTTTGAAGCATGGATTACGACCGCGGCGTTTTACTTCCTTGTCTGCTTCGGGCTGAGCCGACTGTTCTCGCGGCTGGAGCGCAAGCGGGAAGGACAGGCATAGGAGCCCTCAGTCGGGGCGGGACGATACCGTGATGAACTCGACTTCCGGGCTCTGGATCTCCACGACGCCGTGCTCGAGCTTTGCATCGAAGCTCAAGGTGTCGCCCGGAGCGAGTTCGAACTCGGCATTTCCGCACGAGTAGCGTGCCTTGCCGGATGCCACTGTCAGGAAGACATGACCATCGTGCTGGTATCGGGGCAGCTCGCCTGCCTCGTCCCGGATGATCCGGACGCGGGCCGCCTCGAAGCTCCCGCCCGGTCCGCTATGCTTGCCTAGCAGCAGATACTCATGGGCATGGTTTGGCGTGATCCGCCGTGAAGGGATTCCGCCGCCAGCTCTCAGGTGATAGACATCGGCCTTTCCGCTCCCTTGGGCGAGCAGCGCCATAACTGGCACCGACAGTGCCTCGGCGATTGCGTCAAGTGTTCCAAGGGACGGGGAGACCTGGCCGTTTTCGATGCGGCTGATCATGCCGGCCGACATCCCGGCACATTTCGCGAGGCTCGTAACTGTCATCCCGCGCTCCCGGCGCAGCTTGTTGACTGTCCGTCCAACCACGACGTCGATTTTCGTCCTTTCAGGCATGGCGTTCACCGGCTCTGCGATCACTTGACATTACATTACCAAAAGTAAAAAATATTACCAGTATGCAAAAATATTCGATCTTCTCCCTATTCCGTCATGCGCTTAACGGCCACACGACGTGGGCGCCCGCTTGGCGCAGTCCGCCCTTGAAGGCAAGCTATGACGTGGTTGTCATTGGCGCGGGCGGGCACGGACTGGCAACCGCATACTACCTTGCCAAGGAATTCAACATCGCCGACGTCGCGGTTCTGGAGCGGGGCTGGCTCGGCGGCGGAAATGTTGCTCGAAACACCGTGACCGTCCGGTCAAACTACATGCGAGATGCGTCAATCCCGTTCTACGTGAAGTCGGTCGCTTTGTACGAAGGCCTGACCGACGAGCTGAATTTCAACTTGATGCACTCGAAGCGCACAATGATCGATGTTGTGCAGACGTTCCCGAAGATGCGTGAGCTACGGCGCCGTCAGCTGGCCATGGACATTTACGGGTCTACCTACGAACAGATATCCACCGAAGAAGTGCGCCGCCGCATTCCGGCGCTTACTGGCGGTGGGCCTGACGCGCGGCTGCCCGTGATCGGCGGGATGGTGCACACCGATGCCGGGGTGAACCGACATGATGCAGTCGCGTGGGGATATGCGCGTGGCGCCGATGCACGGGGTGTTGAACTGCACCAGCAAACGCCGGTCACCAAGCTCTTGCGGGGCAATGACGGAACCATCAAGGGAGTCGAAACGCCGCGCGGCGTTGTGCGAGCAGGAAAGGTCGCGATTGCGGTATCAGGGCATACCACGACGCTGACTGAAACGGTCGGACTCAGGCTGCCGCTGCGAACGATGAACCTGACGGCCTTCGTTTCCGAGCCAGTCAAGCCGCTCGTCGACGTGGTCGTGAACTGCCCGGATAGCGGATTTTATTTCAGCCAGTCGGACAAGGGGGAAATGGTGATAGGTGGTGCGCCGGACATGGGCCAGAGCTTTCGCCGTGACATCAAGCAGCACGTGTTCGAAGACACCGTGACGGCCATGCTGTCGCTGTTCCCGTCATTCAGGAAGCTGAAGCTCTTGCGCCAGTGGGGCGGGCACCTGGACATCGCGCCGGACGCTTCGCCCATCATGGACGAAACGGACGTCCCGGGGCTTTTCGTGACGGCAGGCTGGTGGGGTGGCTACAAGGCGATTCCGGCGGGAGGGCTGACACTTGCGCACCTGATCGCAAAGGGCGTCCCCCATCCCCTGATGTCACCCTTCACCTTGAGCCGGTTCAAGCATCTGGATTACGTCATGGAATCCGGAACGACGACGGCGAGATAGGGAGATGGATCGATGATGCTCATCCCCTGTCCGTTCTGCGGCCACCGAAACGAAAGCGAGTTCACGTATGGCGGTCCCGTGAAGCCGGATCGACCCGACCCGAATGCGACAAGCGACGAAGACTGGGTCGAATACCTGACAACTGTCCCGAATCCGTTTGGCCCGGTTCAGGAACGCTGGTGGCACGCGAGAGGATGCGGCACGTGGCTGACGATCTGGCGGGATACGCGAACGCATGACATCGTTGAGGGGCCAAGTGATGCAGAATAGGCGTCTCCCCTCGGGCGGAGGGATTGACCGGGGCCGGCCGTTGGCCTTTCGCTTCAACGGGAAGGAGTACACAGGGCTCTCAGGCGACACCCTGGCGTCCGCATTGCTTGCCAACAACGTTCGACTGACGGCACGAAGCTTCAAGTACCATCGGCCTCGAGGAATCGTCGGCTCCGGTCCCGAGGAACCAGCGACGCTGGTGGAGTTGGAGGGTCGGCGCGCATCTGCCAACCAGGCCGCGACAACGGTCCGACTCGCAGACGGGATGTCCGCGCGGTCGGTGAATTGCTGGCCGTCGCCCGGACTTGACATGGGCGCGGTCAATCAGCTGTTTGCGGGACTCATCCCTGCGGGCTTCTACTACAAGACATTCAAGTGGCCGAGCTGGCACCTCTATGAGCCAATGATCCGTAAGGCCGCGGGTCTTGCCGGTGCGCCGGAGGCGCCTCCGTTGGACGGCCATTTCGAAGCAGTGCATGCACATGCAGATGTCCTGGTCGTCGGGGCAGGGCCAGCAGGGCTGATGGCTGCCCTTGTCGCCGGTCGCGCCGGGTGCAGGGTTTTTCTGGCTGACGAACGTGCCGAGGCGGGTGGCAGTCTGCTCGATCGACGTCTGGAGATTGCTGGAAAGCCGGCATTGGATTGGGTGGCCGACTCCGTTGCCGAGTTGAAGTCGATGCCCAATGTCACTCATCTGTTGCAGGACGCGAGCGTCTGGGCCTACCGGGAGCACAACTGCTTGATGGTGAACGAGCGGTCGCCGGCCAATTCCAATGTACTGGAACGGAACTGGCGAGTGCGGGCGGGGCAGGTGATTCTTGCGACGGGTGCCTTCGAAAGAGGCCTCGTCTTTCCCGAAAACGACCGGCCGGGCGTGATGCTGGCCTCGGCAGCGCAGGCTTACGTAAACCGATTTGCAGTGATGCCGGGCGAAAGGGCGGTGTTCTTTGCCAACAACGACAGCGCATATGGCGTGGTCGCCGATTTTCGAGCGTCAGGCATCGAGGTTGCCGCGATCGTGGACAGCCGAGATGTAGTTCCTGATTTTGCCAGAAAATTGGCCGGAGACGTCCCGATCAGGGCCGGGTCAGTCGTCATCGGCGTCCGAGGGAAGCGTGCGGTCAGGGGCGTGACAGTTGCTGAGCGAGGCGGCCATGGGACCGAGAAGATCTACTGTGACCTGTTGCTCCACTCTGGTGGGTGGAACCCGACCGTGCACCTGTTCTCCCAGTCACGCGGAAATCTCCGATACGATGAATCTCTCGCGACATTCGTGCCGGACGAGGCGGCGCAGGCCTGCGTGTCTGTCGGTGGCGCAGCCGGAAAATTGTCGCTCGCGTCAGCATTGCGAACCGGTGCAGAAGCGGCAGCCAAGGCAACGGGAACGGAGATGCCGAATCTTCCCGCAGTAGTGGAGGAAAGCTATTCGATTGCACCGCTTTGGCAAGTCGATGCACGGGGTGCCAAGGGCAAGGCGTTTCTGGACATTCAGAACGATGTCACGGTCGACGATGTTCATCTCGCTCTCCTCGAGGGCTATGACAACGTGGAGCATGTCAAGCGCTACACGACCGGCGGCATGGGGTTCGATCAGGGAAAGACGGGCAACATCAACATTATAGGCGCGATTGCCCTGCAGAAGGGTGTCCCGCTTCAGGATGTCGGAACGACGACCTTCCGTCCGCCCTACACGCCAGTGTCCTTTGGAGCGATCGGAGGCATCCGGGAAGAAAACGTCGTTCTGCCTTACCGCCACACGCCTGTTACCCGTTGGAACCTCGATCGCGGCGCGTTCATGTATGAGGCCGGCGCTCGCTGGCGGCGGCCGGGATATTTCCCGCGTGACGGCGAGACCTTTCAAGAGACCGTAAACCGCGAGTGCCGTGCAGTACGAGAGGGTGTCGGTGTCTACGACGGCTCCCCCCTTGGGAAGTTCGAACTGAAGGGGCGCGATGTCGGCCGTTTTCTCGACCACATCTACACGAACCTGATGTCCACGCTGAAGGCCGGGCAGTGCCGATACGGGCTCATGTTGACAGAGGATGGCCTGATCCTTGACGACGGAGTCGCCATGAGATTGGGAGAGCATCGCTGGCTTGTCTCTACATCCACCGCACATGCGGACACCGTGCACGGGCATATGGAGGAGTTGCTCCAGACGCAGTTTCCTGAATGGAACGTCTATGTGACACCCGTGACCAGCCAGTGGAACAACGCGACCGTATGCGGCCCGAAGGCGCGCGAGCTCATGGCTGCGCTGGGTACTGACATCGACCTTTCGCCCAAGGGGTTGCCGTTCATGAGCTTCGCGGACGGACATGTAGCCGGACTGCCTGCGCGTGTCGTTCGGGTCAGTTTCACGGGCGAATTGTCGTTCGAGCTAAACGTGGCGCCTCGGCACATGCGCGATCTTTGGGAACGGATCATGGAAGCCGGCGAGCCCTTCGGGATCGAGCCTGTGGGGTCCGAAGCCAGCCACGTGCTGCGGGTTGAGAAAGGATTTCTTTCCCTGGGACATGAAGTGGACGGAACGGTGGATGCCCATGATCTCGGCATGAGCTGGATCATGTCGAAGAAGAAGAGGGACTACGTGGGCAAGCGTTCGGTAGAGCTGCGGCGCCGGGGCAACGCAATTCGACGTGAACTTGTGGGATTGCTGCCTGTCGACCCGAATGACCAAATTCCGGAGGGCGCCCCGCTTACTCCCGGCGGTGAGAGGTGCCCAACCGAGGGGCTTGTAACCGCCTGTGTGTGGAGCGTCGTCCTTGACCGGTGGGTCGCGTTGGCCCTTCTGGAGAACGGATTGTCGCGACACAGTGAAACCGTCCATGCCCGCTTGAAGAACGCGACGATCGCCGCTGACGTCATGGAGCCGGTGTTCCACGACCCCGAAGGCCTGAGGATGAGGTCCTGAGATGAGTTACGATGCAGCATTCGAGAGGCTCCCGATCAACGCGTGTTTCGACCTGAAGGGGACGGAAAGCGCCTTGGTTGAGTGGATTGGCGCGGAGGTCCTGCCGGACTTTCCCGCAGAAGCGAATTGCTGTCGCAAGGCAGATGGCGTTTCGCTCGAGCATGTAGGACCGCGCCATTGGCTCTTGCAGGCGGACATTGACCGGGAGGACGATTTGAATGGGGCATTGCGTCCGCACGAAGCCCCCGCTGAGGTGAGCATCGTCAGAATCTCGGATACCATGACGACCTTTCGCATCACCGGAACCGATGCGGCGCATGTGCTGGCAATCGGCTGTCCGCTTGACTTGCACGAAGCTGCATTCCCGGAGGATGCAGTGAGCTTTACCGAGTTCTTTGGCCAGACGGCGCTGGCGCGCCATTGCGTTGGCGGGTTTGATGTGTCCGTCGAGCAGAGTTTCGGCGACATGATGGAAGACTATCTGAAACGCGCGCTGCGTTGATCCGGAGGCACGAATGACTCGGACGCATATCCATAAGTACGAGACTCGCTATCATGCGAAAGCGACCTATTCCAAGGCCATCCGGGCTCGAGGCGATCTTGTTGTTATGCAAGGCCAGGTCGGGACGCTTCTGGACGGCACCGTAGTGGGGGAAGGCGATCCCGGCGCGCAGGCAGACCAGGCCTGCCGAAATATCGAGCGCTGGATGACCGAGACCGGTGGCAGCCTGCAGGACGTCGTGAAGCTGACCGTCTATGTCACGGACATCAGCTATCGCCCGGCAGTTTATGATGCGATCAACCGTTGGTTCGAGGGTGTGCACCATTGCTCGACCGGAGTCGTGGTCAGCGCGCTTGCCGACCCGGCGTTGCTGGTCGAGATCGACGCCATGGCAATGATCGGTGACGAGTAGACTTCAGACCCTGACCTGAACCATCCCGTTCTCCACGCGGGTCTCGAACACCTTCATGGGGCGCGTTGCCGGCGCGCAGACAGGCCTTCCGTCGCGGACATCGAATGCGCCCTGGTGCAACGGGCATTCGATGACGTGACCGTCGAAATACCCGTCGCAAAGATCGGCGCCTCCATGGTTGCACAGGGCGAGCGAAACAAAGATTCCAGTCGGCGTATCGTAGACGGCAACCAGTCGCGGTCCCAGCGACACGCGAGTAACCCAGTTCCGCTCCAATGCGTCCACTGCGATCAGGTCGGTCCAAGCGCGCTTTGCCTTGTTCACGTCTGGTCTGCTGCTGCCGGTTCGCGCCGAAAGAGCTGGCGCAGGATGTCGCGATGAGCACCGAGATAGCCATGCCTCTCGACGTGGATGTGGTCTTTCAGTTTCTCGTGGAGTCTGGGAAGGGCATGGAATGGCACGGACGCCACGTAGTGGTGCTCTGCGTGATAGTTCATGTTCCAGCAAAGGAAGCGCCATGGGGCGGACACGAGGTTCGTCCGCGTGTTCTCCGACATTTGTGGAACGGTCGGTCGCCCGACATGTTCCGTCATTCGAACAAAGCGCATCACCGGCTCGCCCAGGAACAGCGGGATGATCCAGTACCAAATCAGGCCCCACCAACCCGTAATGGCCATGCCAAGGAAGATGGCGGCATAGAGCGCCAGCATTCGGCGTGCGTCCCCGAATACGGCCTTGTGCTCCACCGACGGAATGAACTTCTTCTCCGCTTCGCTCAGGCGACCGGTTGCATGTCGAAAGACTTCGGTGAACTTGCTGCGCCAGTAGGGAACGGCACTCAGGTACCAAATGTATTCCCCAAAAGTCGTGGGCATCGAGATCAATTCAGGATCTTCGTCGTGCATTTGCGTATATGTGTGATGATCGCAGTGCTCGTATCGGAAGAACCTGTGCGGAAGCATGATGATGAGCCCGCAAATCTGTCCGATCAGGTCGTTAAGCCAACGGGTGCGGAACGCCGTATAGTGCACGCATTCGTGCTGAAGCGAAAAATGATGCACCAGCACTGTGCCTTGCACCAGCATTGCGGGCCATATCAGCCAGCTGTTCCATGCAAGCGCTATCAGCGTGGTGGTGACGGCAAGAAGCCCGATCCACAGGACCAAGCGACGCAAGGCCGGCCCGTCCGATCGGCGCATGAACTGCTTCAGTTCTTCGCGTGAAAGCTTCCCCTCTTCCAGCGCCTGGGTAAGGGGTGTGACGATGGGATTTGCCATGAGAACCCTCGTGATTTGCCGACAGCGGTGTCCTTTTCACCTTGCTGGACGGCTCCGGAGACGGGAGTGCTCCGCACCATGTGACCCGAACATCTGGCCACATTGCCAGTTTGTTACTGCATCCTGCATGATTGCGCAATTCCATGTTCTGGTTTGGGACACAGGAGTCGATCGCGATTCGCGGCAGATTGGTCACTTGGTCATTGGCAATTTGAGGTTGCGTCTGTTGGCGAAGCGCAGCGTCTCCTCGCAAATCGAGTTTCCGGTTCCAATTGCCGACGGTTTCTGTTGACGCTCTGGGCATTTCCGGATTTGAGCGTGTCATCCATCTCGCCGGCTCCCAAGTCGGGTGTACGATCCAGATGGAAATGAACGTACGGAAAACGAAAATTGAAATCGTAGATCAATTGATTGAAGAAGACCGGGTCGGCTGGAAGGCAGTCTCATGAGTGCGACCCGTTCATCAGTTTGGTCGTGTTGGCTGGCAATGTGCAGACACATGCAGATACCGCCGAAGGATTGAGAGTGTGATCGACCCGCTCGTCCGCATGTCGCGAACTCATCCCTTGGCCGAACGAACTCTGGATCGCAGTTGTCTATTTCCTGGTGCCCCTGTGCTGCCTCGTGTCGCTGTTGCTCGGACGCTTGCGCAAGATTCGGCAGGGCGGCTCGAGCCTGCAGGCAACCTCAGCGCTGTCGGCCTTGGCCATTACGCTCTACTCGATTGCGATCGTCCATACCGATGTCGTGAGAGCCATGCTACTCTTTTGCCTCACCCCGATCTGGAGCACGCATCTTGCGCGTGCGGTTCTGGGGGAAGTGATCACACCTTCGTGCATACTGGCCATGGTCTGAGCATTTGTCGGCATGCCGACAATCTTCGGACTTGGGGCAAGCGTTCCGCTGCCGCGCAATGCAGATGATTGGCTTGGACTGGGTTCCGGAATTGTCAGGGCAGTCGCCGCTGTTCGTCTCGATCGGGACCGCCACCTTCTTTCGGCCGAGATGACTGGCGTGTTCATTCTGTGGGCAGCGATCTTCTCGATCTCGGCCACGCTTGTCGTGGCACCGGGCAGCGAACCAGATGCGGATTTGGTGCTGACTACGCTTCTCTGGCTTGTGCCGGTGATCATGATCATTCCCGGTACGTTCGCCTCGCTTTGGGGGCCGAAGTACCTGAGCCCGGGCCTCGTGGGCTTGCTGTTCATGTCCGAGATCGTGGCAGGCGCGGTTTCGGCGACCCTGCTGTCCGGTGAGCCCTTCGGATGGCGGGAGTTCACCGATGTCTGCTGATCGCCGGTGCCAGCCTTGTGGAGCCGTTTTGGGCCATTTTGTCGGTTAGGAGAATAGTCGTCATGACAGTAGAGCGCGGAAGGGCAAAATCCGATGCCGGTTGCGATTGAGACGCGGGCGAAACTTGCCTGCCTTTACGCCGGGGCGGTTTGGGGGCTGTTCTGGATCCCGCTGCGGGCGATGGAGGACGCCGGGCTGCACAACCTGTGGATCACCACAATATATTTCCTCGTGCCGGCCATGTGCATGCTTCCGGTGCTTGGTCTGCGATGGAGGTCCATCCGGCAAGGCGGAGCACCGCTCCAGCTTACCGTCGTGGCATGTGGAGCCGCGCTGACACTGTATTCCGCCTCAATTGTCTTCACCGAGGTCGTTCGCGCGCTGATGCTGTTTTACCTCATGCCCGTATGGGGATTCCTTTTGGCGCGGGTGGTGCTGAAGGAAAGGATCACTGCAGTCCGCATCGCTGCCATGGGGATCGCCGCCCTGGGAATGCTGACGCTGTTCGGATTGGGCGCGGGACTTCCGGTCCCTCGTAATGCCGGTGACTGGATGGGGTTGCTGGCCGGCATGGTCTGGGCTGTCGCGACTGTCCGCATCCGCATGCACGAGGATCATTCGACCGTGGACCTGACCGTGGGGTTCTTCCTTTGGGGGCTGATTCTTTCCGCTGCGATTTCCCTGATGCTGGCCCCGGAGCACATGCCCGGGTTTCGTCAGGTGGTGCCTGTGTTGCCCATGCTGCTCGGGTTTGTGCTTCTGCTCGTCATTCCAGGCACCTGCGCGGCGCTATGGGGGCCGAAATTCCTCAATCCGGGTGTTACCGGCCTCCTGTACATGACGGAAGTCGTGGTTGGCATGATCTCGGCGGCACTGCTTGCCGGTGAACCCTTCGGCGGACGCGAGCTTGCCGGCGTGATCCTGATCGCGGGCGCGAGCCTTCTGGAGCCGCTGACAATCCTTGCGAAGCGCAACGTGAATTAGGCAAGGAGCCGCCGAAAGTTCAGACCTGCAGCGCTCGTTCCTTGAACGCCTTGGATCCCAGCATGATCTTTGCAACTGTCTTGACCATTTTCAATGCCTCGCGGTGCTTGTCCCCGTCGGCACCGTTCGCGTGAATGACGGTGCTTTCGACCACGATTCGTCGTTCGGAGGCAGCAAGCAGTCCGGAAACGGTCGAGAGAGCGGGATGGTCGGGCTTGAAGACCACCTCGAGACAAAGACGTTGCACGGTGTGAACTGAGGAGGAAGGCAATGAGGATGACTGACAAAGGCAGAAGGGCGCCGCGACCGCGCCGCTCATTCATTTTCACGCCTGGACTTCGACCCGACATGTTCCCCAAGGCGCTTGCCAGCGGAACGGACATCGTGTGCGTCGAGCTTGAGGACGGGATTGCCCCCAAGGACAAGGAGGAGGCCCGAAGGAATGCGCTGGCCCTCTTCGAAACATCGCAAGCCGATGACGGAGTGGAGAGAATCGTCCGCATCAATTCGGTGCGGGAACGCTTCGGCATCGAGGACGTGCAGGCCGTGCTGGCATCGACCGCACCCCCGCCAGCGCTCATGATGCCCAAGGTGCGCTCGCCGGATGAGGTCGAGATTCTTGACCAGCTTCTGACCGAAGCCGGGCATCTCACCAGGCTGCACGTCATCATTGAGACAAATGCCGGGCTGGAGGCTGCGTTTGAGATTGCCAAATGCTCGGAGCGTATCGATGCACTCTTTTTTGGCGGAGTTGACATGGCCGCCGAACTGCGGTGCCGCAATTCCTGGAGTCCGCTGCTTTATGCCCGTTCTCGCGTTGTACATGCCGCCGCAAGCGCCGGCATTGATGTGATCGACGTGCCTTACCTGGATCTTGAGGACCCGGAGGGAATGCGCATCGAGGCTGAACGGGCCCGCGATCTCGGGTTTGTCGGCAAGGGAGCGGTTCATCCCAAACAGATTGCGGCGTTGAATGAAGTGTTCACCCCGCTGGAGGAAGAGATTGCGCGAGCCCGGCGCATAATCGAGGAGTTCGAGGCGGCCGATACCGGCCTGGTCGTGATCGACGGCAAACTGATCGAAAAACCAGTGCTGCGCGACATGCACCGCATTGTCGCCATCGCCGACCGGATGGGACATTAGGATATGGAGCGCGGTGGACCGGGCTTTGCATTCCCAGCGGAGGCGATGAAGGCCCCGCGGCCGCGCTCTCGAACATTGGGCAGCTCAGGCGGAGACCACGGAAGTTGCGCTTGTTGCAGAATGAATCAAGCATCCATGCAGAGTTTCCGGGACGTCATCGAAGAGGTCGGGTCTGGCCTGCGCGCCGTCATGCCGGTCATGCTCGACGGGACTGCGAATTTCGGCCGGAGCCGCAACGGTTCGGTTACGTTGAATCACATTCACGCCTGTATTGGCCTGAAGGTGTCGAACGGTTCAACGGTAAGAGTGTCGACTCCGATCTGAGTAGCTCCGACTTCTGGGACTATGCTGCCGTTGGCATGCCGATGTCTCGGTCTGGATGCTCGAAGAGACTTGCGGCACAGGGATAGCGCGACAGGATGTCAGCGCCGTTCGGCAAGATCTTTGCCTTGAAAATTCCGCGATCCCAATATTTTACACCGTCAACTTCAATCGTTGGATCGATTACATTCCAAGAAATCTCGCCGGGCGCGTACGCACCACATGTGTGAAAGTGGAGAATGCGGGGATTGCCGAACGCTACGCCTCCCCAGCGCTCGTAGCTTGATCTGGCATCCCAGGGAAATCCGCAACCCGGGTGAATGCCGGCGTGCCAGGAATGCACGGAATCCCTGTCGATGCCAAATAGGGCCGAAACCCGATCGTAGTGGGCATTTGCGCGTTCGACATCCAGGGGATCGCCCTCGAATCCAACAAGGCGTCCGTCGTTGAGCAATGCGTGGACAGACCCGTCAAGCTCGACCGTGTAGTCGTCATAATAGCGCGAACCGGTACCGGTCAAAAACCCGGGCAATGCAATTCGACCGGTGAATCTTGTCGCAGGCACGGGCGTGAAGACGGACATCGGGAAGCGCATGATCGTCGTATCGCTTTCGGGACCAAGGACAACGTCGGACCGTCCTACAACGTCGGAACCGGCCGGGCAGGTGATCCGGACCTCATTTGCACGGGAAATCACAGAATTTGCCTCGTTCTTGAGTTTCAGGAACGCCGCATGGTGGGCGTTGCCGAACCCTGTTCCGAGCAGGTAGGCGTTCAGTGCGAAACTGACGATGACCTTTTTTCCTGGCGGCATGTCGGAGAAACGGAGCTGGTCGCCAAGCCGGGCAAGAAAGAGGATGATGTCGAAGTCCTGCATCCGCTGGCGCAGCTCCTCCGAAAGATGGGGATTGTCAGCGTCAAAGCCGACATCCACGGCATCAACGGCAAGGCCGATACGCTCTGCCTCTCTGGTGATGCATTCATGCGCGTCGTCTTCGAAGTAGCCATGGTCCGAAGGCTCGTAGGCGATTAGCAGACGGTCCCCCTGCCTTGCTTTGGCGCAATTCACAAGGAGGTTCCTGGCACCAAGCGAGGGAGTCATTTCTGCCATCTTGAACCGATCAACTGCAGTGCAAGTTGATCATCCGGACAGCTTCAAACTTGCGCCATTTGAAAGTCGTTATGTCAACCATTAGACTGGCTAATATGATCATCAACATGCCATTTGCTTCCCTTCGCGCCTTCGAGGCCGTGTTCCGGTTGTCCAACTTCTCGGTGGCTGCCGCCGAGCTGGGTGTCAGCCAGAGCGCGATCAGCCAGCACGTGAAGGTTCTGGAGGAGTGGTTGGGTCAGGATCTTCTCCTTCGCGGCGCCCGCAGGTCAGAGCCGACGTTGGAAGGTGAGAGGCTTGGCCGTGCAATCTCGGAAGGCCTGGGACGGGTGTCGGACGTTTGCATCGACTTGAGGGACAGGAAGCGGGCCGACAGAACAATCATCATCAGCTGTCTGCCGGGCTTCGCCTTTACCTGGCTCTTCCCGAGACTGCAGCACTTCGACGTTGCGCACCCGGATCTGTCCATTTCGATCACGACCGATACCGGACAGTTGCCATTTTCGGGCGCCGATGCGGATGTCGGGATTCGATACGGGCTAGGCAAACATCCTGGCTTTCACGTCGAGCGCCTTATGCCAGAACACCTGTTTCCTGTCTGCTCTCCCGCGCTCCGCGATGGAGCGCCCGGGCTGAGGACCCTATCAGACCTCGCGCATCACACTGTGCTGCAGGACGAGAATCTGAACTTTGGCGACTCAAGCCCGACATGGGAATTCTGGGCCAGGGAAGCCAGTGTCACGCTGCCCGAGCCGATGCGCACCAGACGCCTAGGCCAATCGAATCTGGTCATTCAGGCTGCCATCGAGGGTCTCGGTGTCGCGCTGGGCCGTGAACCGCTTGTCGTGGACGCTCTCAACGAGGGAAAGCTGGTACGGCCGTTCCCCGAGATCGTTTCGTCGCCGCTTTCGTATTGGCTGGTTTGTCGAAGCGGGATGCTGGAAAGCGCCAAGGTGCAGGTGTTCCTGACGTGGATCAAGACCGAGGCCGCCAATCAGCCTCCAATTCCTGGATGTGCGAGGGCGAATGATTAGCCCTGCTAATGATCTTCATTATCGGATGGCGCTGGACGAGCACATCTGCATTGTCTCATGTTGTGTCGGCGGCACGAAGGGAGTGCAAACATGTTTCTAAGAAATTGCTGGTACGTGGCGGGATGGAGCAACGATGTCGGTCGGGAACTCAGGGCCGAGACGTTTCTGGGCGAGCAGATCGTGTTCTTCAGGCTGAAGGACGGCACGCCGGTTGCGCTCGAAGATGCATGTCCTCACCGAAAGCTTCCGCTGTCGGACGGGACACTCAAGGGAGACCACGTCGAATGCGGCTACCATGGATTGACATTCGATTGCAGCGGATCATGCGTCGCGGCGCCCACACAGCAGGACAACGTTCCGCGCCGTGCTGCCGTAAAGTCCTATCCGGTCCTTGATCGATATCGATTCCTTTGGATCTGGATGGGCGATCCGGCGCTGGCCAATCCGGACAGGATATTCCCGGTCGAGAACTTCGACGACCCTGCCTGGGGAAAGACGGATGGCGGTGTTCTGGATATCGACTGCAACTACCTGTGGGTTTGCGACAACTTGCTCGATCCAAGTCACGTGGCTTGGGTGCACGTGACCTCCTTTGCAGGGGCAGGGACAGACGAGGAACCGCTGAATGTCGAAAGGACGGATCGCGGTGTCGTGGTGTCAAGGTGGATCTCGAACAAGCCGCCGTCGCCCTACTACGCGGGGCTTGTTTCGTTCGACGGCAACTGCGACCGGCTTCAGCACTACGAGATGTGCATGCCGGCGATTGGCCTCAACAAGTCAATCTACACCCCTGTCGGCACAGGCGGATACGGGAAGGACCCAATCGCGGAGACTTTCATCAACATCTCCTACAACTTCATGACGCCCATTGACGAGGACCGGACGCGCTATTTCTGGTTCCAGCATCGAAATTCCGACCCAGACAATCAGGAAGTGTCGGAGTTCATGAACAATGGCGCCCGAATGGCCTTTGAAGAGGATCGCACGGTCCTCGAAAAGGTTCACGTCGGGATGAAGCACAAGAGGACCCCAAGCATTGATCTTGGCCTCGATGCCGGAGCCAAGCAATTTCGCCTGATGCTTGGCCGCGCGATCGAGGCCGAAAGCACCGCTGGAGAGGCGCTTCAGACTGCGACATGACAATTCCGCGCGCAATTTCCGACCTGCCGGTCCTCGACTTCTCGAGTGCCGAATACCGGAATGCACCGTTCCTGATCCTTTCGGGCTGGGCAAGGAAATGGAAGATCGCGCAAAGCGAACGTGGCGTGGAACTGCTCGACTACGAGTTGTGCCGCAAGGCAATTGTCGACCGGAATCTTGGTACCGGTCATCCCAAGCTCATCGATCTCTTGGGCCTCCCGGAGGGAAGGCCGCTTGAATACAAGCGCAATTCGATCTCCTTCCACAATCGCGGGGATCGCCGTCGTGATCTCAGGCGTCCTCTCACCCGGCTCATGAGCGAAGAGGCGGCCGAGAGCTTCCGTCCCAACATTCGCAAGGTCGTGACCGAAATCGTGGACGCGATACCCATGGACAGGCCCGTGGATCTCATTTCAGCGCTGTGCGACCAGATACCCTCCGCCGTTTATTGCCACTGGGTCGGCGCCCAGATGAGCGACGCTGAATTCGTGGCGCGGACATCGCACACAGTCCAGCAGGTTCACACGCGCGAACCCCGGCATACACCGGCTGTCGTCGAGGCATTCGAGGCCCTCATCGAATACGTTGACGAGCGAATTGCCGACCGGCGCCGAACGCCAGGGGACGACCTGCTTTCCGATCTGATCCGGGCCGAGAATTCAGGACAACTGAACGCCGACGACTTGCGCAACTGGGTCATCAAGCTGGCAGAAGCCAATACAGACAATTCATCGCACCAGATCGCGATCGCGATCATCGAACTCGCATCGCGGCCGGACATCTGGGCGCGGCTCGGTGCGCAGCCGGAACTGGCTTCACGTGCCGTTCAGGAGGTCATGCGGTACCATCCGAGAACCATCTCCACGTCGCGTGAAGTCTTGTCCGAGACGGAGCTTGACGGGGTTGTACTGCCCGAGGGAACACCGGTCTTTGCGAACATCGGCGCTACGCACTGGGATGCAGACTATTACGCCGCCCCAGATGAATTCGACATCGACCGCGCAGACGAGCCGCCGCATCTGAACTTCGGCGGTGGAGTGTTTTCCTGTATTGGACGCTTCATTGTCACTGTCGAGGTCGAGGAGACCGTTGCCTTTCTCGCGAAGAGATTTCCCGGCCTTGCGCTCGAGGCCACAGGCTTTGCACATTCACCCATGTTTACGTCTGTCACGCAGTTGGTGGCGCGGCTGGAGCCTGAAGGCCCGCGGCGCCGCGCCAAGTCAAGTCGCTATGCCGCCTCGTAGACCAGCGGAAACTTCTCGCCAAAGAAAGGGGAGCCGTTCGCCAAACCGGGATCGTGCAGCCACTCCGTGACAGTGTCGCGAGGTTGATAGGTTGCGCCTTCGCAGGCGAACCGGATCGCATATCCCCGTCTGCGGCGGGTGCTGGTCCGGTTGCCCATGGCCGAATGCACGATCATCCCGTCGAATGCGAGCGCGTCGCCTGGATCCATGTCAAAATGGATGATGCGGTGCTTACCGCGCTCTGCCTCGAAGTCGGGCATGTCAGAATATTCGGGATTGTCCTCCTCCAGATAATGGAGGAATGCACCCAGTTGATCTGTCTTGAAAGGCCGGTACTTGGCACCCCAGGCGTGCGAACCCGGAATGAACTCGAGAGCACCGTTGTCCGGGTCGACCGGATCAAGTGCAATCCACATCGTCATGATGGGGCCGACGACAGGCCAATAGGGCTGGTCCGTGTGCCAACCCGTTTGCGTCTTCGTGCCAGGCTCCTTGACGAAGAGCTGGTCAAACATGAGCGACGTCCAGCTCGATCCCGCCACTTCCGCTACCCGCCGCCCAATGTCTGACGTCAGGCAGTAGTCCTGAAACGTTCCGGGCTGCTCGCGCATGTTCTTGTAGGCGAAGTATCTTTCGCCTTTTTTCACCTCGTCGTCGACGGCGAAGCGCAGACGCTCCAGCCAGTCCTCGGTCAGGATGTTCTTCAGAAGGACCACGCCATCCCTGGCATAGGTTTCCTGGATTTCTTTCAAGTTATGAGTTGCCATTTGATCTTCCACTCTTCCAGATTTTCGGAAATTCGGCCAGCGGTGAAGATCAGGATCGAGGTGAACTCCGGCAGTTTATGATGAAGTTCGGCCAGCAGGATCTGGACGTCCATCTACCGGTCATTCGGCGAAGAAATTGCCTGGCCTTGAGAGTCATCGCAGTGTGTCTCCGATTCTAGAAGTGTTAATCGTGCTAAGCCGTTGCGCAAGCAAAATCCAAGTTCCATCGGGCACATTTTCGCAGCCGGGCATTCGGCCCGCCTGAGATGCATCGCATCGAATCATGACATCTGGTGGCTCACGACTTTGCGCGTAGCCGATGCACCGGACGGCAAGGGAAGGCAGACAAGGGCCAAAGGGGTGATCTTGGTTCCACGAGATGCGTTTGAGTGTCGGGACGGATTCATTTCCGACATTGCGACTGCCTTCGCCATGACAGGCTTCGGAATCAAGACGCAAACGCACACCTTATGCCATCCTTCGGCAAACAGGATGTTGCTGACACGTCATTCGCCCAGGTTCTGCCACGCAAGTTCAGCGTGTCGTTCGGGAGAAACTGCATGCAACGAGCATCCTGGCTTGAGCTTTGGCCGTTCTTTCGAATGGCGGCTCGGACATGCGCATTCGTGTAGTGACAAGCGCGCGCTGATCGGCTATGTGCCCGCCGTACGAAGATTCGAGTGTTTCAAGAATGCCTGCAAGACGAATGAAAGTGAAAGCTGCCACCGTTCTCAATGATGACTATCGTCCTGCCGATGACGAGCCTTTCATGAACGAACGTCAACTCGAGTACTTTCGCAAGAAGCTCCTGATCTGGAAGTCGGAATTGATGGGCGACAGCAAGACCACGATCGAAGGTCTTCAAGACAGAACCCGGAACATTCCCGATATCGCGGACAGGGCCAGCGAGGAGGCGGACAGGGCGCTGGAGCTTCGTACCAGGGACCGCCAACGCAAGCTGGTTGCCAAGATTGATGAAGCCTTGCGCCGCATCGATGCAGGAGACTACGGTTATTGCGAGGACACGGGAGAGCCGATCTCGCTCAAGCGGCTGGACGCGCGTCCGATCGCAACACTTAGCCTCGAGGCGCAGGAACGGCACGAACGGGCGGAAAAGGTCCATCGCGACAGCTGAGGCGATTGCAATGCGCCGAACACGCCGTCGGAAGCAGTGCAAGCCTTGGTTCCGTCCAGAAGGCTGTCCTTGATGAGGCCTCTCAAGATCACGATCGTCGGTGCCGGAATTGGCGGGCTGGCTGCTGCGATTGCGCTTGCACGTGACGGGCATTCAATCCGAATGATTGAGCGGGCGCGTGATTTCAGTCAGGTGGGTGCGGGAATCCAGATAAGCCCAAATGGCATGGCGGTCATGATGGCGCTTGGACTGGACAAGGAGTTTCGGACTGAGACCATCCGGCTCGAAGCCGTGCGCCTCAAGGACGGACCGAGCGGGCAAAATGTGGCAACTCTGGACTTCCGGCGCCATGCTGGGGATCTGCGCTGGCAACTTTCGCACAGGGCTTCGCTTGTTGCACAACTGGCAGCTGCTGCAAGGGGCGCCGGTGTTACCATCGATCTGGCGGTCGACTGCGTGCCGCCGCCTGAGGGACAGGCATTAAATTCTGAAGATTTGCTGATTGGAGCCGACGGAATCAAGTCCCGCATGCGCGCGCATGTGGACAACGAACCAAGTCCGTTCTTCACCCGTCAGGTTGCCTGGCGAACCGTGATTCCCGATGCAAGGTGCGAACCAGCGGTTGAGGTCCACATGGGTCCGGGCCGTCATCTTGTAACATATCCAATCGGAGGCGGGCAACGCAACATCGCGGCCTTTGAAGAGCGAGCCAATTGGGTGGAAGAGGGCTGGACTCACGAAGACGACCCCAACAATCTTCGCGCGGCATTTTCCGGGTTTGGGTCCGACGTGCGCCGCATGCTGGAATCAGTCGAGACCGTGCATCTCTGGGGCCTGTTCCGCCATCGGGTGGCAAGGCGCTGGGTTCATGGCCGAAAGGTCCTACTTGGCGACGCTGCGCATCCGACGCTTCCGTTTCTTGCGCAAGGGGCAAACCTTGCGCTTGAGGACGCATGGGTTCTCGCGGCCGCAATCCGTCGGCACGACCTGCAGACGGCGCTCGAAAGATATCAGGCGCGCCGGATTCCCAGGACAACGCGGATCGTGAATGCAGCCACGCGAAATGCACGCAACTACCACCTTCGCATTCCACCTTTGCGCTTTGCCGCCCACACGGCACTCAAGGTTGCAAGCACAGTTGCCCCGGCGGCAATGCTCAAGCGGTTCGACTGGATCTATCGGCATGACGTCACCTCGCTGGAGGTCTGACTTGATCCTGCAATTCCTGTGTGGTTGACGGCACTGATGGGACAAGTGACCAATGCCTATCAGGCGCGGGTTGCAAGTGGCGACTTCGACGCCGACCCGGCGCA
Source organism: Silicimonas sp. (assembly GCA_022826205.1). Lineage (GTDB taxonomy): Bacteria > Pseudomonadota > Alphaproteobacteria > Rhodobacterales > Rhodobacteraceae > JAJEFO01. Next base: position 40,548 of record JAJDVJ010000172.1, on the reverse strand, counting down.
AGCAACGGTTCTTCCCGAACTGGACCGAGTCGCCGGCGCGGTGCAATCTGTGCCGTCGCGGAGTGTGTTCGGGCGCGTCCTCAAGCGAACGCCGGAATTCACCGCAGGCATCTACCTCTGGGGCGGAGTCGGTCGTGGGAAGTCAATGCTGATGGATCTTCTCCACGAGGTTGCGGGCGGCGACCACTCACGGCGAATTCACTTCCACGCCTTCATGCAGGAAGTTCAGGGCCGATTGCACGAAGCGCGCAAGACCCAGGTCGATGATGCACTGATTCCGGTCGCCGCAGCCATGAGCGACGGGCTCAGGCTTCTCTGTCTTGACGAAATGCAGATTTCGGACATCGCTGACGCCATGATCGTCGGGCGATTTTTCAAGCAATTGCAGGATGCCGGAGTTGTTGTTGTGACCACGTCCAATCGACGACCGGACGACCTCTACAAGGACGGCCTCAATCGTGCCCTGTTCCTGCCGTTCATCGAACTCATCAAGACGCGTCTGTCAGTCATCGAACTGACCTCGCCCCACGACTACCGCCAGGACAGGCTTGCAGGCGAAAAGGTCTACTTTCATCCGGCAGATGCAACAGCGCGTGCGGCAGTGGAGAGGCTTTGGAATGACTTCCTCCAAGGCGGCGCAGAACCCCTCGTGCTCTCGGTGAAGGGTCGCAAGATCAAGATTCCTGAGTTTGCGAGCGGCGTGGCAAGAGCACGGTTCCCGGACCTTTGCAGCCAACCGTTCGGCCCAGCGGACTACCTTGCAATTGCGGATGCGGTTCGTGTTCTGATCCTCGAAGAGATTCCCTATTTCAGTTCCGAAAACGCCAACGAGACCCGTCGCTTCGTGACCTTGATCGACGCACTTTACGAGGCGCGTGTCCGGTTCATCGCGACCGCGGCAAACACACCGGAACGGCTGCAAGTCGAGGGCAGCGGCGCATTCGAGTTCGAGCGCACCGCAAGCAGGCTTCGCGAAATGCAATCGGTGGAGTGGTGTCGGACCTGAGCCTGGGACGCACTTTGCGACCTGGTCAACGCCTCGAGGCGTCAAGTATGCAAATTCGGATTGACCGCACTTGACGTGTCGCAAGCCTCGTGGACGTTTTGTGCACCACTGACTCAGGTTGTCTTTGCGCAAGGACTGGACGATGTAGGGAAGCGATCCAGTCAAGTTGTCTGCATGCCAAGAAGCGCCCAAATGAAAGACGTAGCGTCACTCAGCCGCGAGGAAGCCAAGGTCGAACTGGCTCGCTTGGCCAAGGTGCTGCATTCCGCCGACAAGGCGTATTTCCAAGAGGATGCACCGGAGCGAACGGACGCTGACTACGACTCCCTCAAGCGCCGGAATGCCGAAATTGAGCAACGCTTCCCGGACCTCAAGAGATATGACTCTCCCTCTGAACAAGTGGGTTCCGCGCCCTCCGAAGGTTTCCAGAAAGTCCGGCACTCGATCCCGATGCTGTCCTTGGAAAACGCGTTTGATGAATCGGACGTGACGGAGTTCGACCGTTCCATCCGGAAGTTCCTGGGCATGTCCGACGACGATCCACTGGCGTACACGGCAGAACCGAAAATTGATGGCCTGTCGCTGTCCTTGAGGTACGAAGACGGCCAGCTGGTTCATGCCGCCACGCGGGGGGACGGCACGATCGGTGAAGATGTCACGGCCAATGCGTTGACAATAAAAGATATTCCGGCGCGAATCAAATCGGCGCCGGCATTGCTGGAGGTTCGCGGCGAAGTTTACATGAGTCACGAAGATTTCTCCGCGCTGAATGCTCGCCAAGCCGAGCAAGACGACAAGACATTTGCAAATCCTCGAAATGCCGCAGCCGGATCGCTCAGGCAGCTGGATTCCCGGATTACGGCCAAGCGGCCATTAAGGTTTTTTGCCTATGCTTGGGGCACCGTCAGCGAGGCGCTGGCGGACACGCAGGAAGGGGCGATCAATAGGTTGAAGGGCTTCGGCTTTGCGACGAACCCGCTCATGACGCTATGCAACGGCACTTCAGACGTGGTAGCACACTACCGCCGAATCGAGGAGATGCGCGCCACGCTCAACTACGATATCGACGGCGTTGTCTACAAGGTGAACGATCTCGGCCTCCAGACGAGACTCGGGTTTCGTACAACGACACCTAGGTGGGCGGTTGCGCACAAATTCCCTGCAGAACTCGCATGGACGCAACTGGATGTGATAGACATCCAGGTCGGGCGCACCGGCGCGCTATCACCCGTGGCGAGGTTGCGACCGGTCACGGTCGGTGGGGTGGTCGTGTCAAATGCCACTCTTCACAACGAGGACTACATAGCCGGGCACGACGCGAGCGGCGGAAAGATCAGGGACGGCAAGGACATTCGGGCAGGTGACTGGGTGCAGATCTACCGGGCGGGTGACGTGATCCCGAAGGTCGCAGACGTTGATCTCTCCAAGAGACCAAAGGGCGCTAAACCTTACGAGTTCCCGGAAGAGTGTCCCGTTTGCGGGTCTCCCGCCATCCGGGAAGAAGGTGATGCCGTGCGCCGATGCACTGGAGGCCTCGTATGCCGTGCCCAGGCTGTCGAGAAGCTCAAGCATTTCGTTTCGCGTGGCGCGTTCGATATCGAGGGTCTCGGGGCGAAGCAGGTTGAGGACTTCCACTGCCGTGGCTGGATTGCCGAGCTGGCCGACATCTTCCTGTTGGAGGAACGTGACCGCGCAAGCGAGAAGCGGTTGAAGGATCAGGAAGGCTGGGGGGACAAGTCTGCGGACAAACTCTTTCTTGCCATCAACGAGCGCAAGAGGATCGACTTCCATCGGTTTCTGTTCAGCTTGGGAATCCGGCATCTCGGCGAAGCGGCGGCCAAGGATCTCGCGCGCCATTTCAACGACTGGTCCCCGCTTGCCGCCGCTGCAATTGACGCTGCCAAGGAGCCTGCCATGGACGATGCGTCACAAGCCGCTCTTGACGGGAGTCCGGCCTGGAAGGAGTTCCTGTCCATCGATGGCGTGGGCCGAACGTTGGTTCGATCGCTCGTGCTGACGATGGATCAGGAAGCTGAGCGCGACTCGATCGAACGTCTTGCAAAGCACCTGGAGATCGTTCCGCCTGATGTCCAGTCGTCCGACAGCCCGGTTGCCGGAAAGGCCATTGTCTTCACCGGAACGCTGAGCAGGATGACTCGCAACGAAGCCAAGGCGCGAGCAGAGGCGCTTGGAGCAAGGGTTTCGGGATCCGTCTCAGCCAAGACAGATCTGGTCGTGGCCGGACCGGGAGCGGGGTCGAAAGTCAAGAAGGCGACCGAACTTGGCGTCGAAACGATTGACGAGGACGATTGGCTTGCCCTTATCGGCGACGCATGAGGGGTCGGCCGGAGATTCTCTTTCCGCTCTTTGCCTCGCTTGATTCGCTGCCTGGCATTGGCCCGAAGCTTGCGCGCGTATTCGGGCAGATGGAAATCGGCAAGCCTAGGGATCTGCTCTTCACGCTGCCGAATGCCGGCGTTGATCGGCGTCTCCGACCCACCGTGAAGGGCGTGACGCTGCCGGCGACGGTCACGACCGAGGTCACGGTGCTGCAGCACCAGCCAAACCAGGCCAAGGGGCGACCCTATCGCGTAAGCGTTTCGGACTCTGAAATGGAGTTTCCGCTGGTCTTCTTCCACGCGCATTCCGATTGGCTGCAGAAGAAGCTTCCGCAAGGCGAGCGTCGCGTGATCTCGGGAAGGGCGGAACTGTTCGATGGCACGGTTCAGATGGTTCACCCTGACTACATCCTCACGCCGGAGGAGGCCCGTCAGTTGCCGAAGTTCGAGCCTGTATATCCGCTGACTCAAGGGCTTGCGCAGAAGGCCATGGCCAAGGCCACTGCTGCAGCGGTTGAACGGGCACCGGAACTTGACGACTGGCTGGAGTCCGCATTTCTGGAGAGCATGGGCTGGCCAAGCTGGCATGCTGCTGTGACGCGAGTTCATGCGCCGGACTCGGCGAAAGACATCGAACCCAATGCGCCCGCACGCCAGCGGCTTGCATATGACGAGTTTCTATCACACCAAGTGACACTCGCGCTCGCCCGGTCTCGTCGCAGAAAGCGCAAGGGACGGTCGACAACTGCAACCGGTCGTCTTCAGGCAAAGGCCCTTGAGGCTCTTCCGTACCGCCCGACAGGCGCGCAGGAACGTGCGACGCGCGAAATTTCCGAAGACTTGGCGGCTCCCGAGCGGATGAACCGCCTGCTTCAGGGCGATGTCGGCTCGGGCAAGACTTATGTCGCATTCATGTCCTTGCTGGCTGCGGTCGAAGCCGGCGGACAGGGCGTGCTCATGGCGCCGACCGAAATACTGGCCCGCCAGCATCTGGAAGCGCTCCAGCCGCTGGCCGAAGCCGCGCACGTGGTGCTTGAGATCCTTACTGGACGCGACAAGGGCAAGGAGCGCTCGGCAAAGATTGCCGCAATCAAGAACGGAGAAATCCAGGTTCTCCTGGGAACCCACGCCGTGTTCCAGGAAGATGTCACATTCCGTGATCTTCGTGTCGCGGTGATCGATGAACAGCACCGATTCGGAGTGGCGCAGCGCATGGAACTCGGAAGGAAGGGCGATACGGTCGATGTGCTGGTGATGACGGCCACGCCCATCCCTCGATCCCTGAGCCTGACCCATTTTGGCGACATGGACATGTCTGTGCTGGACGAGAAACCACCTGGACGGACCCCCGTGACCACCGCGACTGTGCCGGACGACCGGATCGGCAAAGTGGAGGCGCAGTTGAAGGCCGCGGTGGAAAGTGGTCGGCAGGCGTACTGGGTCTGTCCGCTCGTGGACGAAAGCGACACCCTTGCCCAGACCGCCGCCGAAGAACGCTTCCTGCGACTTCGTGCTGTTCTTGGCGAGCAAGCCGTAGGTCTTGTTCATGGGCAGTTGCGGCCTGGCGAAAGGGATGCAGCCATGGCGGCCTTCGTCTCTGGCGATACGCAAGTTCTGGTTGCAACGACAGTTATCGAAGTTGGAGTCGATGTGCCGAACGCCTCGATCATGGTGATTGAAGGTGCGGAGTCCTTTGGCCTTGCGCAACTGCATCAATTACGGGGCAGGGTAGGTCGCGGCGCAGAGCGGTCGTCATGCCTGCTGCTCTACCGCTCCAAGCTGTCCGAATCCGCCCGGCGGCGCCTGGAAATCCTGCGCGCGACAGAGGATGGATTTCGGATTGCGGAAGAGGATCTCGCGATGCGCGGGGCGGGGGATGTGCTTGGCACAGCCCAATCCGGTCTTCCCCGATTCCGGATCGCCGATTGGGAGTGCCATGGGTCGCTGCTTTCTGCCGCGAATCGTGATGCCAGGGACCTCGTTTCGAGTGACCCAGAACTCAAGACACAGCGTGGAAGAGCGATACGAACGCTTCTTTGGCTGCTGGAGCAGGACAAGGCAATCACAATGATTTCAGTGGGTTAAGGTAAGCATACACATTTTGTTCACCAATGTTCGCATAAAGGTCTTTACATCTGGTCAAAAACGAGAACAATTAAGAAACATACGCATTGCCTGCCGATCGCGGGCGAATGGCAAGAGGTCGCCAAAATGAACGAGCTGAAAGAGACGATTTCCCGCAATGCTGAAACCTTGCCCGGCGATTTTGCCGGGGGCGCAGCGTTGGTGCTTCTTACATTTATTGGTTTGTCCCTGTCTGGAATTTTTTGAATCTCGTCTGCCTGCGGTCTGGCGTGTCGGTCCACGCATCCTGTCCCGAATTCGATGCACGGCGACGTCGTCGTCGGGGTTCCTGCCCCGAACCCAAAACTGACACGAAGCCAGATGCGCCACTTGCCCGTCGCCGTTCCCTGGAACGGGGCGGGCCTCTTTTTGTCATGATGCTCTCACGGAATTCACGATCAGGCGGCGTAAGTCTCGGGTGTCGCGGCTTCCCACGTCGACCCAAGGAGGTGGAAGAGCCAGAGCGTGGCCAGATCCTGCGTCAGCAGAGCGACAGTCGAACCAGGCAGGCAGGACGTGCTGATGGGACCAGCCGAAATGTTGGCCCCTTGTGCCTTGACGTCCTGACGGTCAAGCTTGTCGATCTGCCGGGACGGGCCTTAGGTGCGTGAACCGAAGGTGTTTTCTGCGCCTTCAGCCTGCGTCACGACCGCATCACGCCCACCGACCCGTGCGAAGGCGTTCCTGATCTGGGGGTGTGTTGGTCACCATAGGCATCCTTATGGTGGAATTTGCTGGAGACACTGAAATTATTTGCAATTCAAATAATTCCGATAACTTCCTGAATTATTTCAAGTGTCCGGCCACGGGCAGCAAGGCCCATGTCTGGAACTTGCGTCGGACCGATGCGATCTGGCGTGAGGGTTGCCGCAGGGTTTCAACCCGCCGCAGCGGTCCGGTCCAGCGATACTTCACAGGAGCCAGGAATTGGGCACTGAACTCCCCAAGGCTTCCTGGTCATCCGATCCGTCCCGTAATGTAGGATTCCGTGCGGGGGTCTTCCGGGTTCGTGAAGATCTGTCCGGTTTCTCGATATTCCACCAGATTGCCGAGATGGAAGAAGGCCGTCTTTTGGCTGACTCGAGCCGCTTGTTGCATCGAGTGCGTGACAATTACTACCGAGTAGTTCCGCCTCAGCTCGTCGATCAGATCTTCGACTTGCGCCGTCGCTATGGGATCAAGCGCTGAACAAGGCTCGTCCATCAACAGGACTTCGGGCTCGGTTGCCACGGCGCGCGCAATGCAAAGCCTTTGCTGCTGACCGCCCGAGAGCCCGGTGCCAGGTTCATGAAGTCGGTCCTTCACTTCATCCCAGATAGCGGCACGCCGAAGGGACCTTTCCACGATCTCGTCCAGTTCGGCCTTGGTCCTTGCGAGGCCGTGAATGCGCGGACCATACGCGATGTTATCATAGATCGACTTGGGGAATGGGTTGGGTTTCTGGAAGACCATGCCGACCTTCGCTCGCAACTGAACGGGGTCGATGCTGGGGTCGTAGACGTCGTCGCCATCGATATGTATGTCGCCTTCGACCCTCGCAATGTCGATCGTGTCGTTCATTCGGTTCAGACACCGGAGAAAGGTCGACTTCCCACAGCCCGAGGGTCCAATGAAGGCCGTCACGGTCTTGTCCAGAATGTCGACGGAGACATCCTTGATCGCATGGGTATCGCCATAAAACACCTGTACGCCACGGGCCTGGATCTTGATTTCGCTTGCGACGGTGTCCCGCTCAATTTTCCTCATGTCATTCATCATGATGTCCCCCTTGCGCTACCAGCTTCGTTCGAACCTGTTGCGCAAATAGATCGAAATTGCGTTCATCGTGATTAGGAATCCTAGCAGGACGAGGATTGCCGCAGATGTTCGGCTTACGAAGCCGCGCTCTGGGCTGTCAGCCCAGATGAAGATCTGAGTCGGCAATGCAGTTGCGCTGTCAAAGGGTCCGGAAGGTGCCGACGTGATAAAGGCATTCATCCCGATGAGCAAAAGCGGTGCAGTTTCACCCAAGGCCTGCGCAAGGCCAATGATCGTACCGGTCAAGATTCCCGGCATGGCCAGCGGAAGAACGTGACCAAAAACCACCTGGTGCTTTGAGGCGCCAACTCCAAGCGCCGCTTCTCGGATGGACGGCGGCACGGCCTTGAGCGCCGCGCGTGTCGCGATGATGATTGTTGGCATCGTCATGAGCGCAAGAGTCATGCCACCGACGAACGGTGCCGAGCGAGGCAGCCCAAACCATCCAATGAAGACCGCAAGAGCCAAGAGTCCGAAGACTACTGACGGCACGGCGGCCAAGTTGTTGATGTTCACTTCGACAAAGTCGCTGAACTTGTTCTTGGGCGCGAATTCCTCGAGGTAAATCGCTGCACCGATACCGAGCGGAAACGAGATCACGAAACAGACAAAGAGAGCCCAGAATGATCCGATCAGCGCCCCCTTGAGGCCGGCGAGTTCGGGGAACCGGCTGTCTGGATTGCTGATGAGGCCCGTGTTCAATGGTTTGCTGATTGCCTCCATTGCCATGAGTTGGTCGAACCAGGCGATCTCGAAATTCTTCAACCTGCGGTACTGTTCGGGGGTTTCGCGGTCGATCAGGCCTTTGTTGAGCTGATCGTATGGATCCGAAACAGGCACGGTCATGGTAACCGTTTGTCCAATTAGATCAGGGTCTTCGACAACTCGATCCCGTAATTTGAATTGCGCTCCGTTGCTCAGCAGTTTGCCGAGCGCCCGCATGGCTGCGCGGTCATTGGGGTCGGCATCTTCAAGCACGGAGGCCAGGGACGCCTCGAGCACATCATCGAATCCACCCCGGGGCAGCCGTTCCAAGGGGACTTCTTCGGGATCAATAAAGACCTCAAGCGTGATGTGGGTCTGTGTGAACGCCTGATATCCAGACGAAACCAGCGACGCGATGAGAATGAAGAGCATGAGAAACGCGAAGCTGATCGATCCGATCCCAAGTACTTGCAGGATCATCTGCTTCCGGTTCCGGCGCGCGAGGCTTGCACGAACGAGGTCCGCAGTTGAGCCCGTCTTCGGGTTCGGATCGGTTCCTGCGGTTGCATCAGCCATGTGGAGGCCTCACTCGTAGGCTTCGCGGTACTTGCGCACGATGCGCAGGGCAAAGACGTTTATGACGAGGGTCACGATGAAGAGCATCATGCCAAGTGCGAATGCGGCAAGCGTCTTGGGATTGTCGAAAGATGTGTCGCCAATCAGAAGCGTGACGATCTGAACCGTGACTGTCGTCACGCTGTCAAGCGGGTTGATGGTAAGCGACGCGATCAGGCCCGCGGCCATGACAACGATCATGGTCTCTCCGATCGCGCGGCTGATCGCGAGAAGGATGCCGCCGACGATTCCCGGAATCGCCGCAGGGAAGAGCACGTTCAAGACAGTTTCCGCTCGGGTTGCACCGAGGGCAAGCGCTCCGTCGCGCAAGGACTTCGGCACCGCCGAAAGCGCATCGTCGGTGAATGACGAGATGAACGGAATGAGCATGATGCCCATCACGCTTCCGGCTGCAAGCGCCGTGTTAGGCGAAACAGGTATCCCCAGCGAAGCGCCGAAACTACGTATCGCTGGCGCAACCACTAGGATAGCGAAGAAGCCGTAGACGACGGTCGGCACGCCAGCGAGAACTTCCAGCACCGGTTTCGCGACAGCGCGAAGACGGGACGGCGCAAACTCATTGAGATAGATCGCCGACAAGAGGCCGACGGGAACGGCGAGGAACAGTGCTACGACGGTGATGACCAACGTGCCGAGGAAGACCGGGATCCAGCCGAAGGCCCCTTCGGCTGCGATCTGGTCCTCGCGCAGCGGAATTTGCGGTTCCCAGTTCAAGCCAAAAAAGAACTCCGTGATCGGCACGCGTTCGAAGAACCGGATCGACTCGAAGAGAAGAGCGGCAATGATGCCGAGTGTCGTGAAAATCGCGATGGTTGAGCAGAAAAGCATGAGGCCGGACGTGATGCGTTCGACACCATGCCGTGCACGAAAATCGGCAGCGACGCGGGAGCGGGCGAGCCCCACGATCCCGAGCGAAGCGACAATCACGATCCCGAACAGCATCCAACCTGCAACTGCGTGCATCCAGACGTAGCGATCTGCTGCATCGACCTTCCAAACCTCTGGATTGCCGAAGATGCGCCCGCGGGAGATGGATTTTATCTCTGCGAGAATGAGCTGACGGCCGCCTGTATCGAGCTCGTCGAGACTGCCAGCGGGCAGCCCCGACATCGTGAAGCGATCTATCAGCGGACCCTGAAATATGAGCCAAAGTACGATCAGGACAACAACGGGCACGATCGTGGAAAGAAGTGAGTAGAGCCCATGGTAGCCCGGAACGGAGTGCAGCCTTGTTCCGTTCGCGCGCAATTTCGTCGCGGCCTGCCTGTTCAGAAAATAACCAAGGATACTGACGCAAAGAAGCGCAAGAAGAACGATGGCTGTCATCTGCCCACTAGGCCCAAAGAGACGAGCTGCCCAACGCTACTGTCGGGCAGCCCTTGTTTTCCTATGAGCCTGAGCCTTACGACTTGGGCTCCATGTTCATGCCATTCAGAACTGCGTCCTGCAGCTTCATCAGGAGATCGTCAGCCAGCGACACCAGTCCGCGTTCGGAGAGATAGCCTCCCTGCTCGAGTGCGTCGTTCGACATGTACTCTTCGAGGAACTCGTTGAGGTTGGGGATGACGCCGCGGTGCGCGTTCTTTACGTAGAAGAAGAGTGGGCGCGATACCGGGTAGGACTTGTCGGCGATCGTGCTGGAATTCGGTTCGACGCCTTCAATCGACACCGCTTTCAGCCGGTCGAGATTTTCGAACAGGAACGAGTAGCCGAAGATGCCCACGGCGTTCGGGTCGGCTTCAAGACGCTGCACGATCAGGTTGTCATTCTCGCCAGCTTCCACGAATGGTCCATCGGTGCGCATGCGCGAGCAATTCTCTTCGACCCAATCGCCATCGAAGCCGCTTTCCCTTACATACTCGAGCTCTTCGCAGCCCGCGTGCATCGCAAGCTCAACGAATGCATCACGGGTGCCTGAGGTTGGCGGCGGACCGTAGGCGAGAATCTCGACGGCCGGCAGATCCGGGTTGATCTGGTCCCAAGTCGTGTAGGGGTTGTCGACCCATTCACCGTCGACGGGAACTTGGGCAGCAAGCGCCTGATAGACTTCGCTGAGCTTCAGGTCCCAGGCGAAGTCGTTGGCACGCGAGATGGCGATAGATAGGCCGTCGAAGCCAATCAGGGCTTCGGTAATGTCGGTCACGCCGTTCGACTGGCACAATTCGTACTCGGACGCCTTCATTGCCCGGGACGCGCCTGTAATGTCGGCGGTGTTCTCGCCAATGCCTTCGCAGAAAATTTTCATGCCGCCGCCCGTTCCGGTCGATTCAACGATGGGCGACGGTGCTCCGGTGATGTTGGCGAACTGTTCAGCGACCGCTTGGGTGTACGGGAAAACGGTCGATGAGCCGACTATGCGAATCGCGTCACGAGCAGTTGCAGCCGTCCCGACAACGGCTGTGATCGCCAAGACAGAGGCGGTCAGTTTGATGGTCTTCATGAGTTTCTCCTGAGAGTTCTACTTAAACCGCCCCTTGCGGCCTGGCGCAGAACCTGAAGACGTTTCGCGTACCTCGTATGACGGTTTGGTAATATTTTTGTGACATTCGATCCTGAAGTGAATCCGCTCCAGATGCTCCTGACCACGTCGCCTCGCCCGTCCCTCGTCGGCACGCAACCTTCCACCGGAAGTATCGGCGGTTCCGTTCGCCGGTGCGGCTACGGCTAGGCATCCACCGCCACTCCCGAAGTGGCAACTGCTCGGGTGCGCGTTTGGCCGTTTTTGTCCGAATGCGGACACCGCGGATCATTCGCCCTTGAGACGTTCCTGTCTTCTTTCTGCCATTGTCTGCGCCTCATGCAGACAGTCAGGTGCAATTCCCAACGTCACCTTGCTTCTGTCGTGTCGCGGGTTGCCCAACTTTCACGTACGCTATGGGGCCGCGGCAGACGTTCTATGCAGGCCATCACTTCAGCGATGGCGACATGCTAGGCGCAGGCCGCGGTCTCCGCTTCGGCCACCGCGTCCGCTGTGGCATCGAGCGAAAGAAGGATTGATGTATGCCGGTTTCGGAATTCTGTGGCAGGCGCGAGTACCTTGAATTCCTGAAACGGGGCATCGGGAACCGCACCTCCGCCCGTGAGCATGGCGCGAAGCTGGTCGCGAGCTCGCTCGACGTCCTCTCGTGTGAGACCGATGACATTGCGTGCCAGTATCGAGGCCGAAGCCTGTCCCAGCGCGCAAGCTTTGACGTCCTGGCCAAAGGCCGAAATCCGGCCATCCTCCAGCGCGACATCGACAGTGACGGTAGAACCGCAAAGTGGCGAGCGTTTCCGCACCGTGCTGTCAGGGGCATCCAGACGTTCTGTCAGCGGAATGTCGGAAGCAAGTTCAAGGATCCTGCCCGAATAGAGCTTTATGAGATCGCTGTCCGCCATTGCTTCCCTTTGCGTGTCTGGCGCCATATCTAGGAACTGCAACTGGTTGTCAAAAGGATTGGCGTATGACTTTCGATCCTGCAAGCCTGGAATACAACGAGATGGGCTTGATCCCGGCTGTCACTCAGGATGATCGGACGGGGGATATCCTGATGATGGCCTGGATGAATGCAGAAGCCGTTGCCAAGACCCTTGCGACGGGCCGAGTGACGTATTGGTCACGGTCACGGCAAGAGTTTTGGGTCAAGGGGGAGACATCCGGCAATACGCAGGCCCTGGTCGACTTCCGTGTCGACTGCGATCGCGACTGCCTGCTCTTGCGTGTTCGCCAGAAGGGACCGGCTTGCCACACGGGGCGAAAGAGCTGCTTCTACACCGCTGTCCGTCAGGATGAGGAAGTCGAGCTAATGGCGCCCGAGGAGGCTTCAGCCTGATCGGTCGATGCCGCAACAGATCGTGCAAGTCTCCGGAACCTTCAGAGACCAACAAGGCCGCGGATGTCGTCAGGCGTGGCTCCTGCCTCCCGGTAAGTGGAGATTGCCATTGAATCGTGACGTTTCGCCAGTCGGTTTCCGGTTTCGTCACGCACCAGCCTGTGATGCATGTAGGTCGGCGTTTCAAAACTGAGCAGATGCTGGAGCAGAACGTGGATCAGCGTTGCGTCAAAGAGATCCTCGCCGCGCACGACGTGCGTGATGCCCTGGAACGCGTCGTCGACAACGACGGACAAGTGATAGGACGTGCCAAAGTCACGCCTGGCGAGAACCACGTCTCCGATGTTGTCCAGGAGGTGTCCAAATGCCGAGTGAATGATCCCAGTCTCGCCATTCGGACCACTGCCCGTTTCCTGAAACGCTCGGAACTTGCCGTTTTCGGGTGCCGCATCCCAGCGTCCGGACCGCTCAATCCCGGACTCCTTCAATGCCAAGGACATGTTTAGGCGCAGCGCAACGCCATCGGGCAGGGCCGTGATAGCCCTCGGTTTCGAACGGCAGGTACCCGGATACACGATGCCGTCAGGCCCGACGAGCGGTTCTCCTTCATTTGGAGCAGAAGCAGCGGAAAGAACGTCACGTCGGTTGCAGGTGCAGACATACAGCAGGCCCCTTTGCCAAAGACTGTCGAGCGCGGCGCGATACGCGTCCCATCGCTCGGACTGGCGAAGCACCGGAGTTTGCCACGACAGGCCAAGCCAGCACAGGTCTTCATGGATCAGCGCTTCCCATTCCTTGCGGGAACGTCCCTGATCAATGTCTTCAATGCGCAGGAGGAATGTTCCGCCGGCATCCTTGGCAAGGTCATGTGCCCGCAGGGCGGAATAGGCGTGGCCGAGGTGCAGGGGCCCGGTCGGTGAAGGTGCAAATCGCGTTCTCACGTTCGTTGCAGAACGTAGACTGTTGATTCGACTTTCTTCTCTGGCAGGTGCGGTCCGTGCTCCTCGAATACAAGAGCCATGCCGTCGCTGTTGCAAGCCGAGTCCAGGGCATTCATGTAGCCGCTATCAGCTAGGGTCGCGTCATTGTACGAAAATGCAAGGAGGTTTCCTGGAGCCAGCAAGGAAACCAGGAGAGCAAGCGTTTCCGGCGGCGCAGCGCCCATGCTGACCACACCGGTAGCAACGATTCCGGCGTAGTCGCCAGGCAGGACTTCATCGCATTTTCCGGGTAGGCCGAGCCAAATTGACCTGTATAGGTTCCGTTCCTTGGCCTTGACGAGCATTTCCGGCGAGATGTCCGTGCCGTCGATCAGGCTGAAGCCTTCTGCTGCCAAGGCCTGTCCCGACAATCCGGTCCCGCATCCAAAGTCGAGAATCGGTTGACTCACTTCCGCACCGGCGGCGCGAAGCGCGCGCGCCACCCTTGTCGGGGTGGCGTAGCCCCAGCTCAAGACGTCGCTGTCGTACTCCTTTGCCCATCTGCGGTAGATGTCTTGGGTTTCCTCGACAGTATGGGGTGTCCAGAGATCGTCTTCAGGGCGTTTGCTCATCCAGACAAGCTACAAGAGACCTGTATTGGAATCCATCCTGTATTTTTGCGGTTGCGAGCACGCAGCCCGTGGCGTTCGGCACTCATGCATTGGATGAAATGCCGGGGCGAAGATGACAAATTTGCAACGCACCAACGACAAGGCACAAGGTCCTCGTCTGCCCCTTTTGAAATACAACACAAGGAGTTTGGCGCAGGAGCCATCCGTCTGACGGCATTGCTGCACCAGAATTCCCCTGGGCTCAGCAAAGGGCAGGGTGCGGACCGGGCATACCGCCGATTTCGAGGTTTCACCCGGGAAATTGCTTGCCGGATGACAACGGCAAGGATGGTTCCGGGATGATGGCAATCGTCATGGAGATGTGCCGTCGGTTTCGTTCTGGAAACCGATGCATTTGGATGTAACGGATTGTGGCGCAAGCTCGTTCACTCAACCCGAAGCCATGGAAGATTCAGAGATTGCCATTGACGATGTCTCGGAACAGGCGGTTCGCGTCATCAATGAGATCAGGACCGCTGGCACCGTCCGGAACTCCGACAGCGCCCGCAATCGAGAATTCCTCCTCAATGAATCTGTCGAGATCACTCATCCGGGGGCCGGTTCCGAGCTCGGCCGTTTCCGACTTGGCAACCACCAGCCTTGCGATTGCGTCGTCCAGGCTCGCCTCAAGCTGGAGACCGGCGCGCAGCCCGGGCAGGTCCATTGGCGGCGGATCCGGACGTACGCGCAGCCAGCGAAGCGCGAGCGCTGGCCGAATCGCGTAGAAATACTTCTTTAGTGCGACCGTCTCGCGATCGCCGATTTTCGCATCGTAGGCCGACTTACCGAGATGCAGGTAATGGAACCGTGCCGGCCGCCTGAACGCGACGCGGGCGGCAAGCGTCTGCATCCGCTCAGTGCATGCCTGATCCTCTCTGTACCGAATTGGAGAACACAGCCATTCTGAAAGTACCGGATTGGCCTTGAGCAACAGCCCGAGCGCTTTCCTGATATCCCAGCCGTTGACATCCAAAATGTCTTCGATTGGGCACTCGATCACGTCCCGACGGGAATTGATCGACAGGTACCATTCACGAGGCCGGGCATAGAGGAAACGTACGTCGTAGTCGCTCTCCGGCGACGGGAAGCCCCAAGCACGACTGCCGGACTCTACCGCAAGCAGAATCCGCACAGAGTCCTGGCTCTCGATCTCATCGAGCCTTGCCTCTATCCGTCTGCGAATTTCCGTGTTGATCGTTCCGTTGCCGAGTGTCTTCGTACGTGTCAGACTTGTCATGGATCGGCGTGATAGACGCTCGTTTCAGGCGGTCAAGGCATTGCCGGGGGAACGAACGTGCATCAATTCGGCGGCATCGGACCTGCCTGCCGCCAACCAGGACATCCAGTCCCGTTTGGCGCGGTCCGTGTATGCCTTGTAGCGATCGCGCCGTGCGTGCCGACCACCTCGGGCATCAATGGGCGGGAACAGGCCGAAATTGACGTTCATCGGTTGAAAGGTTCGTGCCTCGGCGCCACCGGTGACATGACTGATGAGCGCACCAATGGCTGTTGTCGGTGGAACGGGCGGAAGTGACCGTCCCGTCATCGTCGCTGCCGCCATGCGACCTGCCAGCAAGCCCATCGCGGCGGATTCCACGTAGCCCTCGACGCCGGTGATTTGCCCCGCGAACCGGATATGGGGCCTGGACCGAAGACGCATCTCTTCGTCGAGCAGTCGGGGGGAATTGATGAACGTGTTCCTGTGAATGCCGCCAAGGCGCGCAAATCTTGCATCCTTAAGTCCAGGAATCGTTTTGAAAACATCAATTTGCGCACCGTACCTCATTTTTGTTTGGAACCCCACGATGTTGAACAGTGTTCCCAGCTTGTTGTCGCGTCTGAGTTGAACGACGGCGTAGGGCTTTTGATCCGGTGCATGCGTGTTTGTCAGTCCGACCGGCTTCATCGGTCCATGACGGAGGGTCTCCCGACCGCGCTCCGCCATCACTTCGATTGGCAGGCAGCCGTCGAAATATCGGGCCGTTTCCCCGTCATGAAATTCCGTCTTTTCTGCTTGAAGCAGGGCATCCACGAAGGCTTCGTACTCGTCTCGCGTCATTGGACAGTTGATATAGGCTTTGCGCTCGTCTTCCGTCTCGCCCTTGTCGTAACGCGATTGCTCCCACGCAACGGACATGTCCACGCTGTCCGCGTAGACGATCGGAGCTATGGCATCAAAGAAGGCCAGGCTCTTTTCGCCGCTCTCAGCCCGCAGTGCTTCGCCAAGAGCGCTTGAGGTAAGCGGGCCGGTCGCGAATATCCAATTTCCGTCTGCGGGCAGATCTGTAATCTCTTCTGTTGCGAGCGTGACATTCGAATGCGACAGCAGCTTTGAGGTCACGGCGTCTGCAAATGCTTCGCGGTCGACCGCGAGCGCACCGCCGGCGGGAAGGCGATGACGGTCACCCGCCTCAATGACAATTCCGCCGGCTTGCCGCATTTCCCAGTGCAGCAGACCTACGGCATTGTGCTCATCGTCGTCGGACCGAAACGAATTCGAGCAAACCAACTCTGCGAGCTTCCCGGTTTTGTGTGCGAAGGTGCCGCACTTTGGCCGCATTTCGTGCAAGACTACCCGGACGCCCAGTTCGGCGGCCTGCCATGCAGCTTCGGACCCCGCGAGGCCGCCGCCAACAATATGAAGTGGGTCTGACATGACCGCGATGTAACGCCCGCGACGCGGTTTTGAAAGGGGAGCGCCCCTTCCATTCGGTGCGTGATCCGGCACTCTCGTGGCAAGCCGCAAGGTGCTCCGTACCTCCCGCCAATCCCAAACGCCAAATCGGCAGGATGGCTACGGATGTCAGCGGGGGCAGGCCGAGATCAGGATTCCGGCGGAAACTCAATTGTCAGTCGCAGGCTCGTCGCTTTCCTCTTCGCCGTGATCAGCGATCCAGGCAACCGAGACGACTTTCTCGCCCTCGGATGCATTCAGGACCTTGACGCCACCAGCCGTGCGGGACCGGAAGGAAATGTCCTCGATCGGAACACGGATGGATTGGCCGGTCGACGTTGCCAGCATGATCTGGTCGGACATGTCCACGGGGAAGGACGCTACCAGCGGGCCGTCGCGCAGGCCCTTGTCCATGGCGAGGACACCTTGGCCGCCACGCTGGCGCACGGGATAGCCATGACTGGAAGACAGTTTGCCGGTCCCGCCGGACGTGATTGTGAGGATCAGGTCTTCGGCTGCGGACATTTCCGAGTAGCGCTCCGGTGAAAGCTGGCCGCCCGTCGGTGCGTCTTCGTCCGAATCCGCGTCGTCATCCGGCATGCCCGCCATCAGGCGCCTCTGCTTCAGGTAGGCGCTCCGCTCGGCTGGATCGGCGTTGAAATGCCGGATCACGGCCATGGACACGACGTGGTCGCCGTCAGTCAGCTTGATTCCGCGAACACCGGTTGAACCACGGCCCTTGAAGACGCGTACGGCAGTAGTGGGGAAGCGGATGGCGCGTCCTCGTGCCGTGACAAGCATCACGTCATCGTTTTCCGTGCATATTCTGGCGTTTACAAGCGATACTTCACTAGGAAGCTTCATCGCGATCTTGCCATTCGACTTGACGTTCGTGAAATCGCTGAGGGCGTTGCGCCGCACGTCGCCGTCCGACGTCGCGAAGAAAATTTGCAACTGGTCCCATTCCTCCTCATCACGGTCGGTCGGCATGATCGCCGCAATGGACACACCCGATGGAATCGGCAGGATGTTGACGATGGCCTTCCCGCGCGAAGTGCGCCCGCCCAGCGGCAATCGCCAAGTCTTGAGCTTGTACACCATCCCGTCTGTCGTGAAAAACAGGAGCTGGGCATGCGTGCTGGCCACGAACAGGGTGGTAACAACATCGTCGTCCTTGAGCGAACCGCCCGACAGGCCCTTGCCGCCGCGCTTCTGGGACCGGAATTCGGCCAGCGCCGTCCGCTTGATATATCCTTCTGCGGTGACGGTGACGACCATGTCCTCGCGCTCAATCAGGTCTTCGTCCTCGAGATCGCCATCCCAATCGATGATTTCGCTGCGGCGAGGCACGGCGAACCGTTCCCGGACATCACGGAGCTCTTCAGAAATGATCGCCATGATGCGTTCGCGGGATGAGAGGATATTCAAGTAATCCTTTATGCTTGCGGACAGTTCTTCAAGTTCGTCCGTGACTTCCCTTACCCCGATCTGCGTGAGGCGGTTCAGGCGAAGGTCCAGAATGGCGCGGGCCTGGATTTCCGAAAGGTTGTAAGTGCCGTCCTCGTTGATCATATGGTTGGGGTCGTCGATCAGTTGGATGTATTCGGCGATTTCCTTGGCAGGCCAACGCCGCTCCATCAGGCTGGTGCGCGCTTCCGCTGCGTCTACCGAGGCTCGGATCGTGGCAACCACTTCGTCCACGTTGGACACAGCCACTGCAAGGCCGCAAAGTACATGGCTTCGCTCGCGAGCCTTGCGCAGGTCGAAGGCGGTTCGGCGCGCTACAACTTCCTCCCGGAACTCTATGAAACATGAGAGAAACTCGCGGAGTGCGAGTTGTTCCGGGCGTCCATGGTTCAGGGCCAGCATGTTGCAGCCGAACGAGGTCTGCATAGGCGTGAAGCGGTACAATTGGTTGAGGACGACTTCGGGAGTCGCATCGCGCTTCAGTTCAATGACTACGCGTACGCCGATGCGGTCGCTTTCGTCAGTAACCGAAGAAATGCCCTCGATCCTCTTTTCGCGCACGAGTTCTGCGATCTTCTCGATCATTGCCGCCTTGTTGACCTGATAGGGGACTTCGTCGACGATTATTGCGAAACGATCCTTGCGCACTTCCTCAACGCGGGTCTTTGCACGAGTGATGACGCTGCCGCGCCCTTCAAGATACGCCTTGCGAGATCCGGAACGGCCCAGAATCAGGCCTCCCGTCGGGAAGTCCGGCCCCGGAACTATTTCGATCAGGCGCTCTGAAGAGACATCGGGGTCCTCGATGAGCGCTAGCGTGGCATCTATGATCTCGCCCAGATTGTGCGGCGGAATGTTGGTGGCCATCCCGACGGCGATTCCGCCCGCGCCGTTGACAAGCATGTTTGGAAAACGCACGGGAAGGACTGTGGGTTCGTGGTCCTTCCCGTCGTAATTGTCCGTAAAATCAACAGTTTCCTTCTCGATGTCGGCCAGCAGGGCAGAGGCTGGTCGGTCCATGCGGACTTCGGTGTACCGCATGGCGGCCGGGTTGTCGCCGTCCATCGATCCAAAGTTTCCTTGGCCGTCAAGCAACGGGAGCGACATGGAGAAGGGCTGCGCCATGCGCACGAGTGCGTCGTAGATGGCACCGTCACCATGGGGGTGGTACTTGCCCATGGTGTCGCCGACCGGCCGCGCAGACTTGCGATATGGCTTGTCATGCGTATTCCCGGTCTCGTGCATTGCATAGAGAATTCGGCGATGCACGGGCTTCAAACCATCCCGCAGGTCAGGAATGGCTCGGGAGACGATCACGCTCATCGAGTAGTCGAGATACGAGGTTCGCATCTCGTCCTCAATCGTGACCGTCGGACCGTCGTAGCGCGGCGGTACGGGCGGGAGCTTTTCCGCTTCGTCCGATGTTTCAGGAGTGTCGCTCAAGAAGTTGCCTTCTCTTCATTGATAGACCATATCTCGTTGCCCTCACCATATCAGACGCCATTGATGGTGTGCAATGGAAGACTTGTTTCGATGCGCGGTGTTATGAATTCCGATGCTTGCCTGCCAGGCGGCAAACGCTGGCCATAGACCGAAATTGGGATTTGCTCTGACTCAGTTCAGAATGACATCTTGAGCCCCCGGCACATGATTACCGTAGTTCCGTAACTTTCCGTTTGGATCGACGTATCGGTAGAGAGTGACGGGCTTCACACGCAATTCTCTGCAAGGCTCGGAACCGGTGTGTCGCAATTGACCATTGCAGATTGGGCCGTGCGAACCAGGGCTTAGGACACAAGTGCAAAGTCGACCAGAATTATATTTCGACCTTTTGAGCGGCCGTTTTGGCATCGCCTGTGTTGGGTGTCCCATTTGGCTCAATCAGCAAGATATGAGCCTCTTCTTGCGCAACTGGCCGATGTTGAACGCCTTTCGGGACAACGTACAGCTCTCCTGGCTCAAGGACGACATTTCCCTGTTCCGTCTCAATCGTCACGATGCCGTTCAGAACGAGAAAAAAGTCATCTGTGTCGTCATGCGAGTGCCAGACAAATTCCCCTTGGACCTTCACTACCATCACATCGTGGCCGTTGAACTGTGAAACGATTTTCGGCGACCAGTGTTCGGAAAACTTGCTGAGTTTTTCGGAGAGGTTAACAGCTTCGGCTATCATGCGTCATGCCTGCCTGTTTCTCAAGCGAAAGGTTGCGACACATAGGAGAACTTCCGGCTTTCGATCATCGCAACCGTTCCTGTTTCCATGTCATAATCATCTGTAGTCAAACCCACTAAAGAAGGCAAAGGAACCGTGGCGCATCGCACAGTTTTGACCGAGCGCCAGCGCTTGGCGCCTTTTCGATCTGCCAGCTGACGAACCAGACAAGCTACGGGACTACACACTGGCCGAAGACGATTTTGCACATTTCAACAAACGACGGCGACCAGAGAACCGAACCGAATCTCGGATCGCCGGATGCTCGAACATTCACAGAGGGTCCGGGGCGCGGGTCACCCAAGACCGAATCCTTGAACGGTCGCCGTCGATCAGGCAGTTCGGATTGCCCGGATCCAGATGCAAGCAAGTCCCAGCGACAGAATTGTGTTCCAACTGGCCATGGACAGACCTGCGAAGGCCCAAGCGACCTCGTCACACATGACGATGCCGCTTGGAACATCAACAGAGAGGAGTTCATTGCCGGAAAGTCCGGCGAGATTGTCGCCGCTCCCTGTGCAGGATGCTGGTCCGTCCCACAATCCGCGTTCGATCCCGGTGTGATAGACTCCGAAGCCGGCAGTCACGAAGGCCGCAAGGGCGCCGACCAGTCCAAGAAGCATGGCAGGCCCGGCAATCAGTGTCACCATGCCAGCTGCAACCGCCACGCCGTGCGGCCAGCGCTGCCAGATGCAAATCTCGCATGGCGCATAGCCAAGCATCTGAAACGCGAATGCGCCCGCCAAGAGCGCGAGCGAACCTGCAGCAGCAAAGAGCATGGTGGCGCGTCGGGTCACAGGTACCTCACGATCGCAAAGCCTCCTATCAGCAGTACGACGAAGGCGGTGAACAGAAGACCGAGATATTCTTCGATAAATCTGCGCATGGGCGCTCCAAATTTCCACAGAAGCGCGGCCACAATGAAGAAACGGATACCGCGCGCAGCAATTGAAGATGCCACGAAGACGGGCAGGGACAAGCCCGTCCAACCTGACATGATCGTGATGACCTTGTACGGAAACGGCGTCACTCCGGCAATGAGCACAGCCCACGCGCCATGCTGATTGAACCGGACGTTGAAGCTTTCGGCCGCGGCCACCTGTCCGTAGAAGTCGAGAACGGCCAGTCCCACGGTGTCGTACAGTGCTGCACCAATGAAATAGCCGAATAAGCCGCCGAGCACGGATGCCACCGTGCACACGCCCGCGATCAGGAATGCGCGCGATGGCGTAGCAAGAATCATCGGTATCATCAGGACATCGGGTGGAACCGGGAAGACCGAGCTTTCGACGAAGGCCACGACGGCGAGCACACCAAGCGCACGAGGATGCCCGGCAAGGCTCAGTGTCCAGTCATAAATGCGTCGGATCATGGTCACGGTAAGCTCCGGGAGAGATGTACTGCCGTCAAGGGCGCTCCGTTCAGGCAACTGGCATCGCGCAGGGATTTCAGTCAGTGTGCGTTTGCCCTGACAAGACGGCGCCGACTAACACGGCTCAGGAGCAGAAGCGCGATTCCGACATTGAGTGCGTTCCACGCGATGCCGTTCCAGATTGCAAGCGCGTAATTTCCGCTCTGGTCATAGAGCCAGCCAGACATCCAGGCACCTAATGCCATGCCGGTGATCGTGGCACCAATGACTATCCCGATGCGCCTTCCGGCCTCAAGGGGAGGCATGAACTCCCGCACCGTGATCGCGTAGCTCGGCACGATGCCGCCCTGGGACAGGCCGAAGACAAGTGCGATCAGGTACAGCGATGCAAGACCGCCCTGGATCAGGAACAGGCACAGGGCGATCATCTGCAACGTGCCGCCGACAAAGAGAGTCATCAACCCGCCGAAACGATCCGAGAATGCGCCAAATCCAAGCCGGGAAACGACTCCGCCGGCAAGCATAAGGCTCAGCATCTCCGCGCCGGCCTGGGGACCGAAGCCGCGGTCAATGCAGAGTGCGACGATATGGACCTGTGGCATTGACATGGCCACGCAGCATCCGATGCCGGCGAGCGCGAGGAGCGCTTGAAGGGCTCTTGGCGAGAGTGCAATCGACTCTGCCCGCGCTGCTGCGCTCGCAGTGGCATGCGCAGTCGTGGACGCATCTATGCGCCGGCGCAGAAGCAGTGACCCAGGCAACAGGACCGTAATGACCAGACCGGCCAAAGCGAGATAGGCGCCACGCCATCCGTGATCGATCATTATCGCCGCGATAAACGGTGGCCAGACGGTTCCGGCAAGATAGTTGCCGCTTGCGACAACGGCAACCGCGATGCCGCGCCGACGAAGAAACCATTGCGACGCATCCGCGATCAGCGGTGCAAAGCTCGCGGCGGCACCAACGCCAAGCAACAGGTGCAGAAATGCGATCGGCGGGATGGACGAAGCCAAGGCGCAAAGCGCAAATCCGGAGAAGAGAAAAATCGCGGAAACGGCGAGCACAGGAGTGATGCCCCAGCGGTCCACGGCGCGTCCCATAAGGAAATTTCCTGCCGCGAAACCAAACATGGTCAGGACATACGGCAAGGAGGCCGCCGCCCGGCCAGCGCCGAATTCAGTCTGCATGTCCGGCAACACGACGACTGTTGCCCACATGCCGATGCTGCCGACGATGGAAAGGCCCAGACTCATTGCGAGTCTGAGCCAGGAATACGCGCTGTCGTGCTGCGACGTGCTCATGCCGCGACGCTATGGCCAGAAGGCGTCAACGTCTATCGCAAATGCTCCAGGCCGGGCAGGGGCCTGCCGCGGCGCAAGGGGTTCGCTGAATGGCATTCGAAGACTCGGCACGGTGAAGGAATCAGTGCCAACCGAGCCTGCCTCAAACCGCCAGCCGGGTGGCCTGCGCTCCGCGCTCGCGATACGGCGTGATGTTGTATTGTGCCCGGTAGCACTTCGAAAAATGCGATGGTGACGCGAACCCGCAGGCAAGGGCCACGTTTATGACGCTCATGTCCGTCTGCATCAACAGGTTGCGGGCCTTCTGCAGACGCAGTTCCATGTAATATCGTTTCGGGCTTCGGTTCAGATAGCGACGGAAGAGCCTTTCCAGCTGCCGGGTAGACATGCCGACTTCCTTGGCGAGAAGCGAAGGGCTCTGCGGTTCCTCAATGTTGGCTTCCATCATCTGGATGACCGACGAGAGCTTCGGATGCCGGACGCCAATCCGGGTCGGCACGGAAAGTCGCTGGGTGTCCTGGTCTGTGCGGACCGTGGTGTAAATCAACTGATCGGCAACGGCACTGGCGAGCTCCTCGCCGTGGTCGTCGGCGATGAACTTGAGCATGAGGTCGATCGAGGCGGTGCCGCCGGCGGTCGTGAAATACCTGCCGTCCAAGACGAAGACCGACTTGGTGAGCGTCACGTCGTCAAACTCCTCCTGGAAGCTGTCCTGGTTTTCCCAATGAATTGTCGCACGCTTGCCGGAAAGAAGGCCAGCCTTTGCCAAGGAATAGCTCGCGGTGCAAAGACCTCCCATGGACACTCCGCGACGGGACTCGCGCCGGACCCAGTTGAGGAGTGCCCTGGTAGTCGCTGACGCCACGTTGATTCCACCGCAGAGCACGACCGTTTCGTCGCGCGCCACCTCGCCGAGATCTCCATCGAGCTTGAAAGCCGTTCCGGCGGAACAGGTGACGGATATGCCGCCTTCACCAATCATTCTCCACTCGTACAGCGTCCGCCCAGCCATGCGATTTGCAATGCGAAGGCTTTCCACCGCACATGCATAGCAGAGAAGTGTGAACTGGTTGAGCAGCACGAAGACAAAGCGTCGCGTCGAGCTTGAAGCCTCTACGTCGACAGTCTGAACCGGAGTATCGCCCATTTCTGTGCCTCTCGGGCAGGAACGCATGGCTCAGACGGACCACGAATCAGCCCGTTTGGCAAGAATCAAGCTTCTAGAATTTTGTGTCGTTGCGGTTTCCTTCCAGGTGTCTCGGCGGTATAGGTGTCGTCTGCAACCTACGGAACCCTGAGGAACCAGAAATGAACGACTGGCAAAAGACCGGGTGGAGATCGAAGCCCAGAGTACAGATGCCGGACTATCCGGATGACGTCCGGTTGAAGGCCGCCGAGGAGCAGCTTGCAAAGTACCCGCCGCTTGTCTTTGCCGGAGAGGCCCGGACCCTGAAGCGGCAGCTCGCTGCCGTGTCGCGCGGAGAGGGCTTTTTGCTGCAGGGCGGGGACTGCGCGGAGAGCTTTTCGGAGTTTTCGGCTGACAACATCCGAGACACATTCAAGGTGCTTCTCCAGATGGCGATCGTGCTCACCTACGGCGCCAAGGTGCCGGTTGTGAAGTTGGGCCGGATGGCCGGGCAGTTCGCAAAGCCGCGCTCGGCGCCGACGGAGCGCGTGGAGGGCGTTGAACTGCCATCCTATCGCGGCGATATCATCAACGAGCTCGAATTCAACGAAGCTGCGCGTACGCCCGTTCCAGAAAAGATGCTGCAGGCATACACCCAGGCGGCAGCCACGTTGAACCTGCTGCGTGCGTTTTCGACAGGCGGCTTTGCAGACGTTCATCACGTGCATTCGTGGACTCTCGGATTCACCGATGGAGACGAGGCGCAGAAGTACCGCGACATCGCCAACCGGATCCAGGACACGCTGGACTTCATGGCGGCGGCGGGCCTGACCTCCGAGAGCGCCCGCGAACTGGATACGGTGGATTTCTTCACCAGCCACGAGGCGCTGCTGCTCGAATACGAGGAGGCGCTTTGCCGAATAGATTCAACGACCGGGTTACCGCTGGCAGGGTCCGGCCACATGATCTGGATCGGCGACCGCACGCGACAACCCGACGGGGCCCACGTCGAATTTGCGCGAGGTGTCCAGAACCCGATCGGCCTCAAGTGCGGTCCGTCGATGACGGAGGAAGATCTCAAGAGCCTGTTGGCACGATTGAACCCCGAGAATGAGCCGGGACGCCTGACGCTCATTGCGCGCTTCGGCGCAGGCAATGTCGGCTCTCACCTGCCGCGGCTTATCAATGCGGTAAGGCAGGAAGGTGCCGAGGTCGTCTGGTCCAGTGACCCGATGCACGGCAACACCATCAAGTCTTCGACCGGATACAAGACGCGTCCGTTCGACGCCGTCCTGCGCGAAGTGAGGGAATTCTTCCAGATCCATGCAGCTGAGGGAACGATTCCGGGCGGCGTTCACGTCGAAATGACCGGGAAGGACGTAACCGAATGCACAGGCGGCGTACGGGCAGTGTCGGAAAGAGACCTGTCCGACCGATACCACACAGCCTGCGATCCGCGCCTGAATGCAAGCCAAGCGCTCGAACTGGCCTTTCTTGTTGCTGAGGAGCTTTCTGCACGCCGATCAAGCGCTGGCAGTGCAGCCGCTGTATGAGGGTTTCGACAGCGTGTGCGCGGGGCGCTGTCAATGCCGGATCGGCGGCATTTGCCCTCGGAACCGCCAATGGCGGAGATGGAACCTCGCTGGCGGCTGCGGAATCCTGCACGCGCGAAACCGGGGGCGGATTTACGTGCGAGGAAGCGTCAGATCGTGGCCAGCATGCAGAAGTTGATCAACAGTCGGGAAAGTACTCCCATACCAAGGATTCAAGAGATCCCGTCAATCGTAGTGACTTTGTCGTCACCGAAGTTCTGAAAGTGATGAACTTGAGCAGTCGCCTCGATTTCTCGGAGCGCGTGCATGGCTGTCCCGGCTGCGATCCTGCACCGGGTCGGGATGCCAATTCCACGGTGACAATGTTGAACCTGGACCGGAAGGTCCTGGCACCGCAGAATCCTTCGTTGGAAGAAGGGCTTGGCGCGAAACTTGGCGAGGCCTGACATGAGCCAGGCGATGCATAAAAGTCCCAACCGCATTGGACTGCTCATCATTCTTTCGTCGCCGTCTGGGGCAGGGAAGTCGACCCTGGCCCGGCGCCTGCTTGAGTGGGATTCAGAAATCCAGTTTTCGGTTTCTGCAACGACGCGGAAACCGCGAGCCGGCGAAACCGACGGCTTGGACTACTCCTTCCTGAGCGAAGACGAGTTCCAGCGCTTGGTCGAAGATGGTCAGATGCTGGAGCACGCGCAAGTCTTCAACAACCGCTACGGGTCTCCTCGCGGACCCGTGGAAGAGGCGATGAAGTCAGGAATTGACGTCCTGTTCGACATTGACTGGCAAGGCGCACAACAAATCACGAGTTCTCAGCTTGCACGATTTGTCCTGTCGATCTTTCTCCTGCCGCCGTCCATCGGCGAACTGCGCAGCAGGCTGGAGAACCGCGGACAGGATAGCGCAGATGTCATCGCACAGCGGATGACGAACAGCTGGGACGAAATCAGCCACTGGTCCGACTATGACTATGTCTTGGTCAATAACGACCTCGACGCGACGGAAGAGCGGCTCAAGAACATAATCATGGCGGAGCGCTTGCGGCGCGCGCAGCAACCGGGACTTGCCGATCACGTGCGTCATCTTCAGACCGAATTCGAGGCACGGAAGTGACCGTGTATTCCCTTGGTGAGCGGTGTCCGTTCCGGCCGAGAGATGGCAATTTCTGGATCGCGCCGGATGCAAATGTCATTGGAGACGTGCGAATTGGTCGGAAGTGCTCGATCTGGTTCTCGGTCACGCTTAGGGGTGACAGCGAACCGATCGTGATAGGTGCGGGTTCAAACGTGCAAGATAGCACCGTGATCCATACCGATCCGGGATTTCCTTGCTCGATCGGCGCAAACGTCACGGTCGGGCACAAGGCTATGCTTCACGGCTGCACGATCAGAGACAATGCCTTTGTGGGCATGGGCGCGACGATACTCAACGGTGCGGTGATCGGCACGAACTGTCTCATCGGAGCCGGGACGCTCGTCCCAGAGGGCAGGGAGATACCCGACGGGTCGCTTGTTTTTGGCATGCCGGGCAAAGTCGTGCGTCAAGTCGAGGAGCGCCACGTTTAGATGATCCAGGCGGCTGCCGAGCACTACCGGCTGCGCCAGCAGGAATACAGAGCGGGCCTTGCCGTGATAGGCGGCTGAAGACCTGCAGCCGGAAGCCGTGTTGCCGGGTGCCAATCCCCGGGCTGGCCACAAGATGCGTAATTGATGCAGCCTGATGCCGACCTGGCATTGGGGCAGGGGTCTGCCAGTGGTCACTCGGCATTGGGAGACTTGACCAGAAGCAGCGGGTGCGGCTGTGCACTGCCCCAAGGCAAGTGCATGCTGGGTGGCGGCTTCAACCTTTACGCCGCATGCGGTAACAGGACGGGATAGGCACAAACGGGTCATGGACATGTGGGACAGCGTCGTCGAAGCGATTCCCATCCCCGGAATTCTGGTGGACCAGAATGGCCGCATCCTCGAATCCAATGCAGCTGCAAGGCAGCTCTTCTCGGACCAGATCAACGACCGCCACTATATTGCCGCATTGCGACAACCATCGATTCTGGATGCATTGGAACAGGCGCTGGCGTCTGGCGAAACGACCTCGGCACAGTTTCTTGCCGCCGATGAACGCGGTGACGTCACATTCGAAGCGACATGCACTCCGGTTGGCGACACTGGACATGTGCTGGCTTGCTTCGAGGATCGCACCGCGATGGAGGAAGCGGGACAGATGCGGCGTGACTTCGTGGCAAATGTCAGCCACGAACTTCGGACGCCTTTGACAGCGCTCCTCGGATTCATCGAAACCCTGCGCGGGACAGCGCGCGACGACACTACGGTGCGCGAAAGGTTCCTCGGAATAATGGAGCGAGAGGCCAGCCGGATGAACCGACTGGTTGGCGACCTCCTGTCGTTGAGCCGGTTAGAAGCAGAAGAACGGCTGCGACCTACGGATCCAGTCCAACTTCCGGCTGTCGTTAGGTCCGCCGTCCATGCGCTTGGGCCGTTGGCAGCCGAGCATGAAGTGCATGTGACGACTTCTGGCCTTGATGGCGACTTCACCGTGCTCGGCGATGCCGATCAATTGGCGCAGGTTGCGACGAACCTGGTCGAGAATGCAATCAAGTATTCGGGGCCGGGCACCAACGTGGACGTATCCGTGCAATCCACGGACGCGCATCCGATGATTCAGGGCGACGCAGCGCTTTTGGTCGTGTCTGACACCGGTGCAGGCATCGACATGTTTCATGTTCCCCGGTTGACCGAACGGTTCTACCGAGTCGATTCGCATCGGTCACGCGAGATGGGTGGCACGGGGCTCGGGCTTGCGATCGTTAAGCATATTGTCAACCGGCACCGCGGACGGCTTCGCATCGAGAGCGAGACGGGCAAGGGCAGTCGGTTTTTGGTCGTCTTGCCACGCGGTGAGGCTCGCGAGCGTCACGAAAATTCGGACGAATTGTCATAAAACATTTATGGAGATGTAACAAAAGCGCAGACTGCGGCACTTAGGTGAAGGTCGACGGGCTGCAATGTGCGGTCCAGGTTGGCCAGGAGAAGGCTCTATATTGAACGCGAAGACGACCGCCTCCTTCGCGGCGAGTCCTGCAACGTCATGGACTGCCGCCAATGCACGTGACCAAGTTCAGGTCACGGGTTCGCCGATGCCGTTGCCCTGTGCCAGGATCATTGACGGGAACCTCATTGCCGACAGACACGCCGCACCCCATTTTCAATCCGGCTTCAGCAGCCCGGATCGAGGGACTCGTCGGCGAGTTGAGGCGAAACTCTGCGGCCGGAATTTTGACGCAATTGATGCAGCACGTGGCCAGGGCAAGACAGAATCCCGCCCGTTTCCATCCCGGCGGACTCGTGGAACTAGGCGGGACCGGAAAGATGTTCGCCATCCTCGGGCGCACCCGGACGGAAAGCTGCGTCGCTGGTCTTATTGGACAGGAACCTGGAAATGAACGAGCAACACATTGCCTCCGCCTTCGACCGTGATCTTGAAGCGATCCAAGGGATGTTGATGAAGATGGGCGGGCTCGTGGAGAGCGCGATCCTTGACAGCGCAAAATCGCTTGAAGTGCGTGACATCGAACTGTCCAGAAAGGTCAGGGAAGGGGACGCGGCAATTGATGATCTTGAGGAACAGATCAACGACGAAGCGACCCGAATAATTGCGCTTCGGGCACCCACGGCAAGCGATCTGAGAACCGTTTTGACGGTGATAAGAATCAGCGCCAATCTCGAGCGTTGCGGCGACTATGCGAAGAACCTTGCCAAGCGGACACAGGTGCTGGCGGAATCTCCGCGTGTCGCGGATGCGGATGTGTCGATCAAGCGAATTGCACGCGAGGTGCAGTTCATGCTCAAGGATGCATTGGACGCTTTCATTCAGCGCGACTCCGATCTTGCAGAGCGAATCATCCTGCGCGACGAGGATGTGGATCAGCTCTACAATTCGATCTTTCGCGAACTCCTGACTTACATGATGGAGGATCCACGCAACATCACGCCTTGCATGCATCTCCATTTCGTCGCCAAGAACATGGAGAGAATGGGAGATCACGTGACAAACATCGCGGAGCAGGTGGTCTACATGGCCACTGGCAAGTTTCCCGACGATTCAAGACCGAAGAAGGATCGGACTCCCTTCATCAATGAAGGGGCGTAGGAAATGCCTGCCAATCAGCCCAGCGTTCTGGTTGTAGAGGATGAGGCCGCCCAGCGCGAGGTCCTGGAATACAATCTGCAGGCAGAAGGCTATGAAGTCGCCAGGGCGGAGAATGGCGACGATGCGCTCCTGCTGGTAGAGGAAGCTCCGCCGGACGTGATCATTCTCGATTGGATGCTCCCGGGAGTGTCGGGGATCGAGATCTGCCGCCGTCTGAAGTCGCAAACCAAAACGCGGAGCATTCCGGTCATCATGCTTACCGCGCGTTCCGAAGAAGGAGATCGCGTGCGGGGTTTGGAGATCGGCGCGGACGACTATGTCGTCAAGCCGTATTCGGTTGTCGAACTCATGGCGCGGGTCAGGACACAGTTGCGCCGCATTCGTCCGACGACCGTCGGCATGCGGCTGGAATTTGAGGACATCGTGCTTGATTCCGAGACCCACAAGGTCACGCGGAACAACAAGCCGATCAAGCTTGGCCCAACCGAGTTTCGTTTGCTGGCGACGTTCATGGACAGGCCGGGCCGGGTCTGGTCGCGGGAGCAACTGCTTGACCGCGTGTGGGGTCGGGACATCTACGTGGATACGCGTACGGTCGATGTTCACGTTGGAAGGCTTCGGAAGGCTCTTTGCAAGCATGGTGGGACCAATCCGGTCCGCACCGTGCGCAGTGCGGGCTATGCCTTGGGTTGAGGCAAGAGTCGCATAAGGCGCATTATGTTAAATTTCCTGCATGCACCAGACGGATGCTGTAACTTCTAGTCAGCATAACTCTGCCCATATGCAGAGCTTCCTGAATGAAAAGAACGAATGGTCCGGCGCAAATCAAAATTGTGTATAACTTTTATATCAGATAGTTACTTTAGAGACTTCATGCAATTTTGTCAAAGTGTCCGTTGGCACGCATAGGCCGCATGGCTTTCTTGAATGAATAATGAATAAATTGTAAGATATGCAAAATGAATTTTGTGACTACGGACACCATGCGTCCCATTATCGAACTCCGCAAGATCCCGCCTCTTGAGAAACAGATCGTCAACCGGCTTCTGCGGCAACGCGAGCCGATCAGCCAGACTGAACTCATTAACGGTCTGCCGGATGCGCCGAGCCAGCCCACGGTATCGCGCGCGATGACGCGGCTGATCAAACAGGGAATCGTTGCACGCAAGGGAAAGACGAAGGGCTCGCGCTTTGCATTGTCTGATGTGGCCCGACATTTCGCCACTCCGCCCCAAGCGCGCCTTCCCCAGCCATTCGATGCCTTCAGAATCGCGGCGTACCAGCCAAACAGGACCGCTTGGATGCGACAGAGCCTGCGCGGCAGGATGGCCGCCGCCAGCAAGGGCGTCAGGGGAAATCTCGATGCTTCCACATACAGTCGACAGATCGCCGAACGCTTGATGATCGATCTCAGTTGGGCCTCCTCCAGGCTGGAAGGCAACACCTATGACCTACTAGAAACCGAGATCCTGATACGTTTCGGACAAGAGGCCGACGGTCATGACAGGGCCGAGGCGCTGATGCTCCTCAACCACAAGCGTGCCATCGGGCGCATGCTTGATCATCTCGGTGACGGCATTCCCGACGTCACCGAGGCCCATCGCCTCCACGCATTGATGATGAACGGCCTTATGGATCCGGGAGAAGTCGGTCGCGTGCGCAGCCACGGCGTCCGGAT
This sequence comes from Silicimonas sp., assembly GCA_022826205.1. Taxonomy (GTDB): domain Bacteria; phylum Pseudomonadota; class Alphaproteobacteria; order Rhodobacterales; family Rhodobacteraceae; genus JAJEFO01. The sequence goes on along the minus strand of JAJDVJ010000172.1, from coordinate 8,991 downwards.
AAGCTCATCTTCCTACACGCCCAGCGACGACGTTGGCGAGTTGACTAATCAGCAATGCCAGATCCTTTCACGCGCAGCGGAGATCGACGACCCTTTCGAGACTTCCTTTTTTCTGCTGACTGCCACGTCATACCTTCAGGCGTTCGGCGACGGAAACAAGCGCATGGGACGACTGCTCTCCAATGTGCCACTGCTGGTCGCCGGGATGCCGCCGCTTTCTTTCGTCGGAATCGACAGGGACGCCTACATCCTCGGCCTGATTGCCTTCTACGAGACCGCCAGTACGGAACTTCTGGCCGAGGCGGTCGCGGAGAACTACGAGTCCACGGCTCCGCACTATCAGGCTGCTTGGTCAAGCCAGCGCCTTCCGAGACGGATGGAGATCCAGGAGAGCCAGCGAATCTCGGAGTGCATCAGGGGCATCGTCACGGAAGGCGCAGCCATTGCAGACGTGCCTGCGCGAGTGGAGGCTGCCTTCGAGGACCTGGCGGGCATCGACCACGCAAACCTCGCCGAAATCGTTGAGGAACGCTTGAAGAACCTAAACCCAACCCAAGCCGTCATCTACGGTCTCGAGGATGACCAGGTCGCTTCATGGCTCGACAGTGCTGCCCCGGGACCCTGAACAGCGCGACATGAACTCAAATTTGTCAGGATCCGTGGCAGTGTTGTAGCTCAAGTCCATCTTGTGCGGATAAATCTCGTTGAGATAGTGCAAGGCCTCAGCGCTCCATGGCGCCCTTTCCAGCAATGATCTTGTCGCGAAACTTCGCAATTCTATTGTGACGCGTTTCGGACCGTTTCGCGGAAGTCAGGTTGATCACATAGCCTTTGCGGCGGCCCGGCGTCAGTGCATGGAAAGCTTCCGCAAGTTCCAGGTCTGAATCCAATGCCTTGATCAGTTCATCTGGCAGGTTTGGCTCGGTCGTGTCTCTTGGAGCCCTTTTGCCCGCCTCTGCATAGGCCTTTGCTTCTTCGAGATAAGTGGCAACCACACCATTCATTTCGCTCGGTTGTTCGTTCGACGTGAAACGGATCATGTCTGGATGCTTCGTGTTTGGGCCTTGGCACTCCAATACCTGCGCCGGATCGGTCATCAGCCCTGCTTCGAAGAAACTGAGCCGAAAGTCCTCCCTGAAAGCTCCGACAATAGCGATATTCCGCCCCGCATAGATGTAGCAGGGATGTGCCCACTTGATCGCCTCCATCAGATCGGCCGCCAGGCAAATCTGGCGAAGGTCGCTCAGTCCTTGCCCCCACCTCTTGGTTGAGCACTCCGACGTATCGAAGCGCTCGCAACGCCCACATCCTTTCGCAAAGTAGTCCTCGATGTCCATGATCATGACTTGCGCCCCAGGTACGGGTGGACGAAGCGATCAATCGTCTCCTCCCAGAACCGCTCGTAGTCTTTCAGCCATTCGGAAATCGGCTTGAGGTCGGCGGGGTTCAAGCGGCAAGGGCCCGTCTGTGCGAACCTTGCCCCGGTAATCGGACCAGTGTTCTCCAAAACCTTGACGTGCGAAGAGATCGTGGGATGCGACACATCAATTTGATAGACCAGTTCGTTCACAGTGTCTTCGCCTCGCGTCAGATGCGCGATGATGGCGCGACGTGTGGGGTCAGCGAGGGCGGCGAATGTTGTATCAAGCGAATCCACGAAAATAGTTAACCATCAATTAGATGATTGCCTATTTTAAACTCATGCGTTCGATGAGTGTCCTGCGGATCGGTCCTTCGCGCCAGTGTCGAAACGCGGAGATTTGGGCGCTTCCATGAATTTGCCACGCCTTGTGCGAAGGGCCGGTCAGCCGAGCAACGTTTAGCGTGTCATTTCGCCCCGTCCCGCAAAGGACCCCAAATTCTCGAGACTACCGCAAAGTGTGGGGCAGTTGAATCTTGGGCTTGATGCTGACAAGGGTTTCGGATGTCAGCCGCTCCGGAATTCGTTCAGCTGAAAATTCGCCTGATCGGGATCAGCCCGATGATCTGGCGGCGGGTTCTGGTGCCGGTTTCAACGACCCTGCACGAGTTGCACGGGATTTTTCAGGTGACGATGGGCTGGGAAGGCGTTCATCTGTTTGTCTTCGATATCTACGCGGTGCGATACGGCTCATTCGAGTTGCATGCCGCGAATCCGGATGTGCCCCTGCTGGAATTCGATTTCAGCGTGAACGAACGGTTCTCTTACATCCATGACATGGGGGATCATTGGGAGCACGAGATCCGCGTTGAAGCGATCGACCCGCCCCCGAAGAAATTCCATCCCATTTGCATTGGCGGTTCCGGCGCTTGTCCGCCAGAGGATTGCGGTGGCGCGTTCGGATATCTTGAACGCCGGGATGAAGCAGAGGGTTATGACGCTTGGCGTGACATGGACATCATGGCAGGCTTTCTCGAAGATATCGTGGCCGCGGATGCACCAGACCGCCCGGTATCTGACTTCATGTCCGACGATGTGGAAGCGGCGATGGAACGGATTGTGGCCCGCAAGCCGTTCGTAGAAGGCAAGTTTCTGCGGGGTGCTGTAAACAAACGGTTTCGCGCCGGAGACCATAGCGACCTGATGCGTCAGCAGATAACGCCGTCGCCCAGTTCGAGCGGGATCTTCTGATCGAGCGTACACAGTCCGGCCTGGCCCGGACCAAGGCGCAGGGAAAGCCGCTGGGGCGACCAGCCGCGCTGACGGCCGATCAACAGGCGCAAGTTCGGGCGCGCATTGCAAAGGGCGAAACCGTCTCGGCCGTCGCCCGCGATCTGGGAACAAGCAGACAGGCGATCATGCGCGCCCGGGACGCATGAGATTGAAAACGAGCAGGCAGGAAAACAGGAAAATGAAATTCGAGATCAATGTCACGATCACTGGGCAGGACGGAACAGCCCACACCGAGAACATCGTCACACTCACCAAGGCATCTGATACGATTGGAGGCATCGGATTATCCATTGCTGAGAGCAAGCAGCTTCTCTTGAAGCTGCAGCAGGAAATCGTCTCAGCGCAATGTGCTGCATTCTGCACCAAGCATGCGTGCTGCCCGTGCTGCAGGCGAAAGCTGCGTTGCAAAGCGCGCAACCATATCCGGTATCGCACTGTTTTCGGCGACGTTGAGGTCCCGAGCCCGCGATTTTATCGCTGCTCATGTCACAACGGCCCCGCCAAGACCTGCAGTCCGTTGACTGATCTTCTCCCTGACCATGTCGCGCCAGAACTGCTTTGGCTCGAGACGAAATGGGGCTCGCTGGTGTCGTTCGGCGTCACCGCAGACATTCTCAAGGATGTACTGCCTGTTGACGACCGGCTCAGTCCGGACACGATCCGCAGGCACCTTGGGCGCGTTGCATCGCGCATGGACTCTGAACTGTCTGAAGAGCGGTTCAGCTTCATCGGGACCAGCGCATGTCTACGGCAGCGGTTACCCAATCCAAAAGGCCCAATCACCGTCGGAATCGACGGTGGATACGTCCGATCCCGCGTTGCCGGACAGTCCCATTTTGAGGTGACGGTCGGAAAGTCCATCCCAACAGATCGCCCAACCCGCTACCTTGGCCTTGTCCAAAGTCACGACGCCAAGCCAAAACGGCGACTTCATGAGGTCCTGAAAGAGCAGGGCTGGCAGGAAAACCAGCCTGTGACGTTCATGACAGATGGCGGCGATACGGTTGTCAACCTGGCCCAGCACATGGCCCCGGCCTCCGAGCATATCCTGGACTGGTTCCATGTCACCATGCGGATCACCGTGATGCAGCAATATGTGAAGGGGTTGGCGCATCACAGCATCACAATCCTGATGATGCTGCCGCCCTGTCGCGCAAACTGCGCCAGATCAAGGGCAACCTGTGGCACGGTAACCTGCATGATGGCCAAACGGCGATCGAGGATCTGGTCATGGACCTGGATGAGATCGAGACGGAATACGCCAGCATCAAGGTCTTGCGCAAAACCGCTGCCGAGTTCGAAACCTACATCGCCAACAACCGGGACATGATCCCAAACTACGCCGAGCGCCGCAGATACGGCGAGCGTGTGTCGACAGGCTTCGTCGAAAGCACCGTCAACACGGTTGTTGGAAAACGCTTCGGCAAGAAACAACAGATGCGCTGGTCAACACACGGTGCTCACCTCATGCTGCAAACTCGAACACGCACCCTTGATGGCACCCTCCGCGCCAAGTTCGAGCAGTGGTATCCGGGCATGAAATCAAGCGGGAACATCAGAATGGCGGCGTAATTGCCCCGCACTTTGCGGTACTCTCGCCTCAGACACAAGATGTGGGGCCACCTGTGCCAAGGGGATAAGCCTTTTTTTGAGATAGTACGTCGGTTTCATGATCCATATCCGAACTGGATCCGAAAAGGTGCCCGCTGCTTATCGGACCCTGCCAGAGGCATGGTATCCAAAAAAAGTCGCGTTGCGTTGCTTCGCATGGCGGGCACACCGGCCTACGCGCTAGGCCAAATCCATGATTGCCTGCTCGACCAAGGAGGTCAACCGGCCTGTTCCACACTCTGTGCGTGTTTGCCAATGCAACAGTGCAGCTTTGCCAAAGTGGACGTTGGTCTGAGTTGCTGTCATCGGAAAACTTCGAACTGAACACTGTTTTCTCAGCGGCCCCTCGATAGCAGTGGTAAGAGTAAACGAAAGATACTATCGTTCCCTCCCGCAGCCCGGCGCATATCAGATGTAATAACTATCGCTGAAACTCGGCTTGGCGCAGTTCTTGCAACTGAAACGCGACACAACGAGCAGCAAGTGATTTCGCAAAAATGAACGAAGAAGATGACGTATTTAAGCTGATTTCAGACTTCATCAAAGGCAAGTTTGGCCCTCCTGACATGAGTGCTGCGCAGCTATCGGTGACGGGCAAGCCAAACACTGACGAAATCACAATGCCACAGTTGAGCAGGGACTACGGTGATTTCGCAGCAGAATACCCCGTAGTCACTCGGGCTATGATGCACTGTTCACTTAGTTCTTGCCTGGCATGTTTTGGCGCGATGCTGACGCTGCCTGAGTTCCAGTCTAACAATCGACGGCTTGAAATCCTTATCCACCTCGCGCTTATGTTCGCGCGGGGCCGGGTTGCAATAACTCCGGGAAAGGCCTCCGCTTGGTTTAACCAACTTGATGAAGGCACATGTGGCCGCGTGGAAGAACCTGCAGAGGATGTTTTCGTCGCTCCGGTTGCGCTCTCGTCAGAATCTTTTCTGGTTTTCGAAGGCACCGCAGAAGGAAACGCATTTCAAACACAGGTTTTCCTGAATGCATTAGATGATATGCCCGATCGTGGAGCCTATCTCGCTTTAAAAAACTCGGTGCGGGCGCTCTTGAGAGTATCTCAGACGTTGGCTGAGCGAGTTGGCGTTGATGAGTTCCTCGTTGGGAACACAGTACCAGCTTCCAAAATTGGAAAGCCGGGCGCTGAAGTCTGGTCACAGCTGATGAAGAACGTCACCTTTTCGTTCGATGAGCTGGATGAAATTGGTGTCACAAGGCAAGAGCTACAGCCATTCATCATTCATGAAGATGCCTTTGAGCTGTTAGACAAGCTCCAACCTGGTCACACCCCCGTCGAGGCGCATCCGGTTTACGAGACAAAGAAAGGTCTGATATTTTTTGCGCCAAGCGTCACAGGCTTGGCAATCCGCCATTTCATCATTGAGCAATGTATTGAAGCAGACATGCAAGAGGTTTTGCACGCCTCAATTGCAAATGCATATACTCGTCTTTTCTCATCAGAGCCGTTTTTGGGGGATACTCGCCTTACGCCCCAACTTGCAAAACATGCTGGTCTTTATGTGTCTCATGCCACGAAAGAAATCGACTCTGGCAGATATCTTCACGTTGTCTTCGTGGTCGATAGCTTCGACGGCTATGAGGACGGCACTTTTGCAGGACACAACGACTTCGACAAGACGGCCGATTTTGTAAGACGCGCAATAGAGGAAGCACATAGCAAGGTTTCGGAAAGAGCGGGATATCGGGAGGCAATCACCCTTGTCATCGGCTGTGGCTGGGGGCGCGGATTTGGGTTTGGTTTGCATGAACTACCAGCAAACTGGCGCATTGAAATGATACCTGCCTTTGACGCTTTCACTTTGTCGCGTCTCCCTTCGTTTTCGCCACTGGAGATATTCCGTGTTTTGGATGCAAAGCGCAGTGCCGAAGCGATGGGTATCGAAATTCTAAATGCTAACGGATTACTGAACTTGTACGCGTGGATGAAGGAGAACCACGGGCATATTATTCCACATGAAAAGCTTCAGGACGATTTTCTGGATACTCCCGGAGAAAGCTTTCTTCATCTACCGATTAACTCAAATCTGAACCTGCGTCAGAGAGCAAATCTTGGCGCGCACATAAAAACGCTCAGACGCCCCGATGGAACGCTCTCGCGATTTAGGCGGAACAGTGGGACGCCGAGATACGGCACCGATGAGCTATCGCCCTTTTACGTTGACCTTGAAGGTATCGGCGGCGACTTGTGGAGATCAGTCTATTTAGGAAAAAAGGGAGCCTATTGGATTGAGGGCCGTGTCCCGCAAGGCACGGACGCTTCACTGAGCTACCACATGCTTGCGATGGTGATGCACTGGAGCGAGCAGGTTTTCCGACATTTGGATGAAGCAGTGATCACGGAAAACCTCAATGTCTGCCTTGAGGCCCTATTTGACGACCATGAAATGCCCATCGAGTCTACGACCATCCCCGATGAGAAGGAGATATCTAACCAGGTAAGTGCGCAACCGATCGAAATAGCGGGATATACTGCTGCCAGAATTCAATTGCATGAGGGATATCTCCTCTCGGCGCAACGTCACGATAATCTCGGAGAACGGATCGTTGTCTGTGCAATGGTTTCCAGTATTCTTGGTCAGCTACAAGACGCTCTTGGTGACGCGCAGACCGAGGATATTGTAAGCGCCGTGATGCCCTCTGAGCATGCAAGGCACTTTCACGGCTTTACCGTATCAAACGTCCGAGATTTCGTTAGGGACGACCTGCCAAAATCAGTCGTCAAAATCACATCTCTGGATGATGCGCAGTCGCGCCTTGGTTTAGGTTGGAAGTGCCGTGACCCTTCGCAGGGTCTGTACATCAATGGACTTGAGGACTGCAAAACTTATCTACGCCAGCTGGTTCTTGCAGTTGTGAACGAACTGAAAGGCTCTCTTTCCAAATTTAACCGCTTTGAGACGATCTACGCCCTGCTTCTAAACCATGAAGCTGCGATGAAAGAATTTGAAACTTGGAGAAGAACCTTCGCTTCGGTGAATGCTCTGAGTACCGTCGAGGGGGGTGCGACGGCTGAGGCGTCGGAATCGATTGCCAAACTGAATGCTGCGAGCATGGCTTCGAGACTGGTTGTGGAAGCTGCCGTATCAGAGTGCCCGCTTGATGCTGGTTTGACCCCGGGGCGGTACGATCTTGCCCAACTTATGTCGCGCGTCGCACTGCTTCATCACCTCGGAGGCTACTCGGTTGCTATGGAAGCAGGGATGATGCCTGCGGAGATAAAGATATCACCTGCAGGCGACGTAATGATGAATCATTCCTTCTCAGACAATATCATCACACCTTTTGGACAGAGCTTTCAGTCGCAGGCGTTACGCGATGCTGCTGATGCCTACGTCGAAAACTATGCTCAGCTAGGGGCTTCGGCAGATGATCACTCGAAATCGGACAAATCGGAGTTGGACGAGATGTTTGAACAGGCCTGGTTTGATGAATATGGTTCTTCCATTGACGAGATAGCAGCGATTATCGGCGGATTCGAGGCAATCGCACACACTGATCGGAAGGCAGTGATACCAATGCTGCTCTCCGAGCTAATAACACGTTTGTCAACCGACACGGGGCTAGAAGAAGAGCGGTTAAGAGTGTGCGTAGAACCGTTCCTCTTCACGCCGAGAGCATCATGGAACGATGTGCCGAAAGGTTTCGAGGAGTCGAGCTGGCACCCTTGGCGGTTCCAGCGCCAACTTTCAATAGTCTCACGACCGATTATCCAACTAGACACGGATGAAGATCCAACCTGCCTTATTGCTCCGGCAATGACATATATGCACATCCTGAAGTTCGTCTCCGATGCACGCCTCGGTGATTTTGATCAGAAATTCTTTCGTGCTGGCGGAAGCATGTTCAAGTGGATGGGCAGGATCAATGGCAGTGAGGGAGAGGAATTTAATAAAACGGTGGCCTCTGAGTTTCATCGCTGCGGTTGGGAGGCCAAGGCGAACCTGTCAGATGGGCAGATTTTTTCTCGTCCGAAGAAGCAGGGCTTTGGTGATGTCGATGTCTTGGCTTGGAACCAAGACCAGAGACGCGTGCTGATCGTCGAGTGCAAGGACCTTTCCTTCGCCAAAACCATGGGTGACATTGCGTGGCAGCTGAGTAAGTACAAGGGCGAGATAAAGCCCAACGGAAAACCCGACCTTCTTCGAAAGCATTTGAACCGCTGCGAAGAAATTGAAGAAAACCGCCAAGCGCTTTCGATGTTTGTCGGCTTCGAGGTGAGCACTATAGAACGAATTCTGCTCATGAGCCAAGCGACCCCCCTGCAGTTTGCGAAGTTTGGAGAGGAGAACAGCGTCGCCGTAGTAACGTTTCGGGAGATCGAACCGACTTTCGGCAGCGAAAGAAACGGTTGAGAGGCAACCATTAGTGATTTAGTGCGGAACGGATTTGAGCTTACCAGCGCTTTCCATGATTTCGCTCATTGCGGAAAACGTATTTGAAAGGCCATCAACGAGCTTTTCATAGATGTCAAAGAGCGATGCATCTGGTTCTAGGCCAAGGCGTCTTGTCACGGACTCCAGCTGAGGTGGATTTGATCCTGGCGTCAAATGCGAGTAGTGTCAAGTCCAGTTCAATTCTGACCCATGAGTCGCGTCCAATTTTGACCCACCTTCCGGCTTTTCCCTTTCCCAGTAGCATCTTCTCATCCGGGCATTTTGCTCCGGTGTTCAGGTTCCGCTGCAGGAGAAGAGGAAGAT
>JAJDVJ010000078.1 GCA_022826205.1 Silicimonas sp. | reverse complement strand
GTCTTGCCTTTCAGGTCGATGCCCTGGCTGGTGGCCATGGCGACCATGGCAAGGGTCGCAGATACGGCCGTAACAAGGCCAAGCGCCGCGCGGCGCACAATAGTCTTTGGGTTCATTTTCTCTCTCTCCCTGTTGGACTGGCGCACGTGCATCCAATCGCAAATCGCAGACCTAGCCGTTTGGTCCGATGACCACAAGGCAAGATGCCGGAGTCTTGGGCCTCGGAGCTGTCCGGCGTCAGAACGCGACCTTGTCGCCGCCCTTGAGCCCGAGCCTTTCGCGCGCCTCGTCAGGCGTTGCAACGTCAAGGCCCAGCGCTTCGACAATCGTGCGAATCTTCTCGACCTGCTGGGCATTCGATACCGCGAGTTCACCTCTGCCGATGTAGAGGCTGTCCTCGAGACCCACGCGAAGATTGCCGCCAAGCAAGGCGGCTTGCGTGGCCATGTTCATCTGCTGCCGTCCAGCCCCCAGCACTGACCACTCATAGTTCTCTGGCCCGAAGAGCTTGTCGGCCATTCGGTTCAGGTGCTGCAGGTTCTCCAGCTCCGCCCCTGCGCCCCCGAGAATTCCGAGCACGAACTGGATGAAGAAGGGCGGCTTGATCATTCCCTGATCGACAAACCACTTGACGTTATAGAGATGGCCAAGGTCGTAGCACTCGAACTCGAACCTCGTCCCGTGCTTCTCCCCGAGTTCCTTCAGCGCGTACTCGATGGTGGCAAACGTGTTCGGGAAGATGAAATCTCGGGTCATGGCCAGGAATTCCGGCTCCCAGTCGAACTTCCAATCCTTGTACCTATCCAGCATCGGGAAGATGCCGAAGTTCATTGACCCCATGTTGAGGGACGCCATTTCCGGGCTTGCAGAGGTGGCGGCAGCGAGGCGTTCGTCCATCGACATGCCAAGCCCGCCGCCGGTCGAGATGTTGATGACGGCGTCGCTCGACTGCTTGATGACCGGCAGGAACTGCCGAAACGTCTCCGGACGTGGATCGGGCTTGCCCGTCTCGGGGTCGCGTGCATGGAGATGGATGATCGACGCACCGGCCTCGGACGCATCGATGCTCGCGCGCGCGATTTCGGCCGGCGTGACGGGCAGGTATTCTGACATGGTCGGCGTATGGATGCCGCCGGTCGGCGCGCACGTGATGATCACTGACTTGGACATGCTGCCGTCCCTTCTGCCTATAATGTTCCCTGCATGCGAGTCGATTTCCGGGCCTAAGCAGCCAATCCTTCCGGGAATGCCGCCAATTCGATGTCGCGATTGCATCGCTCATCAGCTGCCAGGACGCGCCGCATGCAGGGCAGACCGAACACGGGTCATGAACGCGTTGTCAAGTGCCGCGCATCATGCTTTAGTCCGCAGATAATATTTCTGGGGAGGAAGTAATCCAATGAACATGATGAAGACAATGGCGGCCGGAGCAGCCGTCACCATTGGCGTCGCGACTGCGGCCCATGCCGATTGCGGGATCGCGAGCGGCAACGTCAGCGTCCTCGCGAACGACTTTCCGGCGCTTCACGCGGTGGTCAGCAAGGCCGAGGAGTGCGCCAGTTCAACGGTCACGTTTTCGAAGAACCACACGACCGAGCATCGTGACATCCAGGTCGCGGCCATGACAGCGAATCCGTCGGAATACACGACGGCGATCGTTGCAAACTCGTCCGTCGTGCCGCTCCTGAACGGAGGGCTCATCCGGCCGCTCGACGATCTTGTTGCCAAGCACGGGCAGAACCTCAAGAAGAACCAGCTGATCACCATCGACGGCAAGATCATGGCGATCGCGTTCATGGCCAACGCCCAGCACCTCGTCGTGCGCAAGGACATCCTGGACGAGGTCGGGCTGGACATTCCCGAGACCTACGAGGACGTTCTGGCCGCAGCCGAGGCGATTGAGGCAGCTGGCGTTATGGAACATCCGTTCGCAATGCTGACGATGGCTGACTGGAATCTCGGCGAGGAATTCGTGAACATGTACCTTGGCCATGGCGGCGAGTTCTTCAAGCCAGGCACGGCGGAACCCGCAGTCAACAACGAGAAGGGCGTCGCGGCCCTCAACATGCTGAAGGCGCTGGTCGAATTCTCGAATCCCGACTTCCTGACCTACAACACGGGAGTCGTCGCACCGATCTGGGAGTCGGGCAATCTCGCCATGGCGCAGATGTGGGGGTCCTCGATGGGCCAATTGCTTGACAGCGAAGGATCCACGGAAGAGGTCGTCTCAGGCACACTTCCGGTCGGCGCAATGACCGTTGCCGGCGGAACCACGCCGGCGTCGAGCCTTTGGTGGGATGGGTTCACCATCGCCGCGAACATCTCTGACGAAGATGCTGAAGCGACGTTCCTGGCAATGTTAAACGGCATCTCCAACGAGATGGTCATGGAAGGGGACAACAACGACAGAGCCGTCTGGCTGATGGACGCCTACAAGCCCGGCATCGCCGCAACCGGCATTTCCGCAACGGCTGCGGCGGGTGCCGAACCCTATCCGATGCTGCCCTACATGGGGCTTCTGCACGGTGCGTTCTTCGCAGAACTGCCGGACTTCCTGCAGGGCAACGAAAGTGCCGAGCAGACGCTTGCCGACATTGAAGCCGCCTACATCACGGCAGCCCAGGAAAAGGGCTTCCTGCAATAGACCTTGATCGCCGGGGCCGGCATGCCGGCCCCGGCACCCAAAGCCGGTTCGCCTGGGAATTCCGAGATGCACGCTCCTCTCAGGCCCCGGAGGATGGACGGTTTCAGTGAAGCACAAGACTTTCTTCTGGTTCATACTGCCCTCGCTTGCAGCGATGCTTCTGTTCATCGCGATGCCGCTCGTGTCCGTCACCATCCAGTCGCTCTTCGTCGAGCACGACCAGGTTCTGGTCGAGGTTGAGAACTGCACGCCGTTCAAATGCGAATCGTCCGTGGCCGTTGACCAGGAAGCGACGGCCGCACTGCGAGAGGAACGCCCGCTCGGCCAGTTCAACGGGCTCGGCACATACACCAATCGCAGCCATCTCGCCTTTCCTGAAGTTCGCGAGGCCTGGAACGCCTCCGGGAGCCTGCACGATTTCGGCGCGCGACTGATGAATCTGCCTTTCTACAAGGCCCTGGCCTTCACGATCACCTATACGGCAGTGGTGACGCCATTTGTCATCGTGCTGGGGCTGGCGATCGCCCTCGGCGTCAACGCATTGCCGCAACTCGTGAAGGGCCCGACCATATTCTGTTCGCTTCTGCCGATGATCGTGACCCCGCTCATCGGATCGCTGATCCTGTTCTGGATGGTGGATGCCGATGGCATCCTGGGGGCGGCGCTGCAAAGGATCTTCGACGACGACCAGCTGTCACTGAAAGCGTCCCATTCGCTTACATGGATCATGTTGATCGTCTACGGCATCTGGCATTCGGCGCCGTTCAGCTTCATCGTGTTCTATGCCGGGCTGCAAACCGTGCCGCAGGAAACGCTGGAAGCCGCTCAGATCGACGGCGCCACGAGATGGCAGCGCGTGCGTTACGTGGTGGTGCCCTACATGACGCCGCTCGTCGTCTTCATCACGCTGATGCAACTGATGGACAATTTCCGGGTCTTCGAGCCGATCGTGGGCTTCTCGGCCTCGGCCAAGGCGACTTCGCTTTCCTGGATCATCTTCAACGACCTGCGCGGCGGGGACATACAGCTGTTCGGCAGCGCCGCGGCAACGTCGCTGCTGACAATCCTTGGCGTCGTCGTCCTGCTGATGCCGGTCCTGATCCGCACTTGGCAGGAATTCGGCAGAAAGGTGGTTTGAAGGATGGCCTCCGTAGCCCAACGCCGATCTCCCGGCCTCATATTCTTCTCCACTGCTTTCATCGTCTTCTGGCTGATGATCGCGACTGGCCCCTTCATCTGGACGGTCTGGGGCTCATTCAAGGTGCAAGGCGACTTCTTCTCCAAGACCGACTGGCGCTACGCGCTCTACGGCGTCCGCACGATCACGGAGACTGGCGACGCATTCACCGGGAACGGATACTTCGGCGCATGGATCCAGCAGGAATTCTGGAGAAACGCGTTCAACACCGTGATCGTCGTCACTTTCACGGTCATCATCTCGCTGACCATGGGCACGCTTGGGGGCTACGCCCTTGCGCGGTCGGGATTCCGCTACGCGTTCTGGCTGCTGATGGCGGCGCTGGTATTCCGCGCGATGCCGCACATCACTCTGGTCTCTGGATATCTTCTCCCGTTCTTCGAGTGGAATCTCTGGGGACATCTCCCGACAACGATCATCGTGCTCGTTGCTATCAACCAGCCCTTCACACTCTGGATGCTGCATTCCTTCTTCCTGAACATTCCAAAGGACATGGACGAAAGCGCGCTGGTCGACGGCTGCACGCGCCTCCAGGCGTTTCGCCACGTCATCATCCCCGTGATGTGGCCCGGCGTAATCACGACCGGCCTGTTCAGCTTCCTCCTGGCCTACAACGATTTCGCGGTGACTTCGGTGCTGCTCAGCCAGGAAAACCAGACGATGGTGCCCAAGATCGCCAGCTTCCTCGGCACCGTGCGCCAGCAGGGCCAGGTCATGTTCGCCGTCGCCGCGGTGGTTTCGGCCATGGTCCCGCTGTTCTTCCTCGTGCTGTTCTTCCAGCGCCAAATCGTCAGCGGCCTGACTACAGGCGCCGTCAAGGGGTAGGGAAATGTCGCGCGACCATCACCCTGCGAGACCGCTCGCACGTCGGCACATGCCCTCGGACTTCGACATATCCATCGAGAGATACACCGGCGGCAGGCGCGTACGGATTCCAAACGACTACGGGCCTGAACAGGACATGCGCGGCTTTGACGGCTACCGCAATGTCATCGATTACATCGTGCGGATCACCCACAGGATCTGGGAGAGCGCAGATCACGCAGGCGCGCCTCGCGACGTGGAATACATCGACGCCTGCTACGCGCCGAATTCAATGGTCTACGACGACTACGGGCTGCAGCGGGGCAGCAGGAAGATCATCGACGATACGCATCACACGACCGGCGCCTTCCCCGACATCATTCTCGATGCGGAAGAGGTGATCTGGGCCGGCGACGACACAGCGGGCTTCCACACATCCCATCTGACTCGAATCACAGGAACCAACACCAATCCGAGCCGCTACGGACCGCCGACAGGAGCTCGGGTCAGCGTCCCGGTCATCGCCAATTGCGTAGCGCTCGAAAACGACATCTTTCTTGAGCATGTGCTGTACAACACGTCGGCAATGCTCAAGCAGCTTGGCCTCGACCTCTGGGAAGAGGCCGCACGACTTGCCGCGGACCCGCCTCCGGGCTGGCCTCGGGACCAGATGGTCTGGGACGGTTTGCGAAGTGCCGCAGCGCCCACCCGGCCTTTGTCACTTGCCGAACCGGTCGACGGTTTCGACCCCGATGCCTTTGCACGATCGATCCATGACAACGTCTGGAACGGGGACGGCTCGGCAGTCGCCGCGCACTATCATGCCGACATGCGCTTCGAGGGCACGACCGATCGGGAATTCACCGGCACTGACGCCTATCGCGATTATGCAAACGAGCTGCGCAGCGCCTTTCCGGATGTCGCGCTGCAGGTCGATGAAGTCTACTGGATGGGAAATGACGCCGACGGCTGGCTGATTTCCACGAGGTGGAGCGCGGAAGGCACGCACTCCGGCGACACGATCTACCGCGCAGCGACCGGCAAGCACTGCCAGATATGGGGGATCACGCAGTGGCGTGTCGAGGACGGGCGAGTTGTTCGGGAATGGCAGCTCTTCAACGAGTTTGACCTGATGATGCAGATAGAGGGAACCCGCCATGGATGAGCACGCCCTGCAGGACGCCAAGCGTCTCGTCCTTGACCACTACGAAGCGGTCGATGCCGCGGCCCCGGGCCAGCTGGCCCCGGCCTACGCTCAAAACACGGTGCCAGGCATGCATTGGCGCGGCATGCATCCATTCAACGAGCAGACCGGGGCCGACGCGGTCGCCGAGGTGTTTCTTGAACCCTTGGCAGGTGCCATGGGACCGTGGCAGCGGCGACCGGACATCTTCTTTGCCGGCATGAACCGCATGGCGGGCAAGCACGGTCTCTGGGTGGTGCAAATGGGCCATCTCATGGGCCTTTGGGACCAGCCGTTTCTCGGCATGCCGCCAAGCCGCAAGATCGCGTTCCTGAGATACGTGGACTTCCACAGGGTCGAAAACGGAGCGATCATGGAAGCGGCCTGCTTCACCGACCTCATCGCCCTCGCCTACCAGGCCGGACTCCAGCCGCTCCCGCCGCAGACCGGGGCGGCGATCCTGACGCCGGGACCACGAACCCATGACGGGTTGCTCCATGGCGTGCAGGATCCTACAGACGGGCAAAAGACGATTGAACTCATCGACGGCATGATCGACGAACTGATAGACCTCGGGGCTGCTTCGCCGATCGAGCATCTCAAGCGCTGGTGGCCACCTGACATGTGCTGGTTCGGCCCGGGCGGGATTGGCGCAAGCGCGTTCTTCAAGGGTTATCATCGCGGCCACACGATTCCTTTCGAAGAGGGATTGGAGTTCATCAGGCATAACGGACATGTGACAAGGCTTGCCGAAGGCAACTATGGCGGCTTTTTCGGCTGGCCGAGCATGACCATGCGTCCGACGGGCGGGTTCATGGGCATGCCTGCCAACGACAGGCCGAGCGACATGCGCATCGTCGACCTTTACAGGCGCGAAGGCGACCTGCTGGCCGAGAACTGGATATTCATCGATCTTCTGCATTTTTTTGCCATGCAGGGCATCGACATACTCGAACGCCTCCGCGAAGTGCCCCGCACTTGAGCGAATTGCAGAACGCAAAGGCGGTCGTGCGCGCCTTCTACGACGCAATCGACCGCGCCGGATCGTCAGACACGGCCGCTGCCATGGCCGAGCACTGCGCACCCGATCTCGTGTGGCGAGGATTCCATCCGTTCAACGAGATCATTGGGAGCAAGCAGGTAGCTGAGCAATTCTGGGTGCCGCTGAAGATCTCATTGACGTCTTTGCAGCGCCGTCTCGACCTGTTCTTTGCCGGACGCAACCAGGTAGATGGATTCGAGACGGTCTGGGTCGGAACAATGGGGCACCTGATGGGGCTGTTTGACGAACCATGGGTTGGCATTCGGCCCACTGGCAAGGTCGCGTTGCTCCGATACGCGGCCTTTCACAGGATTGCTGCCGACCGCATCGCCGAGACCGCGATGTATTTCGACATCCCGCACCTGATGCTGCAGGCAGGCGTGAACCACTTCGCTCCGCAGACGGGCGCACATCTGGTACAGCCCGGGCCCATGACACACGACGGGCTTCTCTACGACCCCCAGGAACTGACCGAAGGAGAAGCGACGCTGTCAGCCATAAACGCGATGCTTGACGACATCTGCAGCTGGGACACTGTGCGAACGGAGCCACTGGTCGATGAACTGCGCCGGACCTGGAACGAAGACATGGTCTGGTGGGGTCCTGCGGGGATCGGAGCAACCTACACCATTTCGCGTTATGCCAAGCAGCATTCCGGCCCGTTTCGCAGCGCCTTCCGGACGCGGCGGTTCAACAGGGACTTGGCCATAATTGCCGAAGGCCGTTTCGGCGGTCTTGTGGGCTGGCCCAACCTGACCCTGAAACACGACGGCGGATTCATGGGCATGTCGGCGACTGATCGTGAAAGCGACATGCGTGTAATCGACATGTACCGCCGCGAGGGACGAAAGCTGACCGAAAACTGGGTATTCATCGACCTTCTGCACTTCTGGAACATTCAGGGCCTCGATGTCCTCAGACGGATGGCCATGATTGAACCCGTGCCCGCGACAATGTGAACACTGCCGCCGAAGCCAAGTTTACTTGGGAGACAGTAATGACAGGAATTGCGCCTTACGAGACAAGCGATGGACAGGCAGGGTTCACCATTCGCCGGATTCGAAACGGGGACGAGGAAGCGGTTGCGGAACTTTGGCGCGACTGTGGGTTGACGCGACCCTGGAACGACCCGTACGACGACATCGGAAGCGCTCGTACAAGTGTCTCATCAGAAATTTTCCTAGCCATCACGAGTGATGGTGGTGGAATCGCAGGCAGCGTCATGGCCGGATATGATGGCCATCGGGGCTGGGTTTACTATGTCGCAGTAGCGCCGGAGTATCGCGCACAGCGACTAGGCAAACGACTGATGCAACATGCTGAGACCTGGCTGCGGAAATTTGGCGCTCGCAAGGTCATGCTGATGATCCGCGAGGACAACGAGGAAGTTCGCCGCTTCTACGAACGGCTAGGCTACGGGATCGAGAAGCGTACAGTCATGAGCTGTTGGTTGGGCGAAGGCAGGTAGTCAATTACAACCAGCGGGCCCAGATCAAAACGGTGGACCGCAAGAGATGTCTCGCTTTGATGCCGACTGCGATCTCGCGCGTTGAACCCAGTGATCGCTTCCCGCCGGATCGAACCGTTCGGATCGCTTCAGGGGTTGCCCAAACGACCGATTGAGACGAGCAGACCGACCGCCTGTCGTGAATGGGCCATGTGCTGCAGCCCGACCGCAACACCCACGGACCGTGTGCAAGATCGACAACATGCAACATCGCTTGGGACAGATGGTGAACGAATGGCGGGCATTCGTCGACCTTGTGCACAACTCAAACATTCAGGGCCTCGATGTCTTCGGTTGAATGGCCGCGATTGAACTCGCACACGCCGCCACGCAGGCGCTGCCGCAAAACCTCTCCTGTCCGAATTGCCTGTCGCAGCGATGCCGGCACTTGCACGGCGATAGTTCATTCTGCCTTGGATGCGCCGTCCGTTGGTGGAAAGCGATAACGCGCGGCCGCCACTGTCCAGTCCATGTGATTGCGCACGTATTCCTTTGACGCATCGCGATGCGGGTTGAAGTCCCACGCTTCGCCCGGCCCCGCCTCCATCGCGGCGTTCAGCAATTGACGCGATCGCTGCGAATTCAAGACCTGCCGGCGAAGCGCCTCGCTGTCCCAGCGCGCTGCAACCTCTTCGGCAAAGCTCCTGGCGGTGACGGACCATTCAGGACGCTCTGCCAGATTCTCGATCTCGTTTGGGTCCGTCGAAAGATCGAAGAGCTGCGGAGGATCGGCATCGCAATGAATGTACTTCAGGTTGCCCCGCCTTATCATGAACACGGGCGATGGTGTCATTTCGGCGCAATACTCGCCAATGACCTCGTCCACGGAATCGGTCTCGCCTCGAGCGAGCGACATCAGCGAACGCCCGTCGAAGGGCCCATCCGGAATGCACTCCTTCCCGCCCGCAATTTCGAGGAACGTGGGCAAGAGATCGACCAGCGAGCAAGCGTTCCGGGCCACGCCACGCGCCACTCCCGGGCCTGCCATGATGAGCGGCACTCGCGCGGAGTGCTCGAAGAATGTCATCTTGTACCAGAGCCCGCGCTCGCCAAGCATGTCGCCATGATCCGAGGTGACGATTACGATGGTATTGTCGAGTTCGCCAATGTCCTCCAGCGCCTTCACGATCGCACCGATCTTGCTGTCGAAATAGCTTGCATTTGCCAAGTAGGCACGGCGTGCTCGACGAACCTCTTCGTCCGTCAGGGGAACCGTGCTTGCCTCAATGCCGTCCATGACGCGCCGCGAAAACGGATCCTGCTCGTCCGGGCCAAGCGTCGTCCTAGGCATTTCGATCCTGTCCTCAGCATATAGTTCCCAGAATTCTTGCTTCGCCACGTATGGATCGTGCGGGTGGATGAAACTTGCCACCAGGCAGAACGGCACGCATTCGCCCGCACCACTGTCACGGCCCCGATCGATCAGCCAGCGTCGGGCGGCAAACTCAACCTCGTCATCGTAGTCGGTCTGGAACGTCGCGACGGCGACGCCGCTCTCCTTCACCGTCTGCATGTTATGATACCACTTGTCGATCCGCTCCTCGTTGGCGTTCCAATTCGGTGTCCATGCAAAGTCCGAGGGGTAAATATCGGTGGTGACGCGATCCTCGAAACCGTGCTTCTGATCGGGACCGACAAAGTGCATCTTGCCCGAAAGACAGGTGCGATAGCCCAAGCCCTTCAGGTAGTGCGCGAAGGTCGGAACGCTGGCAGGAAACTCGCTGGCGTTGTCAAATGCTCCAATCCGACTGATCAATTGACCGGACATGAAAGCGGCGCGCGAGGGCGCGCAAAGCGGCGAATTGCAATACGCCGCGTCAAACCGCATTCCCCGCGCGGCCAGCGCATCCATGTGCGGCGTCTTTGCTGCCGGATGGCCATAGGCGCCCGTGAACTGCGGCGCCAACTGGTCGGCCATTATGACAACGATGTTGGGTTTTCGCATCCCAATGCTCCTGTCCTTCCTTCTAATGCGGCGCCCAAAAGCGCCAAACGCAATGGCTCCCGAATTGGCGTTCCGGAAGGATTACGCGGCCTTCCGGCCCAAAGCTCCTGAACTCAACCACCCCGCAACGACACTCCGGTCACGCCAAGAGCGCTCGCTTGGTCAGGCCGAGCTTGCTGCGCACTTCGCCGGGTCCGATCACGCGCGCGCCCATGTTCTCGATGATGCGCACGGCCCGGTCGACCAGCTGCGCGTTTGTCGCGAGAACGCCCTTTTCGAGCCAGAGATTGTCTTCAAGGCCGACGCGCACGTTGCCGCCCGCCAGCACCGAAGCCGCGACATAGGCCATCTGGTGCCTGCCGAGCGAAAAGGCGGACCAGGTCCATCCCTCCGGCACGTTGTTGACCATGGCCATGAACGTGTTCAAGTCATCGGGCGCACCCCAGGGCACGCCCATGCAAAGCTGCGCCAAGGCCGGCGCCTTCAGCACGCCTTCATCCACGAGCGCGCTGGAGAACCAGAGGTGACCGGTATCGAAGGCCTCGATTTCGGGCGTCACGCCAAGTTC